>JBEIUI010000001.1:0-73215 GCA_040374425.1 Verrucomicrobiia bacterium | reverse complement strand
GGACGGGATGGACGGGATGGACGGGATGGACGGGATGGACGGGATGGACGGGCGGGGAAGATCAGCAAGCGGGGGGCGGGTCTTTGCTTGAGAGCGGACTCCGGGCGGGATACACACGGCTCGCGTTTTGAATGGCTCTCTGGCCACTCCACCGGCGCGTGTTCCCAGATCACCCCCCCTTCTATGAAACTTCTCCGCCGTTCCCTCCTCTTGTTGGCCGTGTCCAGTTTCAGCGCCGGTTCACTGGCATGGGGCCAAGCCGTTGAACTCAAGCAGCAGTGGCGCGTGGGGAAACGTTATGTGCAGGCCATGGAGACAGAACACGCCACCACCATCGACTTGGCCGGGCAGAAGATGGACCAGAAGATGAACATGATCATCGAGAACTCCACGACGGTGAGTCCGCACGAGGACGGCAAACAAAAGCGGCGCACCACTCAAATCAACCGGGTCGCGATGAATATGAGCATGGCTGGCCAGGTGATGGGGTTCGACTCCGCCAAACCTGAAAAAACGGACGCGCAGGGGTTCGGTTCCGTCGGCAAAGAGTTCAGCCGTCTGATCGGCAAGAGCCTCAAGCTGGTTGCCAATGAAAAAGACGAAGTCACCGATATCGAGAATTTTGAGGAGTTTCTGGGAGAACTTGGGCCGGTAGTTGCAGCCAATCCGCTAGGGCAGATGTTCACGAAGAAATCCGTGATGGAGATGTTCAAGCAGGGCGGTCTGCGATCGACGCCCGCAGGGGCGGTGAAGCCGGGGGACTCGTGGGATTGGATCCTGAAAACGGAGGGGTTCGGGCTGATCGAGCTCCATGGCACCTACACTTTCAAGGGCATGGTGGATCACGGCGGGGTGCCCTGCGCGGAAATTGTCATGCAAGGGGAGCTTGCCAATTACCAGGCCCCAGGCGCCGGCGCAGCCGCGCAACTTCCGCCCATGCAGATCAACCGACTCAAGCTCAGCGGCACCGTGTGGTTTGACAACGCCCTGGGCATGGCGCGCGAAACGGTGATGCATCAGGACATGGAGATGACAATCGAGAATCCGCTCGCGAAGGGTGAGAAAATGACCGTTCCGACAAAACAGCTCATCACCGTGACGCTCACAAAAGTGGAGGACGCCCCGTAGCTGCCGCGCGGCTTGCCGCGCTGGATCCCGTCAACGCCCTGGGGACGCCAAAGCGCCCCGGGCGCGTTGCAGGGCATACTGGGCTTTGTTTTGCTCGGCCAGAATCGTGAGGTAATCGAGCCGGGCCCGGGTGAGGTCCTGTTCGGACTGGATGGTTTCAAGTACCACGCCCACCCCAAATTCCCGGCGTTCCCGGGCCAAATCCAGGGTTTTTCTCGCCGATTCCAGGGCGCGCTGGGTGGTGGCAAGTTGGGCGCTGAGCGCGTGGATGCGGGTGTGCCCGTCCACGACCTGCCGGATCACTTCATCCCGCGTTTTTTCCAACTCCAACGCGCTGGCGCGGACCCGGGCGTCGTGGGCTCGGATCCGGCCAAAGTCAAAGAGCCCCCCGGGGCCGATTCTCCAGGAGATCGAGGCGTTGTAATCGGAGGCCTGGTTGAAGTCCCGCGGGCCGGGGTTGCCTACGCCGCCGCCGAGTCCGCCGTAGAAGGCCTGGGCGTTGGCATTGGGGATGAGCGGGCCGTAGAGCGCGCCTTGGCGGCTTTTTCTCGCGGCCTCAAGTTGGGCGGCGAACTGTTTGAGTTCGGGCCGGGCCGAGAGCGACTCGACGACGAGGGCGTCCAGGGAACGCGAGAGCGGGACGAGCTCGAGGGGCTGGAGGCCGGAATCCGCGGCGCGTAGTGCCACGGTGGAATCCAGGTGCAGGAGTTGGGCGAGCCGGGTGCCCGCGAGTTTGGACTGTTCCCGGGCCTGGGCCAGGATGAGCCGGTTGCGTTCCACCTGGGTTTGGGAGCGGTGCACGTCGCCTTTGAACGCGAGGCCGGCGTCGGCGGCCTGCCGGATTTGGGATTCGTAGTCCTCGGCAATGCCCACCGCGTCCTGGGCGACGGATTCGGCGGCGTGTGCGCGGACCAGATCGAAATAGGCGCACGCTGTCTGGAACACCGTTTCCTGGCGTTGCCCGTCGGAGCGGTGCAGGGCGGCCTTGCGCAGCTGATGCGTGGAGAGGCTGGCAAAAAGGGCTTCCCCCAAGTCCACCTGAGCGGCGAGGGAGCCGCCCGCCGTGAACTGTTCTTTGTCCGCGTTGAGGATGGCACCGGCCACGTCTTGCAGGTTGCCCTCGTGCCGCCGGTAACCGAGTCCCGGGCTGAGGCTCGGGAAAAACTGTCCCACCGCGATCCGCGCGTTGGCGTCGGCTTCCGCGGCCTTTTCCCGGGCGATTTGGACTTCTAGATTGTTGGCGCCGGCCAGGCGCAGGGCCGTGGCCAGGTCGATCCGTTGCGGGCTGGGGGGCTTGGATGCGGCAGGGCTTTCCTGCGCCCCCATCAAAACCGCGCAGATGACCCGGAGGAGAACGCGTTTTTTCATGGGGTCGTTTGCACGGGTTGACCGTCGGTGAGCACCCGTTTTCCCGGCAGCAGAATGGCGTCGTCCGGGCCGACTCCGGTGAGCAGCTCCGCCAGGGTGCCGTCGTTGAATCCCAGGGTCACCGGGATTTTTTTGGCTTTCCCGTCCACCCACTTGAAAACGAACGCGGCGGTTTTTTCCATGACCACGCCGTCCACCGGGATGAGCAGGGCGTTTTGATGCTGCTCAACGCCGATCTTTGCCGTGGCGAACATGCCGGGTCGCAGGACGAGGTCCGCGTTGGGAATGTCGGCTTCCACGAGCATGGTGCGGGTGCTTTCCTCCAGCGCATAACTCAGACGCGAGATCTTGCAGTCGAACGTGCGGCCCGGGAATTGTTCGAGGCTGATTTTGACCGGCTGACCCTCCTTGATGAGGGGCGCTTCCAGTTCCGGGACGCCGGTGGCGGCGCGGATGGTGGTGAAATCCATGACGGTAAACAGGGCCGCGTTCTGCGGGGTGCTTCCGGTGGTGGCGGCGGGCGCAAACGCCCCGGGATCCATGTGCCGCATGGTGACGATCCCCGGGAAAGGCGCGGTGATGCGGGCAAATCCGAGCAGAGTCTCGGTGCGTTCCACGGACGCCTTGGCCGAGTCGAGTGCGCCGCGCACTTTGTCGAGTGCCTGGGGCAGGACCAGGTCCGGCGCTTTTTTTGCCGCCTCGTTGAGCCGTTGGAGTTCGGCTTCGGCCACGCGCGCCTCGGCTTGGTACCCTTTCAGGTCGGCGGCCAGTTCGGGCACCTCGATTTCGGCGAGGGTCGCCCCGGCTTCCACCCGTTGCCCTTTGTCCACGGGGATCTTTGCGATGTAACCGGACACTTTGGAGTAAAGCGTGGCCTGTTGGTTGGCGCGCAGGTTGGCGGGCAGGGTGATGAACCGAAGGATGTCGCCGTGTTTGGCCCGGGTGACCGGCACCGTGGGCTGGAGGGGTTGGGGGGCGTCTGCCCCGGGCAGTGCCGGGGAGAAAAGGAGGAGCAGGCTCAGCGTGGATCCGGGCAGTTTCATGGGCGTCATGGGGCGGCCGAGGCGGTGGAATCGAACCGGGGGGAGTCGGGGTCGGTGGGGTCGAGCGAGTGGGACGCGCGCGCGGCGCGCTGTTGGAGGAGCGTAAACACGGCGGGCAGCACAAAGAGGGTGGCCAGAGTCGCCCCCAGCAGTCCGCCGATCACGGCCCGGCCCAGCGGGGCGCTTTGGTTGCCGGCGTCGCCGAGTCCCAAGGCCATGGGCAGCATGCCCGCAAGCATGGCGCAGCTGGTCATGAGGATCGGGCGGAGCCGACTGGCGGCCCCCTCCAATGCGGCTTGCCGGGCGTCCGCGCCCTGGAGTCGGAGGCGTTCGGCGAAGGTGACCAGGAGGATGGCGTTGGCCACCGCCACGCCCATGGCCATGATGGCGCCGATGCCGGACTGGATGTTGAGGGTGGTGTGGGTGAACCAGAGAACCAAGGCGATGCCGGCGAGCACGGCCGGAAGCGAGGACGCCACCACCAGCGCCAGGCGCAGGGATTGGAAGAAGGCGGTTAAAATCAGGAGGATCCCCAGGGCGGCCACCAGAATGCCCGAGCGGAATCCCTCGGTGAGTTCGCGCAGCGGGGGCACCTGGCCGCGGATGGCGACGTTGGTTTTGGGCGGAGGCGGCCCGAGCTCGCGGAGTTTCTCCTCGATCTGGCGGGCCACGGACCCGAGGTCGGCGCCGTGCAGGTTGGCGGTGATGGAAACCACGCGGGCCATGTTGTAGCGCTCGTATTGTCCGACCGCCGTGCCGGTGCGCAGGCTGGCCACGTTGCGCAGGGGTTGCGCCGGGGCGTCCTGCGCGTGGATGGGGATGTTTTTGAGGTCCTCGAGGGACTGGGTTTTAGCCTGGGGAATTTGGACTTGGAGACTGTAGCTCACCCCGGTTTTCGGGTCGGCCCAGTAATTGGCGGTGGTAAACCGGCTGGAGGTGGTGGCCGCCACCAAGGAACGGGTGACATCCGCAGTTTTGACTCCCAAAAGCCCGGCTTTTTCGCGGTTGACTTGGATCTCGACCGTGGGGAAATCCAGCGCCTGCCCGTATTGAATGTCGCGCAGGGCGGGGAGTTCCTGGAGTTTGGCGAAGATTTTTTCCGCGTGCGCCCGGTTGACCGCCAGGTCGGGCCCGCTGACGGCGACATGGACGGGGGTGTTGGAGCCGAAGCTCATGACCCGGCTGACGATGTCGCTGGGCTCAAACGACAGGGTCACATCGGGCAGCTCCCGCTTAAAAATGGCCCGGAGCCGTTCCTGGAGCGGCTCGATCTGCAGACCGGCCCCGGGTTGGAGTTGGACGGCCAGCCAGGCTTCCTCCGGGCCGCCGTTCCAGAGATGGATGAGGTTGACCGGGTAATTGGGGGCGTGCACCCCGACCAGGCCCATCGTTAGGGCGATTTTTTCCGGCCCGGTCTCTTTTTGGATCAGGTCCAGGGCTTTGAGCGCCAGGGTTTCTGTCAGCTCCACTTTCGTGCCCGTCGGGGCCCGCAGCCGGAGCGCGAACTGGCCGGAATCGGTTTGCGGGAAAATCTCGAGTCCGAGCTGCGCCCCGAAGATCCAGGCCACGGCGACGGCGGCGGCGATCGAGGCGGGCACCCAAATCCAGCGCGCGGCGAGGGCGGCCTGCAGGGGGGCGCGGCAGAGGCGTTGGATCGCGGGCGGGTTGGGCGAGTGCCGGGGCTGTTTTTTGAGGAACCAGACGGCGAGGATGGGCACCAGCGTGCTGGAAAGCAGGAACGAGGCGATCATCGAGAACCCAACGGCGAGCGCGAGCGGGGTGAACAGGGCCCGGGCGGCACCGACCATGAACAGGGCCGGAGTGAACACGGCCACGACGCAGAGCATGGCGAGCAGGCGCGGCAACGCCGTTTCGCGGGTGGCGTCGAGGGCGGCGGCGGCCACGGGGCGGCCGTTGGCGAGATGGGTGTGGATGTTTTCCACCGTGACGGTGGCCTCATCCACCAGGATACCGACGGCCAAGGCCAGTCCGCCCAGGGTCATGAGGTGGATGTTTTGGCCGGTGACCCAGAGCGCGAAAAGCGCGGCCAAGAGGGAGACCGGGATGTTGATGACCACGATCAAAGCCGTGCGCCAGTCGCGCAGGAAAAGCAGGACCATGAGCCCGGTGAGCACGGCGCCGAGGAGGCCCTCGCGGACGAGATGTTCGATGGCCTGGAGGACCACCGGGGTTTGATCGAACTCGAAGCTGACTTTGACGTCCTCGGGCACCACGCTCTGGAACTTGGCGAGGTTGGTTTTCACCAACTCCACCACGCTTAGGGTTGAGGCGTCGCTGCGTTTGGTGACCGGGATGTAAACCGTCCGGCGTCCGTTGACTAAGGCGAAGGACGTGGTGAGGTCCGAGCTGTCCTCCACCGTGGCAATGTCCCGGAGGAAAACGGCGCCGTTCTGGCCCACCCGCAGCGGCAGCGATTCGAGGTCTTGGATGGATTTCACCACGGCGTTGACGGGAACGATGGGGTATTTGTCCCCGAGCTGCATGTTGCCCGAGGGGCTGATCGTGTTGGCCTGGGTTAGGGCGGTCACAATCTCGTCCGGAGCCATTTGGTAAGCCCGGAGCCGGTCGGGTTTTACGTTGACCACAATCGTGCGGGCGCTGCCGCCAAAGGGGGGCGGGGCGGAGACTCCGGGGAGAGTGGCAAACAGCGGACGCACCAGGTTGAGCGCGGCGTCCTGCATCTGGCCGACGGTGCGTTTGGGGTTTTCGGTGGAAAACACCAAGTGCCCCACTGGGACGCTGCCGGCATCGAATCGGGTGACAAAGGGGGACACCGTGCCGGCCGGCATAAACGCCCGGGCCCGGTTCACGTAGGAGATGGTTTCCGCCATGGCCTGAGCCATGTCCGTTCCGGGATGGAACTGGAGTTTCATGATCGAAGCGCCCTGGATGGACTTCGATTCCACGTGTTCGATCCCGGTGATGTAGAGGAAGTGGTACTCGTAATAATAAGTGAGGAACCCCTCCATCTGGGCCGGATCCATCCCGCCGTAGGGTTGCGCCACGTAGATGGTGGGGATTCCCAGGGGCGGAAAGACGTCGCGCGACATCCGCTGAAGGCCCAGCAGTGCCCCTAAAGCCACGGCGGCCACCAGCACCAGCACCGTCAAGGGCCGCCTCAGAGAAGCCGAGACGATGTTCATGGGAAAATCAGGCGGCTCCCCGGGAAATGGAGAGCGCAGCGCAAGGGCCAGGGGTGGAGAGTCATACAGGGCAGGGGTGGAGGCCGGTGGAACCCGGTCTGTCGCGAATGGTTGCGGCTTTGAGAGCGTGAGGGACTGGAAAAAAGGGAAAGCAGTCGCCGGACGGCCCGGAGGCTGTGGAGCCGGACCGGCGGTTTCAAGCAGAATGATGCCGCTTTTTCTGCCGAACCCGGCAGGTGGATCGGCTTCTTCGCTTTTGGAACTGCTCACGGTGCATTCTCTGCGTTGCGGCGGCTTTGATTGCGCCAGCCACCGCCAATTTCTGTCCGGGCCCAGGCTTCAAGGAATAGGGACAAATTGTTGGCGGATTTGGCTGCATTGGCGCGGCAGCAGGCCATGGCCCGCTGCGCCGGGACCGCGTTGGTTTTGCTGGCCGATCAGGGCGCGTACCTCTCGAATCCCGCCACGGTGGCGGCCAACATCTGCAACCATCGGCTCGCAGGTAAGACTGGAAGCGGCGCTTTCGGCAAGGCCGACGGTCATCTCAGCGCGGACGATAACCCGAGGGAGATTTGTGAAATCGCCGGGGTGACCGATGGCGGGGAACCAAGCGAGCGCGTGATGCGGGAGATCGGGAGCGTGATCACCGCCCGGGCGATGTCATTAGCGTCGATAGCGTGGGCCAGGCGCTGCTCCAAAACTCCGGCCGGCAAACGACCGGTGTATCGCCGTAACTTAAATCCTTAGGCGAAGCCCGGAATTCGGGCCGTTCCAAGTCCGGGCCGAAGCGGCCCGTCACCAGTCCACAGCCACGCTTTTGCGCTGCTGGAAACGGTCGGTGTAGAAAAGCTGCCGGTGTTCCACCCCGTATTCGTGCACGAGTTTGGTGCATTTCACGTCAAAGCAGCAGTACTCGGCGATCTCCAGAAGACGCCCCTCGCGCCACCACCGGATGGCGTCCAGGCCGTCTCCGGTTTTGCCCACCTTGAGCGTGGCGGTGGCCACGGCGTCGAGTCCGAGTCGGTGGCCGAGTTTGGCCTCGATTTCCACCAGGAGATCCAGCGTTTTGCACTGATGCGGCAGGTCAAGGATGGTGTAGCCCATGAGCACTTCGTAATCGAAGTTGATCACGTTGAAGCCCACGACCAGATCGGCCCGGAGCAGTTGATCGATGAGGGCGTTGACGTTTTTTTCCGAGTAAATCTGGTACTCGCCCCGCGCGGTGCTGTAGGTGACGCCGATCGACATGCCCATGTCGCGTTTCTTGTCCCAGCCCCCGGCGTCGTTGGCGGTGCGCTGGGTTTCAAGGTCGAAATAGACGATGTCTCGGGACATGCGCGCCTTTTAGGAAATCACCGCCCCCAAGCGCAAGGCCGTCTTTGTCGCCCCGATGGAACGCGAACCTAGGCGCGGGAGCCGATGGGTTAAGGGTTTTTGCCGGGCGACCATTCGTAGTCTCCCGCGTCAAAAGCCATCATGTTGGCGAGCCGATTGGCCCGAAACTCGGCTACCCCAGCGCCGTTGCTTTCAAAAAAGGTCACGGCCCTGCCGCCTTCACGGCCAGCAACCGCCCATTTGAGAAAGGGGGTTTCGGTGACCCGCTGGAGGAGGAGCCCGTCGGTTGTGGCGAAATAAGAGCCTTGCTCGTCGATCTGGAGCCGGAGGTCCACGTCCTGCGTCGCGTCTTTAAAGAGCGGGTTGGGCAGCAGCCTGACCCGGAGTTTTTCCTCCGGTTTAAACGGTTTTTCCCGGCTGAGCTGGTCTTTGACGGCCTCAAAGCGGTCGGTGACGGTGCAGGATTTCGAGAGGAAGGTTTTCCAGACCGAACTCACCGGTCCCTCCGCTGGGGCGGTGCTCTCTGACGGGGCGGGTTGCGCGGAGGGCGCGGGTTCAAGCGACAAACCGCGGACCCTTTGGAGGGAGGCGTTTTCTTCGAGGAGGAAAAGCAGATCGCTGTCGGTGGCCGCGGCGATTTGGACGGGCGGAGGTTGATCGCTGGGAATACTCATCCGCCGGCGCAACTCGCCGGAGGTGGAGTATTCCTTTACCTCGAAGCCGGCGGCGGTTTTGTCCACCACCCACACGCCGTTGTTGTTTCCGAGGCAGGAGGCTTGAAGCGATTCGATGCCAGGCAGCGCGCCGAGTATCGAGGGAGAGGGACCAGGAACGGGCGGTAAGGATTCACCGGGAGGTGCCTGGGTGGCGCGGCCTTCGCGGTCGATGCGCAGAGCGGCCGGGGCACCGCCGGGTTGACGAACCCGCAGGGAGAGAAAGCCTGCGGGGTTCCACGCAAGGGATTCGACTTTCTCGACCCGGGGCAGTGACTCGTCGCCAAGCCAGTCGTTGGCGTAGAACGCGATGCCCTCGATTTCAAACCGGCCCACGGCGTAGCCGCGTGCGGAGTATTTTCCAGCGGGAACCGGCCGCCCCGCCTGGTCCTTGCCGTCCCAATGGGTGATGAACCCGTTTAAACCCGCGACGAAATCTTTTTCCGTGGCTTCTTGGTGCAGGGTGCGCACCAGTTTGCCCGTCTTGTCGTAGATCCCCAGGCTTAAGTTCCCCTCCAAAGGCGGGGGCAGAAAAGTGATGCGCACCCCGGGCTTTTTTGCCGGAGGCCGTTCCTCGTCCTGGGCGCGGGCCGGGGGCAGGTCGCCCAGGCAGAGTGCGCAGAGCAGTCCGAGCGGGACGGCCCGGAGGAACAACGACCAAAAAACGCGCTCAGACATAGTGCCGCCAATTGAGATCTGGGAAGATGTTGTCGCGCCATTCGCAGTTTTCCAGAAACGCCGCGTCAATGGCGTCCGCGCGGACTTGGTCGTAGAGCCGGGTGAACCGCAGGATGTGATCCTTGGTGCGCTTGGTTGCGTAGTTTTTTGCCGTACCGGTTTTCATCAGAAACGCCCAGTCGCTCGACTGCGCGAGCAGGAGTTCGCGCGCCATCTGCCGCAGGGCGCGGTCGAGAAGCCCGGAGGGCGGTGTCTGGGCGTGGGTGCGCGCCATTTCCGTCATCCGGCGGGCGGCGACATGGAGATGGGGATAGATCCAGGAGTTGCTGTCATCGAGCCAGACCTCCCAGTAGCCCTTGTGGCCCCAGCTTGAGGCGGACGGAACGGCGAGCTGATGGGTGTCGTGCCGGGTGAGGTATTGGGAGGGCGTGGTGAGGACAAACTCGCGCTGGTCGTGTACCGCTTTGCGCAGGAAAAGGTTGATGAATTCCGGGCCCTCAAACCACCAGTGGCCGAAGAGCTCGGCGTCAAACGGGCTGAGGACGATCGGCGGCACGTTCATGTGCTGGCGCAGGTTGGAGATTTGCGCCGCCCGGCTGGCCATGAAATGCCCGGCGTGATGATCCGCCGCCCCCAGCGCCCAGTCCCGGCGGTAAAGATCCTTGTCCGGAGTCGGCCCGGTGACCCGGTGATACTTGAGCCCGGTGAATTTGCGGGTGCCATCCCCGGGGAGGAAGTCGCGCAGGTAATCCACCGACAGCTCAAACCCGATGTCGCGGTAGAAATCGCGGTAGGCCGGGTCGCCGGGATAACCCTCCTCGGCGCTCCACACTTGGCGGCTCGAATCCCGGTCCCGGCCGAATGCGGCGGGGCCGGCCGGTGTGAAGCAGGGGGCGTAAATCGCGTAGCGGGGTCTGGGAGCGCCGAACATCAGCCCGTGGGCGTCGACGACAAACCAGCGCAGGTCGGCCTGGCGCAGCACCTCGTCGAGGCTGGACACATAGGCGCATTCCGGCAGCCAGATGCCGCGCGGTGGGCGCCCGAACATTTCCCGGTAATGATCGCAGGCGATGAGCACCTGGGCGCGCACGGCCTCGTGGAAGTTCTCCATCAGGGGCAGAAACCCGTGGGTCGCCGCGCAGGTGATGATCTCAATGGCGCCGCGGTTTTGGAGTTCGGCAAAAGCGCCGACGAGATCCCGTTTCCAGCGCGTCTCGTAGGCGGTCTGAATGTGGAGGAGCCGATCGAGATAAAACGACGCGATGGATTCGAGGCGGTCCTGGCCCCGGGTGCGTTCGGTTTCCCGGCGGGCCAGATCAATCGACCGTTCCAAGTACCGCCCATAGCGCTCCTGAAGAAGCGGGTCCCGCAGCATGTGGCAGAGCGGCGGGGTTAGTGACAGCGTGATCGGCGCGGGGATTTTCTCGTCGCTCAGCCCGTAGAGCACCTCCAAGAGCGGCAGATACGTCTCGGAGATGGCTTCATACAGCCAGTCTTCCTCCAGAAATTCATCATATTCCGGATGCCGCACGTAGGGGAGGTGTGCGTGAAGAACCAGCGCGAGGTATCCGTGATCAGCCATGCGAAACGTGCGGCGACGCTACCAGTGCTCCCGGGACGGACAAGCGCAACTTCGCCCGCCCGGTCCCGGCTTGAGCTGTGCCCGACGGCAGCGGCTAGGGCCGGGTTTTGATTTCATCCCAGAGGGCGTCCATTTCGGGGAGCGAAAGTTTTTCCAGGACGAGCCCCTTCTCAACGGCCAGTTTCTCTAGGGATTGGAACCGGGTCGTGAATTTTTCGGTGGCGCGATGGAGCGCCACTTCCCCGTCGATTTTGAGTTTACGCGCCAGATTCACCACGCTGAAGAGCAGGTCGCCGATTTCCCCCTCCAGTCTTTCAGGGTCCATCCCGACCTCCGCCTCAACCTCCGCGAGTTCCTCTCGCACCTTGTCGAGCACCGGCCCGATTTCCGACCAGTCGAACCCAGTCCGCGCGGCTTTCTTCTGGATCTTCTCCGCACGCATCAGGGCGGGTAAACCACCGGACACGCCGTCGAGCGCGGATTCCGGGGCGTTTTCTTTACCGCGCTCGGCGCGTTTGATGTCTTCCCAGCGTTGGAGCACCTCGGAGGAGTCCGCGCAGTGATCTGCCCCGAAGACGTGAGGGTGGCGACGGACCAATTTTTCGGCGATGCCGGCGGCGACGTTTTCGAAGGTGAACTGGCCTGTTTCCTGGGCGAGTTGGGAGTGGAAAACCACTTGGAGAAGCAAATCCCCGAGTTCCTCGCAGAGGTGAGTGGGGTCTTGCTCTTCGATGGCGTGGACGACTTCATAGGCCTCCTCCAGGAGGCTGGCCCTCAGGCTCATGTGGGTTTGCTCGCGGTCCCAAGGGCAGCCGTCCGGGGCGCGCAGCCGGGCGACAATTTGGCGGAGATGATGGAGGCTTTCATTGGAGGAAGAGGGCGGGAGGGATGACATGGGGTTAAATCCGCCACAGGGAGCGGTGGGTGCCGAACTCGGAGATTTCCCCGTTGGATCGGCTGCTGATGTAAGCGGTGATGGCGATGACGGAGGTGAAAGTGGCGACCAAGATGGTGGCCACCAGCCAGCTGGGGATGGAGGTGCCGACCTGGAGGGCGGCGTAGAAGGAGGCGAAATCGGTGATGGGTTTTTCGGCGTGAAGAAAGATCTTGGTGATCCAGGCCACGAGGATGACCAGGAAGATGAAAGTGTAATTGCGTTTGAGCCTGCGGCCGAAGGCTTCAAACCTGCTGATTTTGAAGGAGGGCAGCAGGAGATCCTCGCATACCAGCTTCTGCCATTCCCCCTGAAGGAGCTGGGTGTTCTGCGCCACGATCGGCACCAGGAAATGGGCTTCGAGCATGCGGACCCTGGCGCGGAACGCGTCGTAGAATCGGTACCGGCGCGCCTCAATCCAGAGCATGATCCAGACAATCGCCACGTTGAAAAAGAAGATGATGTGCGGGACGCGCTCGAAGGAGAACGCGACGGTGAAGATGGTGGTGGAGGTGGTGATGGCCCAGTTGGTGGTGATATCGAGCCGGGCCCGCCAGGACATGATCCGGCCCAGTTCGCCCCGGTAAAAATGGGACATCGCCGTGATGTAGGAGTTGTCGAACCGGGAGATCCGTCGGGACGTGTCGCTCGGAGGCGTGTCGATCATGATGGAACCTCTAGCAGCACTCGAGCGCGCCGCTCGATTTGTTTTTGATCTGGGGGGGCTTGCCCTTCCGTCCGCCGCCAGGATGCGTCCGGGCGGGGGTGTCTGACATCGGAGTAGGCTGGGGATGGGCGCTACTTCTTGTGCTGATCTTTTTTGAGCAGGGATTCCCGCGCTTTTTCAAGTTGCTCGCGTTCTTTGCTGGTGAGGCTTGCAAGCCCGCTCCGCGCGATTTTTTCAAGCAACGGATCGATGAATCCGAACACGGGGTCCCGGGAATCCCGGGTGTTTGAGGCAGCTTCGCGGGGATGCGTTGGGTTTTTTGGGGTCGGCAGGACCTTGAAATTGCGCCGGGGACCGAAGATTTTTTCCTTCCAAGCGGCCCAGTCTATGGCGCCGCCGCCTTGGAGATAGCGCACAAAAAAGAAGCCCACTGCGCCTTCGGCGGCGACGGTGGAGAGAGCCGTCCAGTTGCGCGCCGGGAGATAGCCTAGGCAGGCGATGGCGAAACAGGCGCCGGCCACGTATTTGAGGGGCACCCAGCCCATGTATTGGAGGCCGGGGTAGAGCGTGGCAAACGCCACAAAAAGCGCGATGGTGATGCCGCCCATGCCGGCATGGTTTCCGGGGATCCCCAGCCCATGCCAGATCCCGAGCACGATCGGGACAACGCCCAGGCAGAGCAGGTAAAACTTCAGAAACTGGGTCCGGCCGAGATAACGTTCCACCTCCAAGCCCGCCGAGTAGAAGAAGAAGATGCCGAAGAGGAAGAAGAAATCGGGGGGATTGAGAAAGGAACAGGTGAGCGGTTCCCACACCCAGCCCAGGGAGAAGAAATCGTGGGTGGAAAAGCTCAGCCCGCGCACGGAAGCCGCGGAGGCGCCGAGCACGGCGGTGACGAGCATGCCCAGCACGTAGAGCGCTGAAAGCACGGTGGTGAGGTAAATGGGCAGCCGGCCCAGAGAGCCAAGAGGCTGAAAATCGCTGGAACTCGACGTCATGCGCATGCTGTCTCGAACATACGGGCTTTGGGCTATGGGAGCAAACTGCCAAATCAACAGGGGGGGATTGGGCGGGAATTCATCCGCGTCGGTCGGCATCCCCGGGAGGAAAAAGGGGGCCCTGGGAGGACTGCGAGAGGAGTTGGGCCCGGCTGAGGATTCACTTTTGAAAAAATTCCCGTGCCTTGCCTTCCGGAGAAGGGTTGGCGATTAATACTTTTCCTATGGAAACCGGGACCACCTTTGGAACTTCCACCTCAAATAACGTGACCCTCAAAAAATGGGTGGAGACGATTGCCGCATTGACCACGCCGGACCAGGTGTTTTGGTGCGACGGCAGTGAGGAGGAAAAAGCGGGTCTTTTGGAGGCCGCCGTGGCGCAGGGGGTTTTGTTGAAGCTGAACCAGGAGAAACTGCCCGGGTGTTATTACCACCGGTCCAACCCGAACGATGTGGCCCGAGTCGAGCAGTGCACCTACATCTGCACCCCGGCACGGGACGAGGCCGGGCCGACCAACCACTGGGCGCCGCCCCGGGACATGTATGAGAAGCTCTACGGGATGCTGCGGGGCGGGATGAAGGGGCGCACGATGTACGTGGTGCCTTATCTGATGGGCCCCCAGGGGTCGCCCCTCACCAAGATCGGCGTGGAGCTGACCGACTCGATCTATGTGGTGCTCAACATGCGCATCATGTCGCGCATGGGGCGGGTGGCTCTGGAGCAGCTCGGCGATGGCGACGATTTCAACCGGGGCATCCACAGCGTGCTCGATTGCAACCCCGAACGGCGCTTCATCTGCCATTTCCCTCAGGATAACACCATCATCTCGGTCGGATCCGGCTACGGCGGCAACGTGTTGCTGGGTAAGAAATGTTTGGCTTTGCGTGTCGGCAGTTATTTGGGCCGCATCCAGGGATGGATGGCCGAGCACATGCTGATTCTCTGCGTGGAATCGCCCGCTGGGGAGAAAACCTACGTGGCAGCCGCGTTTCCCAGCGCCTGCGGAAAGACCAATTTCGCCATGCTCATTCCCCCGGACCAGTTCCCGGGATGGAAGATTACCACCATCGGAGACGACATCGCTTGGATGAAGCCGGGCGCCGATGGCCGGCTTTACGCCATCAACCCGGAGGCGGGATATTTCGGGGTCGCCCCCGGCACCAACTACAAGTCCAACCCGAACGCGATGCTGACCATTGCCCGGGACACGATCTACACCAACGTCGCGCTCACTCCCGACGGCGACGTTTGGTGGGAGGGCAAGGATGAGCCAGCGCCTCCCGGCACGTTGGATTGGAAGGGCCAGCCGTGGAGTCCCGAATCAGGTGAAAAAGCGGCGCATCCCAACAGCCGGTTTACCGCCCCGATGACCAACAACCCGGTGCTGGCACCCGAAGCATTGGAGGCGACCGGGGTGCCCATCAGTGCGATTATTTTCGGGGGCCGCCGCGCCACCACCATGCCACTGGTTTTTCAATCCTTTAACTGGGTCCACGGCGTGTATCTCGGGGCCACCATGGGATCGGAAACCACGGCCGCAGCTGTGGGCAGCCTCGGTCAGGTGCGCCGCGATCCGATGGCGATGCTACCCTTCTGCGGTTACAACATGGGCGATTACTTCAACCACTGGTTGGGGATCCGCAGGGATCTGAGCGATCCGCCCCGTATTTTCCACGTGAACTGGTTCCGCAAAGACGCCGAAGACCAGTTCCTCTGGCCCGGGTTCGGGGAAAACTTCCGGATTTTGCAGTGGGTCATCGACCGATGCCACGGCCGGGCCAAGGCGCGGGAAACACAGATCGGTTGGATGCCACATTACGAGGAGTTTGACTGGACGGGGATCGATTATCCCCGGGAGAAATTCGACGAATGCATGCGTATTGACGGGGGCGAATGGCACCGGGAACTCATCTCTCAAACCGAGTTGTTCCTCACCCTGCATGACCGGTTTCCCAAAGAGCTCATTTTCCAGCGTGAACTGCTCGTGTCCCGCTTGTAGCCGCCTCCGCGCGTCTTCCGCGAGGGGGACCTCCCGCTGGGTGGCGAAGTTGGGCCGAGCGATGCCCGGAGCCGAGAAAAAATGAGCGATTCTTCCTCAGAAAAGCCAGGTAGCCCGGTGGCCCCCCGGAAGGCGGCGGTTGCCGATGCGGGCGCCAGGAATTTGATCGCCGCAGGGGGTGCATTGCTGCTGGGGGCGTTGCTGGTGTGGGCTTGCTGGACTTGGTGTGAGCGCCTCGAAAAGCGCTACATTCATGCACTGGCCCCGGAGTTTAACGCCGAGAAACTTCAGGGGGTCGTCCTCCAGAGACACGCGTTTGAAGAGCCCGAGCTCCTCGTGTTTTACGGCAGCTCCGAGCTGCACAAAACCATGCCCAACAACGCCAACCAGTTCTTCGCGGATTATCCCACCGGGTTCCGGGTGTTTCCCGTGGGTAAACCCGGGACAACCTCGCTGGCGGTGCTCCAGAAGGTGGCCGGGGTGGGGGCTGGCGTGCGCGGAAAAAAACTGGCTTTCTCCATCTCACCGGGCTGGTTTTTTACCGAGGTTTTCGATCCCTCGTTTTACGAGGGCAATTTCTCAGAAATGCAGGCCTATGAAATGGCCTTTAGCTCGGAGTTAAGTCACGCACTCAAGCGCGACGTCGCCCGGCGCATGTTGGCTTTTCCGAAAACGCTCAATTCGCGGCCCCTTCTCCGATTTACCCTGAGTCACCTCGCCAGAGACCGCTGGCTCGATCGCATTCTTTACGGGCTGGTCTGGCCCCTCGGCAAACTCCACTCCGGTGTGGCCCGGATGCAGGATCACGTAGAGTCGGCTCTGTACATCCTCGAGTGGGATGAAAAACTCAACCCCACTCCCCGGCGTGGCTTGCGCGGGCTCAATTGGAGCGAGCTGCTCAAAAAGGCCGCCAAATTCGTCAATGCCGCCGCCGTTCAGTCCAAACTCAAAGAGATCGCCAAGAAAAAAATCCCGAAGTCCTCCCGGGATCTCGTTTTCATGGAGTCCCTCGTCAGGGCCCGCGAATGGACCGATTTTGAGCTGCTGCTGCGGACGTTTGTTGAATTAGGTGCCCAGCCGCTTCTCCTGAGTATTCCCATCGAGGATATTCGCCTGGAGGTGTACGGAATTTCGGCTTCTTCCCGCGCCGCTTACACGGGACGTTTGCGCAAGTTGGCCACGAAATACAACATCCCCTTGGCGGATTTCCCGGCCAGCGAAGCCAGCCCGGGATTCACCGTGGATTTCCTGGATCACCTCAGCGGCGAGGGCTGGCTTTATTACAACAAGGCACTCGATGACTTTTATCACGGGCGATTTCTTTCCGCACCGGCCTCCGGTGAGGTCCCGGAGAAGCCTTGATCGAGGCGGATTGAAGCGCAGAGAGCGTCTGCGGCACGTCAGAGGCATTGAACGCTTAACTTTCGAGTGTTCCCAATGTGTTGTCTTGCCAGATAAAGCAATGTTTCCAGTTCGCGGGCCCGATGCGGCACCGGGTTTTTTCCCGCCGTAAAAAAAAGCTCCAAGTTTTCAAGGGATTCGATCATACGTTAAAGGCAAGTCCCCTAAGATTCCCCTCCCCCGTCTCCCGAATTCCCTCCTCCGGAACCCAGTACCCCCAGCCCCCCATCCTCCCCTCATCCCTATGAACCTCGTAGCCCCCGATACCGCTGAACGCATCCTCGAAGTCCTCGCCAACGTCGCTGAAAGCTATGAGGTGTGTTCGAATCCGGACCTTGCCTTGTATGATCTGCAGGTGCTCGATTCCATGAAGACCGTGGAGCTCATTGTCGCGCTCTCAGCTGAGATTGGCGTGGAAATCTCGCCGGCTGAATTTGAACGGGAAAACTGGGCCACCCCTCGTCAACTGGTGGCTGACGTGCTTGGCCGCTTGGCCGCGTAGCGGGATGACAGTTTCTTGGTTTGAGGCGAGGCCTCGTGCACGGATCGCGCTTCTGGCGCTCTATTACTTCGCGATCATCGCGGGGTTGCTCGCCATCTATGGGCGCGGCGATTTTTCCACACCCTCGTTTGTTTACCAAGGGTTCTAGGCGCTGTGCATCTGCTCGATCGCATTGATCATTGGGGGCGAGTCGCGCCGGAGTCCCTTGCGCATGTGAGTGCGGGCCGCCAGCTCACCTACGGCGAACTTCTCGAACGGTCCGATTCCCTGGCGCATTGGCTTGAGACCCAGTTCCCGGGCAGCCGCGCGCCAGTGGCGGTGACCGGGCATAAAGAGCCGGAAATGCTCGTCGCTTTCCTGGCAGCCGTGAAATCGGGGCGTCCGTATGTGCCGATCGACGTATCGATCCCTGCGCATCGCATCGAACGCATTGTGCAGAGCTCCGGAGCGGCTGTGGTGCTGAACCCGGAGCGGATCGCCACGCTGTGCGCGGAGACTGCGGCGGGGGGGGGGGGCGGGTTGAACCGGGTGGAGGGGCAGGACCCGTTCTATATCCTCTTCACCTCGGGTAGCACCGGCGAACCCAAGGGGGTCATTATCACCCTGGCCAATCTCGAGGTGTTTGTGGATTGGATGTGCGACGAACAATCGTTCCTTGCTCCGGGCGAAACCTTTCTCAACCAGGCCCCGTTCTCCTTCGATCTCTCGGTGATGGACCTTTACCTGAGCCTCGTCACTGGCGGCACGCTCTTTAGCATCACCAAGGAGGAGGTGGCTAACCTCAAAAAACTCTACGAAGCGCTGGGGCGTTCGGGGGTGACCACTTGGGTTTCCACTCCGTCCTTTGCCCAGATGTGTTTGATCGAGCGCGGGTTCAGGGAGGCGATGGTGCCGACGCTGCGCCGGTTTCTTTTCTGCGGAGAAACGCTCGCTCCTGAGACCGCCTCCCAGTTGCTGGAGCGGTTTCCCAAGGCGTCCCTGTGGAACACCTACGGCCCGACCGAGGCGACCGTGGCCACGACTTCCATTCAGGTGACTCGCGATGTGTTGGAGCGTTATTCGCCCCTGCCGGTGGGCCGCGAGATGCGCGGGACCCGGGTTTTTAT
The DNA here is from genome assembly GCA_040374425.1 of Verrucomicrobiia bacterium. GTDB lineage: Bacteria > Verrucomicrobiota > Verrucomicrobiia > Chthoniobacterales > Chthoniobacteraceae > CAIURC01. The sequence continues at coordinate 54,596 of JBEIUI010000001.1, read as the reverse complement.
TTGCTCCGAAGACGGCCAGAGGGCGCCGGAAGGCGAACGCGGCGAGATCCTCATCGCGGGACCCAACGTGAGCCCGGGTTACCTGGGGCGGGAAGATCTCACCTCCAAGGTGTTTTTCGACGAGGCGCCTGCACGCACTTATCGCACGGGTGATTGGGGGCGGGAACGCGACGGCCTCCTCTTTTTTGAGGGGCGCATGGACGGACAGGTGAAGGTCAATGGGTACCGGATTGAGCTGGGGGATCTGGAAGCCAACCTGCGCGCCTTAGCCGAAGTAGCCGATGCCGTGGTGTTGCCTGTAAGCAAGGGCGACCGGATCGAATCGCTCATGGCGTTTGTCGTGCCGGCCGTGGCTTGGGAGGGCTCGGAGTTCGACTTTTCGAGCCGGCTCAAGGCCGGACTGGCCGAGCGCGTGCCCGCCTACATGGTGCCCCGGAAGTTCAGGTTTTTGGAGGCGTTCCCGATGACAGCCAACGGCAAGGCCGATCGTCGGAAACTGGCCGAGCTGCTCTGATCCGGAGGGTGCGCCTGGGCGGTTTGGTTAAAAAACCGTGGGCTCCTGAGGCTGGAATCATGTAGCACTCCTGCCCACCCATGAGCCCCTACGCTGATTTCACCTATTTCGGGCTGTTGCTTTATCTGCTGGTGCCCACCGTTGTGTTGGGGCTTTTCGGAAAGGCCAACGCGCGTTGGGCGCTCCTGGCGAGCGGGGCCATGCTCCTGGTGCATCTCAACCATCCCTTGGTCGTTCGCCCCGGCATCGCGGTGCGCGAGTTGACCATCGCGCTCGGGTTCCTCGTCTATCAAGGCGCGCTGAGCTGGGCGTTTTTAAAATGGAAATCCCGCCGGCTTTTCCCCTGGGCCTTGGCTTTCTCCATTGCGCCTCTCGCCGCGGCGAAGTTCCTGCCCGAGCTCTGGCCGGGCACCGCTTTCGGGTTTCTCGGCATCTCCTACGTCACGTTTCGGGCGTTGGATGTCATTTTCAGCATCCACGATGGAGTCATCAAATCCCTCTCCCCGGCCCAGTTCGCGGCCTACCTGTTTTTCTTTGCGACGTTTTCCTCCGGCCCGATCGATCGTTATCGCCGGTTCACGCAGGACTGGAATCGGCGCCGGAACCGCCAGGAGTTTCTCCAGGATCTCGACGGGGCGGTGGAGCGGGTTTTCCGGGGGTTCCTCTACAAATTCATTCTCGCGGCGCTCATCAAAACTTACTGGTTAGACCGGGTAGGCACGGGCGGGGGCGTGCTGGAGCTGTTGAGCTCCATGTATGCCTACAGCTTCTACCTCTTCTTTGATTTTGCGGGCTACAGCGCGTTTGCGATTGCCGTGAGTTATCTCTTCGGGGTCCACACCCCCGAGAACTTCAACCTGCCGTTCCTTGCGGCGAACATCCGCGATTTTTGGAATCGCTGGCACATGTCGCTCTCCTTCTGGTTCCGGGACCACGTTTACATGCGGTTCCTTTTAGCCGCCTCCAAGGGCAAATGGTTTAAGGGCAAATACACCTCCTCCTATCTCGGGCTGTTTCTGACTTTCGGCCTGATGGGCGTCTGGCACGGCACGCAGCTCCATTACATCCTCTACGGGATCTACCACGCCGCTCTGCTCTCCGGTTACGACGCGTTTGCGAGGTGGGATAAACACCAGAAACGCTGGCCCGAAGGCCCGGTCTGGCGCTGGGTGAACGTCCTCCTCACTTTCCACGCCGTTTGTTTCGGTCTACTGCTCTTCTCAGGAAGGCTCTTGTAAACCGAACCCCGGGACGGCAGAGAAAGACCATTCTCACGCGGAGAATCTGAGACGCGGAGAACTTTTTGGAAATCACCCAACGCCAGAGCCGTTTCCTTCCGGTCGCTCTGCAGTCCCGCCTGAGCCTCGGGTTTCAGGTAAACCCCAGCCCCGATGCCGGGTGCATCGCTCCGTGCCGGTCAGACCCCGCGAGGAACGACTTTCTTCCCACTTCGCTCACCCCTGGCTCCTCCCCCCTGGCCCATGGCCCCCGCCCCGACGCACCCGTTTTTTCCGAAGCCGCAACCAGTTGTTCATTGTCTTGCGAAGCGCGTCGGCTGCGGTGAGGTATTTTTCCTCCCGCTGCGTGCCCCGCAGGATCTGGTCGAGAATGCCGCGCACAGAAAAGTTGTCGGTCGGCAGGATCGTGTAAGCCGTAGCCACAGCGGCGTTGTGGTGGGCGTCGCTCCCGGCCGTCATGGGGAGTTGACGGCGTTGGGCGAATTCGAGGGCCCTTTGGTTGCAGCTCTTCAAAGTGGTGGCGGCGTTGAACACCTCCAGCGCGTCGATCTCAAGGGTCTCCAGCACCGCCTCGCGGATGCCGGCTCGGAGAAAGTCGTAGGGATGCGCGGGAATCGCCAGGCCCCCCAGCGCATGCACTTGGCGGCAGACCTCGGCTGCCGGGGTTCCCTTCAAATTGGGCAGAGTCACCCCGAGGCAGAGCAGATGCCCTTCGGCGGTGCTCATCTCCACGCCCGGGATCACCAGAAAACCGTCGACGGGCTGGCCGTCGGTCCGGGCCAGGCCGCGGTCGACCAGGTCAAAATAGCCCTCGCAGGTGTTATGATCGGTCAGCGCCAGCCCGTCCACGCCCTTGCGCCGGGCCGAGGCGACCATTGACTCGGGACTGCTGACGCCGTCCGCCGAGAACCAGGAGTGGCAGTGCAGGTCGATCTTGTAAGCCATGTGTTTTGCAGTGTGATGAAAACAACGCTCTCAAACAACCTTCCTGAAGGGATCCCGAATTTCCAGGTGATTTCCGTCTTCTGCCCGGGCCCTCCTCCCCTCTAGCCTTCCCTCCATGAGTATCGGTTTTAAAGAATGGACCCTCGTTTGCGAAGCTCTTGGTTCCGGCACCCAGAGCATCATCCTGCGCAAAGGCGGAATCGCCGAGGGCCGCGCGGGATTTCGTTTTGAGCATCCGGAGTTCCTCCTCTTTCCCACGCTTTTCCATGAACAAGTCTCCAAGCTCAAGCTCCCGGTGGACACGCTTCTTCCCGCGCCGCGCGGGGACGGTCAGCACGAGCTGCGGTATGCCGTGCAGGTGGAATGGACCAGGGACCTCTCCGACTGGGAGGTGGTGCGCCGCCTGGAACCTCTCCACATTTGGCGGCCTGAAGTCATTCAAGAGCGCTTCCGCTACGACGAAAAACAGGGGGTGTGTCTCGCCTTTGTGCGGGTGTACCGGCTCGCTGCCCCCCTGGTGTTTGCCGATTCCCCCCGATACGGCGGATGCCGCTCCTGGGTGACGATCCCCGACGGGGACGCGGTTTCCTGGTCGGCAGGGGAGGCGGTGTTGGACGAGCCGACGCACCAGGCGCGCGAGGCCCAGATTCGCGCTTTGTTGGAAGGGGTTATTTGACCCCGGCGACTTGGAACCCTTCTTCGGTTAAGAGTTGTCGGATTTTGGGTGCGTGTTCTCCCTGGATCTCCAGGACGCGCTCCCTCTGAGTTCCTCCGCTGCCGCAGGCGGCCCGGAGTTTTTTACCCAGTGCGGTGATGAACTCCTCGGAGAGCTGCTCGGAAAACCCGTCGAGCACGATCACCGTTTTGCCCCCGCGGTGGGCGGTTTCCCGGCGGAGCACGACGCGTCCAAGCCGGGCGGGGCGGGGCGGGGGAGTTTCCGGGCCGGGCGGTAGACCTCCGAGGTTGATCTGTGAAAATGCCGCGTTGAGCCCGGGCTGAACCGACACGGCAGCCTGGGTGTCGATGCGTTTTTTGGGTGGAGGCCGCATGGAGTCTGGCGCAGCTGGAATCACATGAGGTTGGCGGCCACCTCCGCCATCTCGCTGCGTTCGCCCTTGAAGAGGTTCACGTGTGCCATGAAATTCTCTCCCTGCAGCCGGTTGCGCGTGTAAACCAGACCGTTGGTGTGGGCGTCCACATACGGGTTGTCGATCTGCGCCAAGTCCCCGATCATGATGATTTTGCTGCCTTTGCCCATGCGGGTGACCAGCGTTTTGGCCTCGTGCGGGGTGAGTTGCTGGGCTTCATCCACGATGAAAATCGCCCGGGGGATCGAACGCCCGCGGATATGCGCGATGGCCTCGATCTCCAGCAGTCCCGCCTGCATCAGCGGTTCGTAAGGCCGCGCGACTTTGCCGGGCGTCGGCGGCTGCGGCTTTGCCGGCGCGGTGTTGGTTTTGCGCGCGCTCTGCTTTTTCTTGTCGAACTGCTCGGGCTTGCGCGGACGCGAAAGCAGCTGCTCCAAAGCGTCGTAGGCGGGCTGAACCCAGGGCTGCATTTTTTCCTCCATACGCCCGGGCAGAAAGCCGATGTCGCGCCCGGTCGGCATGATGACCCGGGTGATGAGCATTTTTTCGTAATCCCCGTTCTGAACCTGCTCGAGGGCGGCTCCCACGGTGAGCAGGGTTTTTCCCGTGCCGGCTTTGCCGTAGACGGTCACCAGGGTGATCTCGGGGTCGTAGAGGGCGTCGAGCAGGAAACGTTGGCCGAGGTTGGCGGCCTGAAAGGTGCGTCCCCCGCGGATGGTAATGTGGTCGTGCCGCAGCTTGCGGAACTCGCCTCCGCGAAAGTGCCGGGCCGGGACTCCGTGGCTGTGTTCTTCTTCGTTGCGAAGGAGCACGTATTGGTTGGGCAAGAGTTGCGCGCAGTCCTTGAGCGCGAGATGTTCCTGGCTCGCAAATGCCTGGAGGGTGTAGCCGGGGATATCGATGGTTTCGACCTCCTCGCTGGCACTCGGGCGTTGGCTGCGCCGGATGTCATTGTCCTCCACCCGGTCGGTCCGGTAATCCTCCGCCTCCAGCCCCAGGGTGCGGGCTTTGAGCTGCATGTTGATGTCCTTGGTGACCAGGATGGTCTGCGAGGTCTGGGTGTCGGCCACGTACACCGCGCTGGCCAGGATCCGGTTGTCGGCCAGGGTGAGGTCCGGGAAAAGCGCCTTAACCATCTTGAACCGGGAGGACGCGTTAAGAATCTGCCAGCCGCGCTCGTCAAATTTGATGTGCGGGTTGATGCACACCCGGAGCCGGCCCCCGTTTTCCAGAGGCACCCCAGCTTTCATGTGTTCTGTGGTGCTGAAACGCTCGTTCAAGCGCCGGTGCACTTCGCGTGCGTTTGCGCCCCGGGTTGTGGACTCGGATTTAAACCGGTCGAGCTCCTCGAGTACTTCCACGGGCAGCCAGACGTTGTTTTCCTCAAACTGAAACATCGACTGCGGGTCGTGGATCAGCACGTTGGTATCCAGCACGTAATGCTTGGCTGAGCTTGCGGGCGCCGGTTTGTTCATTTTTTGGGGCAGGTTCTGGCGGAGACGTTTCACGACAACTTTCGGAATGAGCCAGTTTCCTGCCAATGCGTCGAGTATTCAGGCAGCGGAATTGGGAAAACCCTTTCCGGGCGCGGATTGAGAAGGCGTTTGCGCCTCCCGAGTCGCTCCGCTTAACTCTGCGCCCATTATGGAAAAGATGATCATCGTCGGAACCGGTTGCGCCGGCCTGACTGCCGCAATTTACGCGGCACGCGCCAATTTCTCTCCCCTGGTGCTCGAGGGCCACGAACCCGGCGGCCAGCTCAGCACCACTACGTTGGTGGAAAATTTCCCCGGGTTTAAGGAGGGCATCGAGGGGCCCGAACTCATTATGAACATGAAGGCTCAGGCCGAGAGGTTCGGTGCCCGGTTCCAATACGCCGGGGTTACAGATTTTGAGCCGCAGAACGATTTTGTCCGTGTGAAACTCGACGACCAATGGGTCGACACTCGCACCCTCATCGTGGCCAGCGGGGCATCCGCCCGGTGGCTGGGGTTGCCCGGCGAAAAAGCGCTCGTCGGCCACGGACTGACTTCCTGCGCCACCTGCGACGGCGCGTTTTACCGGAATGTGCCCGTGTGCGTCGTGGGCGGCGGGGATTCCGCCTGCGAGGAGGCTTCGTTTCTGACCCGGTTCGCTTCCAAGGTATATCTCATCCATCGCCGGGACACCCTGCGCGCTTCCAAGATCATGGCCGAACGCGCGCTGGCCAATCCCAAGATCGAGCCGCTCTGGGACACCGCCCCCGTGGAGTATCTCACGGATGAGACTGGCGAAATGCGGGCCCTAAAAATTCGCTCCCTCAAGACCGGGGAAACCCGCGATCTGGAGGTCAAATGCGTGTTTGTGGCCATCGGCCACGTGCCCAACACCCGGCCGTGTGTTGGCAAGCTCGACATGGACGAAAACGGTTACCTGCTCCAGCGTAAAGGCACTCAGACCAACGTGCCCGGGGTGTTCGCCGCGGGCGACGTGGCCGACCACGTCTACCGCCAAGCCATCACAGCAGCGGGACAGGGGTGCGCGGCCGCTCTGGATGCGGAGCGTTACCTGGCGGATCTCGGGGCTGAATAACCCGGGCCGAAAAAGCCGGGTGTATCGGGCCGGGGGCAACGCCCCGCCCGGTTTCCGCCCGGTTGCCAGTTCTTTCCTGGAGTGAAAATCTGCGATCTTACGCAGTTTTATTCCCCTTTAAGCGGAGGGGTGAAGCGGTACGTGTCTGAGAAGGTGCGCTACGTGCGCGAGCACACCACGGCCGACGAACACGTCCTCATCATCCCCGGGGACCGCGATGAGGTGTCCCAGTCTGATCGTTCCCGGGTTTACACCGTGCGTTCCCCGCTGATCTCCCGCACCTCGCAGTACCGGGCACTGGTCCGGCTCCAGGCGGTGGCGCGGGTTCTGGAGCAGGAACGCCCCGATTTGATCGAGTCCGGGGACCCGTATCAGCTCGCTTGGAAAGCAGTGTTTTCCGGCGCCGCCCTCCGGATCCCTGTCGTGGGCTTTTATCATTCCCATTTCCCGGAAGCCTATTTGCGCTCCGCCCAGAAGTTCCTGGGCCGCACGGCTACGGAATTTTCAATGGGCCTTGCCCGGTGTTATGTGCGCCAGCTTTACAACCGGTTTGAGCGGACCTTGGTGCCCGCCCCGGCATTGGCCGAGGTTTTAAAACAATGGGGTGTGGAAAATCTCGTCACCACGGATCTGGGGGTGGATGCGGCCTGTTTCCGGCCGCAGCCGCAGCCCGGTGAGGATGTCCGGGCCGAATGGGGCATCCCCGCCGGGCCGATTCTGCTGCTCTATGTCGGGCGGCTGGCGCAGGAGAAAAACACCCACACGTTGTTCCAAGCCTTTCGGCTGCTCCATAGCCGCTGCCCCGGCCGGTTCCAACTGCTCGTGGTCGGTGACGGCCTCCAAAGAGGCGAACTCCAGGCTTTGCAACGGGATCTCAGCGACGGGGCCGGCTCTCCGGTGCATTGGATGTCGCATTGCGAAGAGCCCGAACGGCTGGCCCGGATCTATCGCGGGGCGGATCTTTTCGTGCATCCCGGCGTTCAGGAAACCTTCGGCCTGGTCACCTTGGAAGCCCAAGCCTGCGGCACCCCGGTCCTCGGCATCCGGGGCAGTTACATGGACCGGATCGTGCACAGTGACCAAACCCTCTGGGCCCGTGAAAACTCGGCGGAGGCTCTGGCGGCGGCGATCGATGAGACCACGCGACAGCCTTCAAAAACCGATCCCCTGGGTCTGCACGCCCGGGTCGCCTCCCAATACGGATGGCCCGAAGTTTTCGGGCGCCTTTTTGAAATCTACCGGGAAGTCGTCCGCGACTTCGCCCGGCGCGGCTCAAAACTGTGACTACCCCGCGCCACATCGAGATCCGCAGGTATGAGCCGGGCGATCGGGCTCGGGTCAGGGAACTGTGCTGCGCCACGGGGTTTCTGGGGAACTCCATCGCACCGGTGTTCGAGGATCTGGAGCTCTTCGCCGATTATCTGACGGCTTACTACACCGATTGGGAGCCGGAGTCGGCGTTTGTCGTGCTCGTCAACGGCGAGATTTGCGGTTACCTGCTCGGCGCCCGGCGCTGGTTTCGCCAGCAGTGCCACGGAGTTTTCCAGGCGCTCAGCCTTTTCCTGCGCGGGGTCGCCCGGTATCCGCGGTATAACCCCGCATCGAAGAAGTTTGTGCGCTGGATTTTGCGCCGGGCACGGAAAGAAGTGCCCGACGCCCCCCGGCGCATGGCGCATTTCCATCTCAATCTCCTCCCAGAAGCCCGCCAGCTCGCCACCACGCGGGCCTTGGTGGAGGGGTTCCTCGATCATCTCCGCCAGCACGGTGTGCCCGCCGTTTACGGCCAAATGGTCGTGTTCGAGGAGCGGCGCGGCGCGAAACTCTTCGAACGCTACGGATTCCGGGTGTTCAACAAGGCTGAGATCACCAAATACCGCGAGGTTTACCCGGCCCCGGTTTATCTCTGCACCGTGATCAAGGATCTGCGCACGGGCTCCAAGACTTTTGTGACTCGCCATTAGAGCAGGTTGTCTGGAAGCGAGGGTGGGCGGGCGAGGCATGTTTCCGGTATTCACCACTCAAACGGTGTTCCCGGAGCGGACGCATCCCCTGGGCGGTAAAAGTTGTCGTCAGGCTCGTTCCAGGCCGAAGATCTCCACATCGACTCCCGGCGAAGCCAAGACGTGTGGCGAGGAGTCGGGTAGCGCGGAGAGCCCGGCGGGCGTGATTCCGTTTAAATCACAAGTCTGCAACTCGGGGTTGCAAAGGCGATAGGGCGGGTGATGCACCCGGCCGCGTCGCAGCTGCCCGGCTCGGAACGCATACAGCAGGTAGCGTTCAACCAGAAAGAACTCCAGGGAGCCCGGGGCCGCCCTCTCCAAAACCGTCCCGCAGCGGTAGGCAAAAGCGGCCTCCGCAGGGGGCCCTGTCCGACGCCGGGACTCGAACCGAAGTGTGCCCGATTCGTTGCTGGCAGAGAGCGCGGCGCGGAAATACGGGAGGTGAAAAAAAGTGCGGGCGATCCAGACTGCCAAGGGTTGGTTGCAGTCGAGACTGTAGAACCAGACGCCGGGCTGGCCGTTTTCGTCGTGGACGTAGGTGCGCACGTTGAATTCCAGAAAATCGGAGACCCAAGGCAGCGCCGGGAATCCCCGTGGGCGGACCCGGCGCATCCGGAACGGCACGATCCCGAGGTAGGCGCGGCCTTGGAAGAGATCGACATGGAGGCCCGGAGGCAACGTGCGCTGAAGGGCTTCCGGATCGGCCTCCCAATGGAGGAAAAGGAGGTCTTCCCAGCGTTGGAACATGACGGGGGTCTGCGCGGGGCGTTCGCGCAGAGCCATGCGGGTTTCCAGTGCGGGAGTCCCCATGAGAGCTGGGGCCCGCTATTGGTCGCGGTTTTCGGACCGGAGCGGGATTTTTTTGGTGCGTAACTCGTGATGCGTCTCGATGTAGCGCAGGGAATGGGTTTTGGCCCGCATCAGCACGGTCTGGGTGATGGCCCGGTGTTTGTGGACTCGCACCCCGCGCAGTAGTGGGCTGTCGCTGATGCCCGTCGCGCAAAAGATGATGTTGGGGCCTTGGGCGAGGTCCCCGGCGTAAAAGAGCTTCGAGAGTTCCTCTCCGTATCCCTGCTCGATGAGTTCTTTGCGCTCCGCCTCGTCCCGCGGCCACATCATGGACTGCATGTCGCCTCCCAGGCATTTGAGCGCGGCGGAGGCCAGCACCGCCTCCGGTGACCCGCCCGTGCCCACAAAAAGATCCACCCCCGAGTCGGGAATGGACGGAGCGAGCGCTGCCGCGATGTCGCCGTCGGAAATCATCCGCAGCGCGGCTCCGGTGGCCCGGATTTCCTCCACGAGTTTCTGATGCCGTGGCCGGTCCATGACCAGCACCACAACGTCCTGCACGCGTTTTTTGAGGATATCCGCCACGGCCTGGATGTTCTCCGAAACGGGGCTGAGCAGGGAAAGGGAGCTCACCCCGGTGCGGGCCATGTGATTGACCACCTCCGGGCCGTAAGCGAGCTTGATCATGTAGAAAGACGGGATGTCTTTGAGGGAGTATTTTTCGCCCTCCTGAACAATGGCCGCCGCGATGCAGGAAATCGAGTTGGGCGAGCCTTTGGCGATGTTGGTCGTGCCGTCGATTGGGTCGAGCGCGATGTCAAAACGGGTGGTTCCCGGCTTCCAAGACCCCAGGTGTTCGCCTTTGAAGATACCCGGGGCGTTGTCTTTAATGCCTTCCCCGATCACCACCTCCGCGCTGATGTCCATGTTGTCGAACATCCCCCGAATCGCGTCGCAGGCGGCCGCGTCGGCTAGTTCTTTCTCCCCGCGTCCCAGCCATTTAAGAGAGTTCAGAGAGGCGTTTTCGGTTGCCCGGACAAAATCGAATTCGAGAAGGCGCTCGACGCCGTCGTACTGCTCGCGAAGGGTTTTCATGGGGCGAGCGTTTTAGACCTGCGCAACGGGCTTGGCAAGGCACCCGGTCTCAAAAGGTAACGTTCCTTGTCGAGCCCCGGGTTTGCCCCGATCCCGCCGCATTTCCGGACGCGAAAGGCTGCCGCCCTTCCCGGCGTTTCTCCGCAGTTTTTCGGGTCAGTTGTCCCCAGTGACGTTGAGCAGCACCGAGCGCACAGCGGCATGGACGAGGCCCCAGGGGACGTTCTGCACCTGTTGCCAAGTGCCCACGCCCGTCGGCAGAACAAAAAGGTTTTTGCCGTCCTTGAATTTCTTGTCCATCTGCATGGCTCTGAGGACGCGCTCAAACAGGCCCGGGAGATCGGGGTGGCTCAGGGGCAGTCCAGCGCGTTGGAGCAGGGATTCGAGCCTGGATAAAAACGCCGGCTCGCAAAGTCCCAGGGAAAGGGCCAACCGCGTGGCGGCCATCATGCCGATGGCGATTGCTTCCCCGTGCGCCAGCGCGTAATCGGCGGAGAGTTCGAGGGCGTGTCCGATCGTGTGTCCGAAGTTGAGCACGTTGCGGATCCCTTTTTTGTCGAACTCGTCCTGGGCTACCACGCCCGCTTTGAGCCTGACGCACTGGGCGACCACGTCGGTGAGGGTGGGCGGATCCAGCGCGAGCATTTTTTCGAGGGCACCCCGGCCGTGGTCGCCTTCGAGCTGCTCAAAAAGGGAGCGCGAACAGACCCCGCCGTATTTGACGACCTCGGCCATGCCGCTGCGCAGTTCCCTGCTGCTGAGCGTTGCGAGCGTGGAGAGGTCGCAAACGACCAGACTCGGTTGGTTGAAGATACCCATGATGTTTTTTACTCCGCCGAAATTGACGGCGACCTTGCCGCCGACGCTCGAGTCCACCGCCGAGAGCAGCGTGGTGGGGAGCTGAACAAAGGGCACCCCGCGCCGAAACACGCCGGCCACGAACCCGCCGAGATCTCCAACAACGCCGCCGCCGAGCAGGAGCACCAGGGGGACGGAGCCCGTCTCTGGAAACGCCTCGAGGAGCGCGGCGCAGCTCCCCGAAAACTCCTCCCAGTTCTTGCCCTCCTCGCTTGCCGGGATGTCATGGCGGACCACCCGCAGAAAGCCCGCTTCCCGGAGGGAGGCCTCCACGCGCTCAAAGTAGAGGGCGCCCACCGCCGCGTTGGTGATCACAAACGCCTGGGTTTGATTGAGCCCGTGTTTGCGCAGCAGGTCCCCCAAACCTCGCAACAAATCCGGGCCGATCAAAACGGGGTAACTACGCGGGCCAAGATCTACATCGACACGGACGGTATTCATGGAAAAGGGCACATCTGTGCAAATTTGAACCCCGCACGGGAAGAGCAAAGCGGGTTTGCTGCGTCGAAAGGCTTGCTCTGAGGCTGTTGGATGGGCAGAGAAGGACCCCGGCATGTGCACAACCACCGAAGGACAAATTTTGCCGGACTACCTCACACTCGGATTCGAGAAGATTGATGGCGACCTCGCCTTCCTCATGGACTGTTTCCGGGAGGTGCTCGAGAGCTTGGGGAAAAAAGAACTCGCAGATCAGCTGCCTTGGGGCGGGTCGCCCAAACCGACGCCGGTGGACGAGCTGCCGCCGCACCTGGGCCTTGTTTACGCTGTCGCGTTTCAGCTCCTCAATATGGTGGAAGAGAACGCCGCCGCGGACATGCGCGCGCTGCGCGAGACCAACGAAGGGCTTCCCTCCGAGCGCGGGCTCTGGGGCAACCAGCTCGCTTTGCTCCGCGAGGAGGGATTTAGCGCCGAGGCGATCGCCCGCGCTTTTTCGCAGGTCCGTGTGGAACCGGTGCTCACGGCGCACCCGACGGAAGCCAAGCGCCTTGCGGTGCTCGACCAGCACCGGGCCCTCTACGCCCTGCTCGTCACCCGCGACCAGCTCCGGTTGACCCCCAGCCAGAGTGCTTCCCTGCGTGACCGGATGAAAGCCGGGCTCGAACGGCTCTGGCGCACCGGCGAGATCCTGCTTGAGAAACCCACGCTCACCGACGAACGCCGCAATCTTCTCCATTATTTGCGCGACGTTTTTCCGGCCGTTTTGCCCGAACTCGACGGGCGTCTCCAGCTCGCTTGGCGTTCTTCCGGGTTGGATCCCGAGGCGCTTGTCGGCGCTCCGCACCTGCCGCGCATCCGTTTTGGAACCTGGGTGGGCGGCGATCGCGACGGGCATCCCGGGGTGACTTCCCAAGTCAGCGCCGAGACGCTCGACCGGCTCCGGGCCAATGCCCTGGTGGTGTTGCACCGGCACCTCACGCAGTTGGCGGAGCGCCTGAGTCTTTCCGAATGGCTGCAGCCGCCGCCGCCGTCTTTGATTGAAGCCCGCAATCGAATTGCGGGTTTGCTTGGGCCCGATGCGGAGGCGCTGCTGGCGGCTCCGCAAAACGAGCCCTGGCGTCGGTTGGTTCAGCTCATTCTGGCGCGGCTGCCGGTGGAGGTGGTGCCGGGGCAACTGGCCCAGGTGCGTGAGGGCTCGGGTCTTTACCGGTTCGCCCACGAACTCAGGACCGATCTGGAAGCGCTAAGCGAGTCGCTTCGCGAGGTGGGCGCCCAGCGCCTTATCGAAACCGATGTCCAGCCCGTGATTCGGAGTCTGGAGGTGTTCGGCTTTCATCTCGCCCAGCTCGATGTTCGTCAGAACTCGGCTTTCCATTCCAAGGCGCTTTCTCAGTTGATGGTGGCCGCCGGCCTCGACGGCAGCCAATGGGAGGAGTGGACCGAGCCGGAGCGGTTACGGTTCCTTGAGAAAGAACTGCGCTCACCGCGCCCGTTCCTGCATCCGAGCGCCTCAGCCGGCCCGGAGGCCGACACCGTGCTGGCCTGTTACCGGGTTCTCACGTCCCACATCGACACATACGGCGCCGAGGGGCTTGGTTCCCTTATCGTGAGCATGACCCGGCGTCTCAGTGACCTGCTGGTGGTTTATCTGCTCGCACGCGAGGCCGGACTGCTCCGCAGCTTCCCCGAGGGCTTGGTTTGCCTTCTGCCGGTGGTGCCCCTTTTTGAGACCATCGACGACCTGGAGCGCGGCCCGGATATTCTCGGGGCGTTCCTGCAGACCCCGGTGACCCGGACCAGCCTCGCGTTTCACGCCAAACGCGCCGGGCGCCCCGGATCGCTTCTTCAGCAGGTGATGGTGGGTTACAGTGACAGCAACAAGGACGCGGGGATTCTCGCCAGCCAATGGGCGCTCCAGAAGGCGCAGTCCCGCCTCGCCGGTGTCGGGCGCGAGATGGGGGTGGCAATCCGGTTTTTCCACGGACGCGGCGGCACGGTGAGCCGCGGTGCGGGTCCCACACACCGGTTCCTGGAGGCGCTGCCCCAGGGGTCGCTCAGCGGCGACATCCGGCTCACCGAGCAAGGGGAGACGATCGCCCAGAAATTCGGGAACAACGCCACCGCCGCCTACAATCTGGAGCTGCTGCTCGCAGGTGTCACCGCCACCACCTTGCGCCATGGCGTTTCCGCCGATGGCCGGCATGAACTCGATCCGGTTCTTGAGAAACTCGCCGAGTCAAGCCGGCGCGCCTACCGCTCCCTGCTGGATGCCGACGGTTTTCTTACATTTTACCGGCAGGCAACTCCCATCGACGCCCTCGAACACAGCCGGATCGGCTCGCGGCCGTCGCGCCGAACGGGTCAAGCCAGTCTTGCCGATCTTCGGGCGATCCCCTGGGTGTTTAGCTGGAACCAGGCGCGGTTCTACGTTCCCGGTTGGTATGGGGCTGGCAGCGCGCTCAGCCAGCTCAGCGATGAAGAGTTCGAAGCCCTGCGTCAGCATCTGCGTTCCTGGCCCTTCCTGCGGTATGTGCTCACCAACATCGAGTCTTCAATCGCCAGCTCCGACCCGGAGCTCATGCGCGCCTACACCGACTTGGTCGATGACCCCGCGCTCCGGGAGCGTCTCTGGACGCAGATCTTGGCCGAATGGGAGCTGACTCGGCAGATGTTGGAGAAGGTTCGAGGCGGCGCCATGGCGGAACGTCGGCCGCGGATGATCAAAACCCTGCAGCTCCGCAGCGAGGCCCTCAAGATTCTTCACCACCAGGAAATCCATCTCCTGCGGCAGTGGCGGGCGTTGCGGGCCGTGGGCAACGACTTAGAATCCGACGCCCTGCTGCCGTCGCTGCAGTTGACCATCAATGCGATTGCCAGCGGCCTGCGGACCACGGGTTAGCCCCTGAATCAGCCACCCCGGAGAACGCCGGGACCGTAAAGAATTTCTGAGCCAAGATCCCTTTGTGATCTTCGAGTTTTTGCGGGTACACCCAACTGCCGCGGCTCAAGGGGAAGGTGCGGCTGGGGGGCGGTGGCTAAACCCGAGACGGCTGAGGAGACGTGGCACTCGCGCTTGGGGTTCCGCTGAGCTTGCCGCGGATTACCAGTGCGCGGCTCATGATGTCGCTGAGTTCTTTGCGCTGGAAGGGTTTACTGAGGTAGTCGTCCATGCCCATTCCGATGCATTTCTCGCGTTCGCCTTTCATGGCGTTCGCCGTGAGCGCCACGATGTAGGTGCGGCGTTCAGCGCCCTCCCGCTTGCGGATCTCGGCGGTGGCCGTGTATCCGTCCATGACCGGCATCTGGCAGTCCATGAGGACCACTTCGAATGGTGCTCGTTCCAAGGCCTCGAGCGCCGCTTGCCCGTTCTCAACCGACTCCACCTCGTAGCCCATTTTCTGGAGCTGATGGACGGCCACCATGCGGTTGACTTCGCTGTCCTCGGCCAGTAACACGCGCACCGGGCGCGTTTCCCGGAGCAGGGATCCCTCCGAGGCCGCCTGCGTGGGTTGCGCGGTGAGGCTGGCTGTGGCTTTTCCGAAGTGCGCGGTGAACCAGAAGGTGGAGCCTTTGCCGGGGATGCTCCTGAGGCCGATCTCGCCCCCCATGAGTCCGACGAGCTGCTTGGAAATCGACAACCCAAGGCCGGTGCCCCCGGACTGGCGGGTCGTTGATGCGTCGGCCTGCGCGAACGGATCAAAAACCCGGGACTGTGCCTCCAGAGGGATCCCGACGCCTTCATCGGTGACAGAGAACTTGAGAAGGATCCCCGTGGCGAGCCATTGGGCAGCGTTCACACTGATCTGGATCTGGCTTTTTTCGGAAAACTTGATGGCGTTGCCGACGAGGTTGTTGAGCACCTGGCGCAGGCGACCGGAGTCTCCGCAGAGGACGCCGGGCACCTCCGGCGAGAGCAGGGGCACGAGGCTGAGTTGTTTGGACACCGCCCGGGCGGTGTTGAGTTGGACGACGCTCCGCAGCAGCTCCGAGAGCACAAAATCGCTCGACTCCATTTCCATGTGGCCCGCTTCGACTTTCGAGAAATCCAGGATGTCGTTGACGATGGTCAGCAGCGAATGAGCGCTGGATTGGACGGTGTTGGCCAGGGTGAGTTGCTCGGGGGTGAGTGGCGTTTCCAGGAGCATCGCGTTGACGCCGATGATTCCGTTGAGGGGCGTACGAACCTCGTGGCTCATGTTGGCTAAGAACTGCGACTTGGCCCGGTTGGCATGCTCGGCCTCCTCCTTGGCTCGACGCATGGCTTCCTCCGCCTGTTTGCGGATGGTGACGTCGCGGGCGATCCCAAGGAAACCGGTGATCTCGCCCTTGGCGTCGCGCAGGGAGGTGACGGAAAGCATCACCGGAAAACGGCTCCCGTCCTTGCGCACGTAGGTCCATTCGCCCTCCGATACCTGGGCCGAGGCGGCACCCGCGACGAGGGTCTCAAACCCGGGTTCCAGGGGGGAGCCTCCCTGTGCGCTTAGAACCCGGGAGCGCCAAGCGATCTCCGAGGGATCGTGAAAATCGGTGAGACGGGCTTTGCCGATTACTTCCTGGGCGGGGTAGCCCAGCCATTGCTCGGCGGTGGAGTTGAATGTGCGCACCCGGCCCTGGGCGTCAGTGGAGATGATCGTGCAGTTGGCGCTGTCGAGGATGGCGCGTTGAAGGGTGCTGATGTCGTTGAGCGCATGTTCCGCCTCGATCCGGGCGGTGATATCCACGGCGATTCCCCCAAGAATCCGGTCGCCCGACTGGCGCTGGATCGGGAATCGGAGGACCAGCCATTGCCGGAGTCGGCCGTCTTCGCCCGGCATAGACTCGATGACCTCGTTCATGTGGCCCGAGGCAAATACGATACGGTCGTGTTCCATGGTGGCGGCAGCGATCTGCGGGGGCAGCCATTCGTCATCGCGTTTCCCGTGCAGGAGCGCGGAACTCACGCCGAAGAGTTCCTCCCCCCGCCGGTTCATGAAAAGGTTGCGGCTTTGATGATCCTTGATGAACACCACGCTGGGGCTGTTGTTCATAAACGCCTCAAACGCCTGGCGTTCCTCACGCCAGGCTTGGTCGCTTTCCGCGAGGCGCCGCAGGGCGTCCTGCAGGTCGATCGAGTTGAGTTCGTCCTCCGCGAGCCCGGCTAGATCTTTCAAAACCGCCGCCCAGTCCGCGCTGAACTCCCGCGGCTGGTGGTCCTTCACGCACAGAACTCCGACCCTTTGGCCTTCGAGGGTCTTGAGCGGGTGCGCGGCGTAAAAGCGCACCGGCCCTTTCCCCAAAACTACCTGGTTTCCTGAAAAACGGGGGTCCGCCGCCGTGTCGCAAACCACAAACGTGTCCTCGCCGAGAATCGCATGGGCACACATTGAGGCGGCGCGCGGGGTCTGGGCCGTTTCGACTCCGAAACTGGACTTCACCCATTGGCGTTCGGCGTCGACAAAGGTGATTTGTGCGATGGGCATTCCCAGCAGCCGCGCAGCCATCCGCGTGATCCGGTCGAAACGCTCTTCGCGGGGGGTGTCGAGAATCTGGAGTGATGAGAGCGCCGCGAGCCTCTTTTTTTCTGCGCGGGGATCTGCGGGGTGAGCGGAGGGATGAATCATCAAATCAATTCCTGTGAGAGAAGCAGGAGTCGCGCCGCGGCGGGTGATAGAGGCCTGTTCGGGGCGTGAAAATCGGCCCGGGTACGCGAAAAAGGAAAGGCGCACCCGGAGGTGCGCCTTTTTTAATCAATAAACCGCCCGGGACCGGCGAGAGCCGTTCTTAGTATCGGTAATGCTCGGGCTTGTAGGGCCCTTCCACCGGCACGCCGATGTATTCGGCCTGGCGCTGGGTGAGTTTGGTGAGTTTCACCCCGATTTTTTCGAGGTGCAACCGAGCCACTTCCTCGTCGAGTTTCTTAGGCAGAACGTAGACAGCTGGCTTGTAGAGGTCTTTGTTCTTCCAGAGATCAAGCTGAGCGAGGGTCTGGTTGGCAAAGCTGTTGCTCATCACAAAGGACGGGTGCCCGGTGGCGCAGCCCAGATTCACCAGACGTCCCTCGGCCAGCAGGAAGATCTCGCGTCCATCCGGGAACCGGTACTTGTCCACCTGGGGCTTGATGTTGATGCGTTGGATGCCGGTAAAGTTGTTGAGTTTGTCGACCTGGATCTCGTTGTCGAAATGGCCGATGTTGGCCACCACGGCCTGGTCTTTCATGTGGGAGAGGTGCTCGATGGTGATCACGTCCACGTTGCCCGTGGTGGTGACGTAGATGTCGCCCCGGCCGAGGGTGTCCTCCAGCGTGGTGACTTCGTAGCCTTCCATGGCGGCCTGGAGGGCGTTGATGGGGTCGATCTCGGTGACGATGACCCGGGCCCCCTGGCCGCGCAGCGACTGCGCGCAGCCCTTGCCCACGTCGCCGTATCCGATGACCACGGCCACCTTGCCGGAGATCATGACGTCGAGCGCGCGGTTGAGTCCGTCCACCAGGGAGTGGCGGCAGCCGTAGAGGTTGTCGAACTTGGACTTGGTGACCGAGTCGTTGACGTTGAAGGCGGGGACGCGCAGTTTGCCGGCCTCGTGCAGCTTGTAGAGGCGATGCACGCCCGTGGTGGTTTCCTCGGAAACCCCGCGCCATTCCTTGACGAGCGGGCTCCAGAGGAGGGGGTTTTCGGCGTGCAACTCCTTGAGCAGGTTTTTGATCACCGCCTCCTCGTGGCCTTCGCTGGGGGTCTCAACCCAGGTGTCGCCTTCCTCGAGCTCGCAGCCCTTGTGCAGGAGCAGCGTCACGTCGCCGCCGTCGTCCACGACGAGCTGCGGGCCTTTGCCGCCGGGATGCATGACGGCCTGGTAGGTGCACCACCAGTATTCCTCGAGGGTCTCGCCTTTCCACGCAAACACGGGCACGCCCGCCGCAGCGATCGCCGCCGCGGCGTGGTCTTGCGTGGAGAAAATGTTGCAGCTCGCCCAGCGCACACTCGCGCCGAGGTCCACCAGCGTCTCGATGAGCACCGCTGTCTGGATGGTCATGTGCAGGGACCCGGTGATGCGCACGCCGGCCAAAGGCTTTGAGGCGGCGTATTTCTGGCGGATCGACATCAGTCCGGGCATTTCCTGCTCGGCGATGGTGATTTCTTTGCGGCCCCAATCGGCGAGGCTGATATCAGCCACTTTGAAGTCGTGGGTCGGAGATGCGTGAAGGGTTGCTATGCTCATAGATGGATGGTTTTGAAGCTGCGGTGTTAACGGGCTGCGGCTTGGAGCGCCTCGGCTTTGTCCGTGCGCTCCCAAGTGATGTCGGGGTCGGCCTTGCCAAAGTGGCCGTAGTTGGTTGTCTTCGAGTAAATCGGGCGCAGCAGGTCCAGCTGCCGAACGATGTCGGCCGGCTTGAAGCTGAACACGGCTTTCACGGCGTTCTCAATCTTCTCCTCGGTCACCGTGTGGGTGCCAAACGTGTCGATATGCACGCTCACGGGTTGTGGATGGCCGATCGCATACGCAAACTGCACTTCGCACCGGGCGGCCAGTCCGGCCGCCACAACGTTCTTCGCCACATACCGCCCCATGTAGGCCGCGCTGCGGTCCACTTTCGAGGGGTCTTTGCCCGAGAACGCCCCACCCCCGTGCCGTCCCATCCCTCCATACGTGTCCACGATGATCTTGCGCCCGGTCAGCCCGGTGTCGCCCTGGGGACCGCCCACCACAAATCTGCCCGTCGGGTTGATCAGGAATTCGGTCTCGTTGGTCAGCAGCTCTGTGGGCAGCTCCTTGCGAATCACTTCGCTGATGAGGAAGTCGCGGATCTCGCTGTTCTTCACGTCCTCGGCGTGCTGAGTGGAGATGACCACGTTGGAGATCCCTATCACGCGGTCGCCCTCGTAGATCACCGACACCTGACTCTTCGCGTCCGGTCGCAGCCACGCTACCTGACCGCTCTTACGGATCCGTGTGAGCTCGCGCCCCAACCGGTGCGCAAACATCACCGGCGCGGGCATCAGCTCCGGCGTCTCCGAGCACGCGTATCCGAACATCAAACCCTGGTCTCCCGCTCCCTGTTCGGCTGTGGCTTTGCCATCTGCGGCCGCCTCGTCCACGCCTTGGGCGATGTCGGGCGATTGTGCGGTGATGATGTTCATCACGAAAATCTTGTCGGCGTGGAATACGTCGTCGTCATGCACGTAGCCGATCTCGCGGACTGCGCTGCGCACGAGTTGCACGTAATCGAGCTTGGCCGAGGTGGTGATCTCGCCGCCTACAACGACCATGTTGCTCTTTGCGTAGGTCTCACAGGCCACCCGGCTCTTGGGATCTTGGTCCAAGCATGCGTCCAGCACCGCATCGGAAATCGTGTCGCAGACTTTGTCGGGATGACCTTCACCGACAGATTCAGAGGAGAAAATGAAACGACGAGCCATGAGAGAGGGAGAGGTTAGAGGATTGAAACTGCGAGGATTCCGAGAAATGAGAGGGGTTTTTCAGATCGGCGAATGTATTGACCAATCATGATGCGGTGATGTATCCCACGGCGGATCCCATGGCGTCAATCTTAAATTCCCTCCGCCTCATCGCCGATGAAACCCGGTTGCGCCTCCTGCTGCTTTTACAGAAAGAAGAGCTCTCCGTGGTGGAGCTTCAGGAAGTCCTCGGTATGGGCCAGTCCCGCATCTCAAGTCACCTCGCCCAACTGCGGCGGGCGGGCCTGCTGCAGGACCGACGTGCTGGGAAGAACATTTATTATGCCCTAGCCCAGGATCCTGTGCTGAAAGATCTGGCACCGATTATTTCCGCCGGCGCGGGCGAGATTGCCGAGACGGAGCGTGACGCCAAGGCCTTGGCATTGCTGCTGCGCAACCGCCAGGACATGGCGCGCGAGTATTTCAACGAGTTGGCCGGCAAATTTGGACGGACCTACTGTCCGGGCCGCACTTGGAACGGCCTCGCGCACATGCTCCTTTTGCTGGTGCCGGAATGCACGATCGCGGATCTGGGCGCGGGCGAGGGCACCTTGGCGCAGCTCCTGGCTAAGCGCGCCAAGCGGGTGATTGCCGTGGATAACTCCGAGAAGATGGTGGAGTTCGGCGAAGAGCTGGCCAAAAAACACGGGATCAAGAATTTGGATTACCGCTTGGGCGACATTGAGGAGCCGCCGATCGAGCCGGAGTCGGTGGATCTGGCCGTGCTCAGCCAGGCCCTGCATCACGCCGCAAGCCCCGCGCGGGCCGTTATGGCCGCTTACCGGATCCTCAAGCCCGGGGGCCGCCTCGCGGTGCTCGACCTGCTCCAGCATCAGTTCGAAAAAGCCCGGGAACTCTATGCCGACATCTGGCTCGGGTTCACCGAGGCGGATCTCCATCATTTTCTTGAGGACGCCGGGTTCCGTTCGGTGGAAGTCTCCGTGGTGGCGCGCGACGATCAGAATCCCCAGTTCCAAACCCTGCTGGCGACGGGCGTCAAACCCTGACCGGCATGTGGAAATCGGTCGCCGATGCCGCGACTCGTTCCCGTCCACGACCTCGCCGGTGTGTTGGCGGCGCCTATTGCGGAAGGTGCATGGCCGAGCGTTTCCCCGCGTTTTTCCCGATTTTGTTGCTGCCAGCGGGGGCCGGGTTTCGTTTGTTTTTGGGGGATGAAAACCCTGCTCGCGCTATTGTGTCTTCTCGGCCTTTGCCTTGGTGCGTCGGCGCAGTGGACTCTGGGGCATGGGGCGCGGCTGGAAGCGGCGGAAGGGATTGAGGGGCTGCGCCGGTCGGTCTCGCGGGAGGGGCGCTCGGTGGAGGTGCATCTGGCGGCTTTTGGCCCCAAAACGTTCACCTTGGCGGTAATGGACAATCCCACCGGGGAATGGACCCTGGCTACCGCGGCGCAAAAACGGGGGGCGTTGGCGGCGGTCAACGGCGGTTATTTTCACCCCGACCGGACCCCTCTGGGTTTGGTGGTGCGCCAGGGGCGCGAACTGCACGGCATGGAAAAGGCGCGTCTGCTCAGTGGCCTGGTTTACGCCACGTCCTCGCAGATCGGGCTGGTGCGGGTTCATGAATTCAAGAGGCCGGCTTCCCTCACTGCGGCGTTGCAGGCCGGGCCATTCCTCGTTGACGGCGGCAGACCCGTGCCCGGGCTTAACGCCGATCGGGTTGCGGCGCGGACGGTGGTTTTTACAGAAGATGGCGGTCGTTTCGGTCTGCTGGTGTGCGATGCCGCCACACTGGCGGAGACGGCTCAGATCCTGGTCACCCCGGGGCTGACCGGGCCGGGGCGCCGGATCACCCGGGCGCTTAACTTGGATGGCGGCTCTTCGACGGGTTTTTGGCTGCGGGGGAAGGGAGCCGCAGCCGCGCTGTCGTTGCCCGAGGGAAAAGAGGTGAGGAACTACCTTGCCGTGGTGCCCCGCACGGAGGCGGGGCGCTGACGGCATGGACGTCTGGTTTGCCTCCGCGCCCATGGGTTTCCCACCGCGACGTCCAGCGTGCGCGTGTTTGCCGCTGTGGCTGCTGCTCTTGACCCTGTGGGCCGGAGGAACGGCGGTGCAAGCCCATCCGATGATCCAGAACCCGCTCTGGTTGCTGCTGGAGCCGGGCCGTGCGCAAGTGGCGGTGCAGGTGTCGGCGCGTGAAATTGCCGCTGTCCAAGGGGTGCCTGCGGAGGCTTCGCCGGAGAGTCTCGGTGTTGCCGCCCGGAAACACGGCGTTTATGTGCTCGACCATCTGACCCTCGGCGTTGGGGATCGCATTTTGAAAGGAGCATTGGAGCGGTTGACCGAGCCCTCCGTTTTCGGGGACGGCGAAAAAACCTTCTACCAATACGAGCTGAGCTACCGTTGGGAGCCGGCGGTCGCCGAGCCGATCCGGATCTCCCAACGGATGCTTGAGGGGCTCTCGGAAACACCGGGGCAACCGTGGGATGTGAGTTATGTCGTGCGCTTCAAACGCGGGCCGTCAGCGCCCGTGGAGGCCTTTCTCCTGAGGCGCTCCCAGAGCCTCGAACTTCCCGTGGCGGCGGCGGCCGGTGTGGGAAGCGACGCCCCGCCTTTTTGCCAGTATCTCTTGGAAGGGGTATGGCACATCCTCACCGGCTACGACCATCTGCTGTTTGTTTGTGCGCTGGTGTTGGCCGCGCTGAGCTTCTGGGAAATGGTGCGGTTGGTAGCCGCATTCACCGCAGCCCATTCGCTGACGCTCGCCCTCTCGGCGCTGGATGTGGTGCGTCTGCCCGAATCCGTGGTGGAGCCGCTGATCGCCGCAAGCATTGTGGTGGTGGCGTTGGAGAACATTTTCTGGCCCGGCCGAGTCGGGTTGCGTCTGGGGATGGCTTTCGGGTTTGGGCTCATCCACGGGCTGGGGTTCGCAGGCGGGCTGCTCGAGGCCATGCAGGGCCTGCCCAAACTCGGGATGAGCGTGGCGATCCTGGCTTTTAGTCTCGGCGTGGAACTGGGGCATCAGTGCGTCGTGCTTCCCCTTTTCGGGCTGTTGCGATTGGGCCGTGGTCAATGGCAGGGCGCGTTTCAGGCGGGCGCGTTGCGGTATGGTTCCTTTGCGGTGGCTTTGGGCGGCCTCTATTATCTCTCTCACGCGCTGCGGGTGAGGTGATGCGGCGGGGTGCCGCGGATTTTTCAAGGCCGGTTGCCCGGCTAGACGCTGGCAGGGACCGCTGACCTAGGTTACATCAGGGTGGACATGGCCATCCCCGACCTTTCCGACGGCGTCATCTGGTACGTTGTTTTTCTCTACTCCACCATCTGCCATGAGGCTGCCCACGCGTGGTGCGCCTACCGGCTGGGCGACCGCACCGCATACGACGGCGGGCAGGTGAGCCTGGATCCCGTGCCGCATGTCCGCCGGGAACCCTTCGGCATGGTGGTGGTGCCGATCCTTTCCTATCTGATGGGAGGCTGGATGCTGGGCTGGGCCAGCGCGCCCTACAACGCCGCATGGGCCGAGCGTTATCCCAAACGTGCGGCATGGATGGCGATGGCCGGCCCGGCCGCCAACCTGGCCCTTGTGCTGGGGGCCGGGCTGCTGATCCGTTTGGGCATGGCTGTGGGGACACTCGCACCCGGTCTGCCCTGGGGCGGTTCCATGCATCTTGTGGAAGGCGGGGGCGGTCCGTTCTGGGAGTTCATCGCCCTAGTGCTCAGCGTGGTGTTCTCGCTCAACCTGCTGCTGCTTACCTTTAACCTGCTGCCTGTGCCGCCCCTGGACGGGAGCAACTTGCCTCTGCTCTTTCTGCCCCAGGCAGCCGCCGCCAAATACCGCGAATTTATGTCCGGCGGCTCCCTTCATCTGCTCGGGCTCTTTGTCGCCTTCAAACTTTTCGGTTTTGTTTACCCCGCCATCCGCGGGGTAGCGTTTGAGATCCTTTACATGGGCTGAAGCAAATCTCCGGTCCCGGACAATGCCCCCGCAGGCGCGGCCCGCCGCGAGTTTATCCCTGCACACCCCGCCTTTCGGCTTTATCTCAGGTTGGCTATGCCCGTTTCAGGCCCAATGCGTCCCCCCCTCGTGCAGGAGTTTCTCGACGGCCTTGAAGATCCGTTTGTGTTCGCCCGGCTTTTTGAGGATCTGCCGGAGATCGAGTGTTTCGTAAAAGACACCCTCGGACGGCGGCTCTACGTGAGTTCCGGGATCTGGAAACGGCTCGGTTTTTCCTCGGGCGCGGACATGGTGGGTAAAACCGACAGCGACCTTTTTCCACCGCACATTGCCGATCAATACCGGCGCAGCGACGGGCAGGTGCTTGAGAGCGGTCTGCCGCTGGTGGGGCTGCTGGAGGTGTGGATGACCGAGCAGGGGGTGTTTGATTGGTTTGTGGTGAACAAATACCCGGTGCTGGGGAAGGGTGGGCGCGCCATCGGGATCATGGGGGTTTTACGGGCGGCAGAAAAAACCCGGCGGGGTTTGCTCAAGGACACCCCGATCGGGAGGGTGTCGGGGTATTTGAGGGCGCATTTTAGCGAGGTGACGCCCATGGGCGATTTGACGAGGGTTGCGGGGCTCTCCGAACGCCAGTTGCGGAGGCGGTTTCTGGAGGAGTTCGGGATGGGGATTGCGGAGTTTGTCATCAAGCTGCGCACCCATGCGGCGGCGGACGCGCTGCTCAAGAGCGACGAGTCCCTGGCTGCGATTGCGCAGGAGACCGGTTTTTGTGACCAAAGCGCGTTTACACGGGCGTTCCGGGCGCAGATGGGGATGACACCCAGGGCCTACCGGTTGCGGTACGGGAACGGCAGCCAAGGCCCGGTTTGAACGGACGCCGCCCGGGTTACTCGACGGTGACGCTCTTGGCCAGGTTCCGCGGTTTGTCCACATCGCAGCCGAGCTCGACGGCGGTGTGATACGCCAGGAGCTGCAGCGGGATGGACGTGAGAATGGGGGAGAGATAATCCGGGCAGCGCGGGATATAGATCACGTCGTCGGCGACTTTCTCGAGTTTGGAGGAGCCGGCCGTGGCGATGGCGATGATGGGGCCTTTGCGGGCCTTGACCTCCTCGATGTTGGAGATGTTTTTCTCAAGCACACTGTCGTCGGGCGCGATGAAAACGCTGGGGAGCTCCGGGGTGATCAGCGCGATGACCCCGTGTTTGAGCTCGGCGCTGGGATGGCCGTTGGCGTGGATGTAACTAATCTCCTTCATCTTCAGCGCTCCCTCAAGAGCCACCGGGTAATTGAACTGTCGGCCCAGGAACATCATCGCCGAGGTGTGCGCGTACTTCCGGGCAACTGACCGGATCTGGTCGCTCAGGGTGAGGATCTCCGCAACTTTGTCCGGGATTTGTTCCATCTCGTCGATCATCCTCAGCCCGGCGGTGGTGCTCAGATGGCGGATCCGGCCAAGCAAAAGCCCGATGAGGGTGAGGATGGTCACCTGGGAGGTGAATGATTTTGTGGCGGCCACGCCGATCTCCGGGCCGGCGTGCATGTATACGCCGCCGTCGCTTTCCCGGGCGATCGTGCTGGCGACATTGTTGCAGATGCCCAGGGTGCGCAGGCCTTTGCGCTGGCTTTCGCGCAGGGCGGCCAGGGTGTCTGCAGTTTCCCCGCTCTGGCTGATGCAGAACACCAGGGTGTCACGGGTCAGCGGCATGTTGCGATAGCGGAACTCACTGGCGAACTCCACTTCGCAGGGCAGATGGGCCAGGGCTTCGATGATGTATTCCCCGCACATGGCGGCGTGGCTGGCGGTGCCGCAGCCCGTCAGAATAATCCGGTCCACGTTGCGCAGCTGCGCGTTGGTCATTTCCAGGCCGCCGAGCACGGCCGTGGCGTCCTCGCGGCTGAGCCGGCCGCGCATGGCGTCGCGGATGGAGCCGGGCTGCTCGAAGATCTCCTTGAGCATGTAGTGCGGGTAGGCGCCTTTGCTGACGTCTTCCTCGGTGAACTCCACTTTGCTGACCTCGAACCCGGAGTTGCCTCCCAGCAGGCTGGTAATCTCAAACTCATCCCGGCTCAGGGCGGCGATGTCGTAGTCTTTCAAATAAACGGCTTCCCGCGTGTAAGCGACTACGGCGCTCACGTCGCTGGCGAAGAAGTTCTCGCCTTTCCCGAGCCCCAGCACCAGAGGGCTGCCGCGCCGGGCGCCGACGATCGCGTCGGGAATGTCCCGGTGCATCAGGACGATGCCGTAAGTGCCGATGACCTGTTTGAGGGCGGCCCGAAGAGCTTCGATGAGGCGTGCCTTGGAGGGTTCGCCCGGGAGGGTCTGGTAATGCTTGCCGATGAGATGGGCGAGCACCTCGGTGTCCGTCTGGGAATGGAACACGTGGCCTTCCTCGACGAGTTGTTCGCGGAGCGCGGCGTAATTCTCGATGACCCCGTTGTGGACGAGGGCGAGTTTGCCGCTCTGGTCAAAATGCGGGTGGGCGTTGGCGTCGGTGACGCCGCCGTGGGTGGCCCAGCGGGTGTGGGAAATGCCGACCTGGCCGTCCGCCGGGGATTGCTTAAGCAGCTCGGCCAGGTTGGCGATGCGGCCCGTGCGTTTGCGCACCGAGATTTGGCCCTCGTTGAGAACCGCCACACCCGCGCTGTCGTAGCCCCGGTATTCCAACCTCCGTAGACCGTCCAAGAGGATCGGGACCGCCGTGTTTTTGCCGATGTAGCCAATAATTCCGCACATAATAGAGAACGCGAGTGGGCAGCTTTAGCAGTGGGCGGGGTGCGCGGCAAACGGACTTTCGCGTTCCAGCCACCCAGCAGACGGGTCGGGAAAATGCCTGATCAACGCCCTCCCGGGCCGGCGCCTCTGTCTCTGAGCCGAATTCCTCCTAGGAATCCGCGCAAGACGGACTGTAGGCTGCGCCACCCGTCTTTATGAGCAACTCCAACTGGACCTCCATCCACGAAAAAACCCTCGCCATCATTATGGGTGGCGGCGCCGGGACCCGACTTTTTCCCCTGACCAAAGAGCGCTCCAAGCCCGCCGTGCCGTTGGCGGGCAAATACCGACTGGTGGATATTCCCATCAGCAACTGCATCAATTCGGGGCTCAAGCGGATTTATGTGCTCACCCAGTTCAACAGCGCCTCGCTGCACCGGCACATTTCTTCGAGTTACAAATTCGACAATTTTTCCCGCAGCTTCGTCGAGATCCTTGCCGCCCAGCAAACCCCGACCGACACGAGCTGGTATCAGGGCACGGCCGATGCCGTCCGCCAAAACCTGCGGGAGTTCCTCCAGTATCCCTACGAGTACTACGTGATCCTCAGCGGGGATCAGCTCTACCGGATGGACTTCCGCGAGGTGCTCAAACAGCACATCGATTCTCAGGCGGAACTGACCATCGCCACCCTGCCCGTGGAGCGTGAGGCGGCCACGGAGTTCGGGATCATGCACACGGACGCGTCCCGGCGGATTGTGCGGTTCGTGGAGAAGCCGAAGGACCCGGCCTTGCTGGAGGAGCTGCGGATTCCCGCGGAACTGCTCCCCGCGCTGGGGCGACCGGCCGACGCGGAGCTCTATCAGGCGTCGATGGGCATCTACATCTTCAACCGGGCCACGCTCATCCGGGCTCTCGACAACACCCATGTGGATTTCGGCAAACACATCATCCCCGACCTGATCCACAACTCCCGGGTGATGGCGTCCATCTTCCAGGGCTACTGGGAGGATATCGGCACGATCCGCTCGTTTTTTGAGGCGAACCTCAACCTCACCACCCCGGTGCCGGAGTTCAGCTTTTTCGACACGGGCGCTCCCATTTACACCCACGCCCGGTTTTTGCCGGGAAGCAAGGTCAACGGTGCCACGGTGCGGCAGGCGATTATTTCCGACGGCTGCATCATCGATGACGCGCACATCGAGCGGTCCGTGATCGGGATCCGTTCTTACATCAAGAGCGGGTCCACCATCCGCAACAGCATCGTCATGGGGGCGGATTTTTACGACGTGGACAATGCCCTGCGGTTGCCCGGGCCGGATCTGGGAATCGGCCACAACTGCGTGATTGACCGCGCGATTATCGACAAGAACGCCCGGATCGGGAACGGCGTGGTGATCACCCCCGAAGGAAAGCCTGAGAACTTCGACGGCCCGCTGTTCTATGTCCGGGACGGCATCATTGTGGTGCCCAAGGGGGCGGTGATTCCCGACGGGACCTGGCTGTAAGAAGATGCGGGGGGCCTGGTCTCTCAGCAGGAGGCCAGTTCCCAGCACGCTTGAGAGCAGCGTTTGCAGGCCTCCTCGCAGACGTGGCAATGCGGGTGGGTGGCATGGAGCCGATCACACTCTGCCGCGCAGATCTCACAGGCCGTTTGACAGGTTCGCAGCTGGGATCTGAGCAGTTCCGCGTGGGTCGCGCTCAGGCGCAGCAAAATGCGCAGCGTGGCCAGGCAAATGTCGGCGCAGTCGGCCGTGGCCCGGATGCAGCCCCGGACCGACGCCGGGTCTTTCTCCGCGATGCAGGCGTCGTTGCAGGCGCCGCAGAGTTCCGCGCAGTCGGAACACGCTTCGATGCAGGCCAGCAGGGAAGCCCGGTTTTTTTGGGGATCCAGCGGATGCGATTTCCAGAGGCGCTCGAGGTCTTTCATCACTCTCGTATCGTTTTCCCGATTGCGGATGCTCGGGTGCGCTCTGCGGTTTGCGAACGCGGGCGCATGGGTTGTGGGGCCCGGGGATTGGCCGGGCGGATCCCGTTTTTGCTGTTTTGTGCGGTGGAAGGCGATGGAGGGATCGCCGATGGATGGTTGGCTGCGCCGGACAGTGTGCTTTTTCCGGGAGGGCAACCCCTGGCCCGAACTTGGCCCGAACTTGGCCCGAACTTGGCCCGAACTTGGCCCAAATGCTCGCTCCGGGTTGAGCGCGGGGGGCTCGGCCGGGAGAAAGCGCGTAACGCTCACGCAGTGATTATAGCCCGGGATTCAGTCGATGTCGAGGGAGGGGCCGGGAATCTTGCGCGCCCGGCATGCCGAGGGCGGCTTCATTTTTTTGAAAAAATTCTGTCCGGTTTTGTCGGGTGAAGCGGGTTGTTCCGGCACCCGCGATGGGTCCTCCTCGATGAAACTTCCCCTCCTCCTGCTTACCGGGGCGCTGCTTACCCTTGCCGCGCCGTTCACCCAAGCCGCCAATCCCAGCATCACCTACGCCGCCCAGCCCGGGGCGGGTCAGGGCAAACACCTCGTTTTTCTTTCCGGAGACGAGGAATATCGCTCCGAAGAGGGGTTGCCGATGCTGGCCAAGATTCTCAGCCAGCGGCACGGGTTCCGTTGCACCGTGCTTTTTTCACTGGGAGAAGATGGCACGATCGACCCGAACAACCAGAAGTCGCTTTCCCAACCCGAAGCCCTCGATACCGCTGACGGGATCGTGATGCTCAACCGGTTCCGGAACTGGCCTGAAGAGACCTTCCGCCGGTTTGACGCCGCCCGGAAGCGCGGGGTGCCCATTGTGGCGCTACGCACTTCCACCCACGCCTTCCGGGTCTCGGAGGGCGCCTTCAAGGGTTACTCCCAGTTCGGCAAGGACGTGCTCGGGGAAGGCTGGGTGTCCCACTGGGGAAAACACGCTTTCGAAGCCACCCGGGGGTTGATCGAGCCCGGCGCGGAAAATGAGCCCATCCTGCGCGGGGTGAAAGAGGTGTTCGGACCTACCGATGTGTATGAGGCGCATCCGCCCCAGGACGTGCGGATATTGCTGCGGGGCCAGGTGCTGAAAGGGATGGATCCCAACGATCCGCCGGCGGCCTACGTCAAGAAACGCGCCACGGACAACGCTGAACAGGACGTCAACACGCCCATGATACCCGTGGCGTGGACCCGCACCGTACCCAACGAGGGGGGCAAACCCAACCGGGTCTTCTGCACCACCATGGGAGCGGCGACCGATCTCCAAAGCGCTGACCTGCGCCGTCTGGTCGTCAACGCGGTTTATTGGGGCCTGGAACTCGAAGTGCCTGCCGCCGCCGACGTGACCTGCGTGGATCCGTTTCATCCGCTTCCCTACGGATTTAACAAATTCCGCAAAGGCGTCACCCCTGACGACCACGCCCTAGGCCGGTCCCTCCCTCCAATCACCCCCGAGTCCAAGAAGTAATCCCAGCCGGCCCCCCATGAATTGTTTCATTCCCCCGCGCGGCGCGCTGCTGGCCGCCGCTCTGCTGGCGCCTGCGTCCGCGCTTGTTGCGCAAACCCCTGCGGTCGAGCTCCGTCCACAGGATCACATCTCCATCCTCGGCAATGCGCTGGCCGACCGGCTCCAGCATTCCGGTTGGCTGGAAACGCTCCTTCACGCCCAGTTCCCTCAGCATCAACTCGTGGTGCGGAACCTGGCGGCCGCGGGGGACGAGGTGGCCACCTGGCATCGTTCCCAGGATTTTGGGTCCCGGGACGAATGGCTGACATGGACGGCCACGGATGTGATCTTCGCCTTTTACGGTTTTGGCGAAGCGAGCGCCGGCCCGGAGGGGCTGGAGCAATTCAAAGGGGCCCTCGACGGGTTCCTCAAGGACACCGCCCGGCAGAACTACAGCGGGAAAGGTGCGCCGCGTGTCGTGCTTTTCTCGCCGATTGCGCAGGAAAAACATTCCGACCCGAACATTGCCGATCCGGAGGCAACCAACGCCAACCTGAAGCTCTACACCCGCGCGATGGCCGAGGTGGCGCAAGCCAACCGCGTGGCATTTGTGGACGCGTTGAGCCTCTCGCAGAGAGCCTACGCGGCCGCCAAGGAACCCCTCACCTTGAACGGGCATTACCTCACTGACGCCGGGGAAAAAGCGCTCGCCCCGCTGCTCTTTGAGAGTCTCTTTGGAAAGGCCCCCGCCGCCGGGGATCTTTCCCGGCTGCGCACGGCCGTTTTGGAAAAGAACCACCAATGGCATCAGCGCTACCGGACCATCGACGGATACAACGTCTATGGCGGCCGTTCCCGGCTGGCTTTTACGGGGAAACTGCCCGACGGCACCGAGACGGCCAAGCTCTCCAACAACGAGGTCATGCAGCGGGAGATGCAGCAACGCGATACGCTGACCGCCAACCGCGACGCCCGGCTCTGGGCGACCGCGCAGGGACGCGACTTGGCGCTCAAAGACGAGAACCTGCCGCCCGCCATCCCCGTCGGCACCAACAAGCCGGGTGACCGGCCGGATCTCAAGCACACCTTCCTGAGCGGCGAGGAGGCCATCGCCAAAATGAAGGTGCATTCCGCCATGAAGGTGAGCCTTTTCGCCGATGAAACCCGGTTTCCCGAGCTGGTCAATCCGGTGCAGATGGCTTGGGACACCCGGGGCCGGCTCTGGGTGGCCTGTTGGCCCAACTACCCGGGCCGCACCCCGTCCTCGGAAACGGGCGATACCCTGCTCGTCCTCGAAGACACCGATCACGACGGGAAGGCCGATAAAAAGACGGTGTTCCTCGCCGATCTCAACGGGCCCACCGGATTCCAGTTCTATAAAGACGGCGTTCTGGTGATGCAGGCTCCGGATCTCTGGTTTGCCCGCGACACCGACGGCGACGGCAAGGCCGACACCCGGGAGCGGATTCTCATGGGGCTGGATTCCGCCGATTCGCATCATCAAACCAACGCCATGGCTCTGGAGCCGGGGGGCGCTGTGTATTTAAGCGACGGCGTGTTCCACCGCTCCCAGGTTGAAGCCGCCCGGGGCGTGGTGCGCAACAACGACGGTGCCATTTTCCGGTTTGAGCCCAACACCGGCAAATTCGAGACCTACGCCTCCTACGGATTCGCCAACCCGCACGGGCGTGTGTTTGACCGATGGGGGAACGACATCATCACCGATGCCACCGGGAATGCCTCCTACTTTGGGCCGGCCATTTCGGGTCGGCTCGACGAGGGCAAACATCCCGCGATTAAGCAGTTCTGGGCCCGGCCTTCGCGGCCCTGTCCCGGCACGGGCCTGCTCTCCAGTCGGCATTTTCCGGAAGCGTTCCAAGGCAATTTCCTCGACTGCAACGTGATCAGCATCCTGGGGATCTTCCGGGTGGGCGTCACTCAGGACGGCTCGGGATTGATCGGCGAGACCCTCGAAAACCTCGTCACATCGGAGCCCTCGGACAACCCGAACTTCCGGCCCTCCCAAGTCAACGTGGGCCCCGATGGCGCGCTGTATTTCGCCGACTGGAGCAACGCGATCATCGGCCACATGCAGCATCACCTGCGGGACCCGAACCGGGACGACAAACACGGCCGGATTTACCGGGTGACCTATGAGGGCCGTCCGCTGGTGGACAAACCGCGGATCCACGGCCAGAACGTGGAAGCCCTGCTGGAACTGCTCAAGACCCCGGAAGACGGCACCCGCGAACTGGCGAAGGTGGAGTTGGGAAAACACGCCCCGGAAAAGGTGGTGGCGGCCGCCAAAGCCTGGGTCGCAAAACTCGACCCGAAAGACCCGGAATACGAACATCACCGCTTGGAAGGTCTCTGGGTGCATCAATGGCAGAACCGGGTGGATACCGGGTTGCTCGCTGCCGTGCTGGAGTCGCCCGAACCCCGCGCACGCGCCGCTGCCGTGCGGGTGCTTTGTTACTGGCGGGACCGGGTGCCCAACGCCCTGGCTCTCCTCAAAACCGCCGCCACCGACTCGGATTCCCGGGTGCGGCTGCAGGCGGTCCGGGCCGCGAGTTTCTTCTCGGGCGCGGATACCCTGCCCGCCGTGGAGATTGTGCACGCCGCTCTGGGCAAAGAGCTCGATTATTACCTCGAATACACCGCCCGTGAGGCGCTTCAGCAGCTGGAAAAAGTTCCGGCCAAAATGATCCTGCCGCAGAACCCGGCGGCGCTGAGCTTCGTGCTCAACCGGCTGACCAATGCGGAGCTGGCCCAAGCCCCCGCACACGAGGCGGTCTGGCAGGCGCAGATCGACCGCAAAGGCATCGACCCCGGCGTGCGCGAACGCGCCCTGGGGCTTCTGTCCAAAGCGCGTCAGAGCCACCGGGTCGGCGAACTCCTCGCGGCACTGGAACGCAACGATGAGAACCGCGGTGATTTGCCCACTGTCGCCACGGAACTGGCCAAGGCGCTGGTGCTCTCCAAACCGGCCGAACTCGCCGGGGCCCGGGCCCCTCTCGTGGCCCTGGTCGGGAAAGCCCGGATCCAACCGGTGCTGCGGGGCGCTTACGCCGCCCTGATTGTGGCCGATGGAAAGCCCGATGCGCTCTGGGCGCAGACGGCCACCGACGCCAAAGGCCGGACCGCTCTGCTCGATTCCCTAGGCTTGGTGCCCGATCCCGGGCTGCGCGCGAAGTTCCATCCCGTGCTGACGGAATCCCTCGCCGCCGCCGGCCTGCCCGGCACGGTGCGTTCCGCGGCACTCAAAGCCCTCCCCCTGACAGGCCCGGAATTCGCCAAAGCCTCCTTTGCGCTCCTCACCAAAGAGATGAAGGCGGGCCGGAACCGTTCGATCGCAGCCCGCGCTCTCACCCAGTTGCCCAAGGACGCATGGAGTCGGGAGGAGGCCGCCCCGGTGGTGGAGTCCATCATCAGCTGGGGCAAATCCGTTTCGGAGAAATCCCGGACCGGCCAGGACTACGTGGAGACCCTGCAAGTGGGCCAGGAACTGGCGGCGTTGCTGCCGCCCGAGAGCGCCAACGGGCTGCGTCGGCAACTTCGCGCACTGGGGGTCCCGGTTTTTGTGATCAAAACCGTGCATGAACAGATGCGGTATGACACCCCGCGCATCGTGGTTGAGCCCGGAAAACCGCTCGAAGTCATCTTCGAAAACCTCGATGCCATGCCGCACAACCTCGTCTTCGTGACGCCGGGGTCCCGGGAATCCGTCGCCACCGCCGCCCAAACGATGTCCCCGACAACACTGGACAAAAAAGGGCGAGCCTACGTGCCCGCCAGCGAAAAGATCCTCGAAGCCTCAAAGATCATTGAGCCCGGCCAGAAACAGACCCTCAAATTCAATGCCCCGGAAGAACCCGGGGAATATGAGTACGTCTGCACGTTCCCGGGTCACTGGATGATCATGTGGGGTAAGATGGTGGTGACGCCGGACGTGGACAAATTCCTCAACGAGAAGACCACAGCCGCCGCGGCGAACCCGGCGAGCCAGATCTTAAAGCCCTAACGGCCCGGGCCCCTTCGATTCTTCCCAACGCGAGGAGCGCTCTTTTCCGGAGCGCTCCTTTGCTTTTTGGACCGGCAAGCCGGTGGTCACTGGGGCCGGCGGCTTCCTCCAGTTTCAAGCGTAGGCCTCGAACCCTCTCGCCCCCTCCGCTTTCGGGGGACCGCCTGCCGCCGCCGCCGGGATGGATTCGAGCACCTTCATCATCGCGGCCCCTTCCAGCTTCACCTGATCTTGGGCTTTTTTCGCAACCGCGATATTCACGCGGTCACTTGGGGTGGACGGATTTGTCGCAGGGGAGCCTGAAACAGGGGACAGGTTCATGGGCCAAAAAACAGCACATCCCGGGCCTCCTCCTTGTGGAAGCGGGCGTGCTCGGACTGGAAAGCCGCAAACGCTTTGCTAGGGTGACCGGAGCATGGGCGAACTGACGATTACATTTCTGGGGACAGGCACCTCCCAAGGCGTGCCCATGATTGGTTGCGACTGCGCAGTCTGCCGTTCGGAGGATCCTCGCGACAAACGCTCCCGCGCCTCGCTTTACATTCAAAGCCCCGAGTGCGCTTGGGTGATCGACACCGGCGCTGATTTCCGCAGCCAATGCCTGCGGGAAAACGTTCGGCGAGTCGATGCCGTGGTTTACACTCACTCCCACTCCGATCACATGATGGGTTTTGACGACCTGCGATCCTTCTGCCCCAGGGACGGCGGGTTGCCGGTTTACGCGTCCCGGGAAACCATGGACGATCTCCAGCGGGCTTTTCTTTTCGCGTTCAACGGGAAAAACCATTTCCCAGGGTATCTGCGTCCGGATCCCCGGACCATCAGCGGCCCTTTTCAACTTGGCGAAACAGCGATCACCCCTTTTGCCGTGCCCCACGGACGCGCCCACGTTTTCGGGTATCTTCTGAGCCGGAACGGCGAACGCCTCGTGGCGTATTTTAGCGACTGCAAAACGATCCCGGAAAACTGCTTGGAGCAGATTGCCGGGGTCCGTCACCTGATTGTGGACGCGCTCCGGCATCAGCCGCATCCGACCCACATGAACGTGAGCGAGGCGCTGGAGATCATCGGCAAGATTCAGCCCGGGCAGGCGTGGTTCACCCATCTCTGCCATGACTTGGGCCACGCCGAGACCCAGCGACAACTGCCCGAAGGCGTTAAAATCGCCTACGACGGCCTCAAGATTGAGGTTTAACCCCGGGGTGCGATGCCGCAGCAGGCCGCTCTCCGAAGTTCTGACGGCTCTGGCTGCTGGGCTTCCATGAATTGCTGTGTCGGATAGCTCGCAACATTGACCGCAGGCTGCGAAGGGAAAGACTTTGAGCAGCGGGCGGGGCGTGGACGGTGTCTAGAAGGTTGACCCTGTCTTGCCGTCCATCTAGTGCAGGGAGCGAGGCATGGTAATGGCTATACAACTCCCCTTCTGCTCGTTGATTATGTTGAGGTTACCTTTTCTTCGTCTCCTACGGGCGCTTCGAATTCTGCGCGCCTTTTCCCGTATGGTAGTGGTTTTGGCTGGAGTCGCATTGAGCTGTGGGCTCGGGGGTTGCGGGAAACCCAAGCCCATGAAATTCACACCGCCCGTGGCGGCGGAGGAACAGCTCAGTCTCAAGGAGATTGAGGTGCGACACGGGGTGGCCAGCGATTTGCTTTTGGCCGGTAAATTCTCCGATGCCGCCGACCGTTTCGGCAGGTTGCGACGCCAGAAGCAGTGCGGAGAGCCTTACCGGAGTTGGCTTACCGTGCAGGAGGCTTTGGCACTGATTTTGGCGAGCAAAGACGCCGAGGCCAAGACGCTGCTTAAAGGCCTCTCGGATCATCCGTGGACGGGGAATGATGCCTTGCCCAGTGAAGAGCGGCTCGCGAAGTTTTTCGTGACGCTGTCCGAGACGGTGTGTCGCGACGAGCTCGTTTCCCCCCAAGTTTCCAAGGACTACGCCAGGGAAAACTACGAGGCCATTGCACTCCTCCTTTACGGGGCCAAAAACTGGAATCTGGAGAAATACGAGGAAGCCAAGGTGCTGCTGCTCGATTTTGCCGATTCGAACGTGAACGCCCCCAAAAAATGGCTGGGATCGGAGGAGCAGCTCAAAAAACTCCAGCAAATGGCGAGGCAGTTTGAGTCAGGCCTGGATGAATACAAACGGGCCAGTGAGAGGATCGAAGCCGCGAGTGCGCCTGAGGAAAAAAAAGCGGCTGTGGAGTATGCCGTCGCGGCGCTGCCGAAGATGCGGGTTTTGGCCAAACAAACGGCGGCGTTAAAAGAGCAGATCATCAAGGTGGGAGGGGAGGCCAACCTGGCGTTGGAGTCGAAAGCCCGGGAGACCGCCGAGAACGAAGTGTTCGACGCCGAGGCCTTGCCGGCGGCACTGGCCAAACGCGGGGAGCTGCTCGCGCAATTGCGTTTCCGGGAGGCTTTCGAGCTGATGAAAGCGCTGGAGTTGCGCACGGAGAAAGCCCGGGATCAGCAGGATGTTTTCCTGACGCGCACGCAGTGGCTGGACACTTTTAAAAGCAACCTCATCGAGGATCTCACTGCAAAGGGCTACGCGGAACCGGTGAAGCTCAAAAAAGGGTTGCCGCTGGCGGGTGGGGTGGCCATGTGCAATGATCTTGGGCTCCAGATCAAAACCAAGCCGGAGCCCACGCCCGTGCCGTGGACCAACGTGGCTCCTGAAACCATCTTTGCGATGGCGCAATCTTTCATTCCCGAAGACCTTCCCCCTCTCCTGGCAGCCCACCGCAAATGGCATCTGGGGATTTATGCGGGGTTTATCGGCAGAGTTTCCGAGTCCAAGAAACTCACCGCCGAGGCCGCAAAGATGAACGAGGTGTTCAAGGAGGCCTTGCTCTCCCTGCCCTCTGAAATGCGGTAAACTCGCGGAGTCAAAAACGGCCCGGGAAGCGTGCGCCGACCCGGGCAACTGCCGTGGCTCGGCAACTTGAACCCCCGAGTCCGCTCAAAACGCGCAGAAAATCAGGGGAAACCCTGATTTTTGTCTCCTGTTTGCGTCCAGATTCCGGGTAGAAGTCGCCCCGCTCCCAGGCGGATCCGCAGGCGGGTCAACGGGTGGGAGCTCTCGATTTTCTATGAAAAGACTCCTCTTTTGTTCGTCGCCCGGTTCTCAGCGCCCGATTTGGGCTGGAATCCTCGGCGGGGTGAGCCTTCTGGCGTTTGGGGGCTGCAACCCGCCCAAACCCACTGCGGGGGTGGGCGGCCCTCCGGAAGTGCTCGTAACGAAAGTCCAACCGCAGGTTTTGGCGATCTACAAAGAGTGGATCGGGACCCTCGACGGCTCCGCGAACGTGGCGGTGCGAGCGCGGGTACAGGGTTACCTAAGCAGCAAAGACTACCAGCCGGGGCGTGAGGTCAAAGCCGGAGACCTGCTCTTTGCCATCGATGCGCGCCCATTTGAAGCGGCCTTGGCCCAAGCCCGGGCGGATCTGGCCAAGGCGCAGGCCACTCAAACCAAGGCGGAACTCGATGAGGGCCGCCAGAATCAACTTTTTGCATCCAAAGCGGGCAGTGCTGCGGACCGGGACGCGGCGGTTCAGAACAACGCGGCCGCCAAGGCCAGTGTGGCGGCGATGCAGGCGGCGGTGCAGTCGGCAGAAATCAACTTGGGCTTCACCAAGATGACCGCCCCGGTTGATGGCATTGTCGGCTTCGCAAACCCCGGTGTGGGCGACTTGGTCGGACCGACTTCGGGAGATCTCACCACGATTTCCACGGTGGATCCGATTAAGGCCAAGTTCCAGATCAGTGAACAGGAGTATTACCGCATCGCCGAGCGGCTCAATGGCGCCGCGGCTCAGCCCGGCGCGAAACCCCAAGTCAACTTGGAGCTGATCCTCGCCGACGGAAGTGTGTTTCCGCAGAAAGGCGCGTTCTCGGCAGCCGACCGGCAGATTGACTCCAAGACGGGCACGCTGCGGTTGGAGGCGCTTTTCCCCAACCCCGGCGGCGTTTTGCGCCCGGGATTCTTTGCGCGCATCCGAGGGGTGGCGCGCAAGGAAGACGCGGCGCTGGCGGTGCCGCAGCGGGCGGTGATGGAGTTGCAGGGGAACTACCAGATTGCCGTGGTGGGTGCGGACGGGAAAGTGGAGGTGCGGCCAGTGAAAGTCGGCGAGCGGGTGGGGACCCTGTGGATTGTCACCGAGGGGCTGAAGCCCGGTGAGAATGTGGTGGTGGAGGGCGTCCAGAAAGTGCGTCCCGGGATGCCGGTGAGCGCCAAGCCCTGGGGGGCGCAGGCGGAGGCACAACCCCAATCGGAGGCGAAATAGCGCGCCATGGGCAGTTTTTTTGTGAGGCGTCCGATTGTCGCCATCGTCATGTCGCTGATCCTGGTGATCATCGGCCTGGTCTCCATGCTGGGGCTGCCGACGGCGCAGTTCCCCAACATCGTGCCGCCGGAGGTGCAGGTGCGCGCCACCTACACGGGGGCGGATGCGCAGACCATTGAGCAGGCTGTGGCCACGCCCATCGAGCAGCAGATGAGCGGCGTGGACAACATGAACTACATGTATTCCGTCAACGCCAACAACGGGGCGATGACGTTGACGGTGAACTTCGACATCCAGACCGACGCCAACACCGACCAGATCCTTTCCCAGATGCGGGCCTCGCAGGCCAACTCGCAGCTGCCCGCCGACGTGACCAAGGCCGGGGTCACAGTGCAGAAGTCCACCTCCGCGCCATTGATGCTCTTTGCGCTCTACTCGCCCCGGGGCACCTACGACAGCACCTTCCTGGCGAACTACAGTTTCATCAACATCAACGACCAGCTTACCCGCGTCCCGGGCATTGCCAGTGTCACGGTGTTCGGAGCCGGCCAGTATGCCATGCGGTTCTGGGTGAAGCCCGATCAGCTCGCCAAACTCCAGATCACCATTCCGGAGATCGTCCAAGCGGTCCAGAAACAGAACAACGTGAACCCGGCTGGTCAGGTGGGTGCCGAGCCCGTGCCCAAAGGCCAGGAGTTCACCTACGCCGTGCGCGCCCCGGGCCGTCTTCAGACGGAGGAAGAATTCGCCGAGGTGGTGGTGCGCGCCAACGCGGACGGCTCCCTGGTGCGGCTTAAGGACGTGGCCCGGATCGAGCTCGGCGCGCAGACCTACAACATGAAGGGGCGCCTGGACGGGAAACCCGCCGCGCTGATCGCCCTTTATCAAATGCCCGGCTCCAACGCGATTGCGGCCGCCGACGGCGCCAAGCGGCTCATGGAAGAGCTCAAGGGACGGTTCCCGGCCGACCTGGATTACGTGATCGCGCTGGACACCACGCTGGCTGTGACCGAGGGGGTCAAAGAAATCCTGCACACCCTGCTTGAAGCGGTCGTGTTGGTGCTCATCGTGGTGTTTGTCTTTCTCCAAGGCTGGAGGGCGACACTGATCCCACTGCTGGCCGTGCCGGTGTCGCTCATCGGCACCTTCGCCCTGTTTCCGCTCTTTGGATTTAGCATCAACACGCTCTCCCTCTTCGGGCTCGTGCTGGCGATCGGGCTGGTGGTTGATGACGCCATTGTCGTGGTCGAAGCTGTGGAGCATCACATTGAGAAGGGGCTCTCGCCCAGGGACGCCACACTCAAGGCCATGCAGGAGGTGTCCGGCCCCGTGGTGGCCATCGCACTGATCCTTTCCGCGGTGTTCATCCCGACGGCGTTTATCCCGGGAATCACGGGTCGGCTTTACCAGCAGTTCGCGGTGACCATCGCCATCTCGGTGGTGATTTCCGCCCTCAACGCCCTGACGCTGAGCCCGGCGCTCTCCGCGCTGCTTCTGCGGCCCAAGAAAAAAAGCACGGGCCTTCTCCAACGCTTCTTTGACGGGTTTAACCGGGTGTTTGGCGTGGCGACCGACGGCTACGTGGGCGTGTGCCGGTTTCTCGTGCGCAAGACTGCGGTGAGCCTCGTCCTGCTGGCCGGGTTTGCCGTGCTCGCCGGGTTGTTCGCGAGCCGTGTGCCTACGGGGTTTCTTCCGGATGAAGACCAGGGCTACTTGTATGTTGGGGTGTCCCTGCCTGACGCGGCTTCCTTGCAGCGGACGGATGAGGTGTGCAAAAAAGTGGAGGCTATTCTCGCGCAGACTCCGGGCGTGGCGCACACGTCCACCGTGGCGGGGTTCAGCCTGCTCAGCGGTACCCAAAACACGTACAACGGCTTTTTCTTTGTCACCCTCAAGCCCTGGCACGAACGCACCGCGCCGGAGGAAAAATACGAGGCCATCAAACGCAGGCTCAACGCGCAGCTTTCCCGGATTCCCGAGGCCGTGTCCTTCGCCTTTTCGCCCCCGGCGATCCCCGGCGTGGGCGCCTCGGGCGGGTTTACTTTCATGCTGGAGGACCGCGCGGGCAAGGACCTGGCGTTCCTGGATGCGAACGTGAAGAAGTTCATCGAGGCCGCGCGGAAACGCCCGGAGTTGTCCGGGGTCAACACCACGTTTCTGCCCAAAGTGCCGCAGTTGGCTATGGACGTGGACAGGGACAAGGTGCTCAAGCAGGGGGTGGATCTCGGGGCGGTGTATCAGACGCTGCAGACCTACATGGGCGGCTATTTTGTGAACTACTTCAACCGGTTTGGCCGGCAATGGCAGGTGTTCATCCAAGCCGAGGGCGAATACCGCACCCGGGCGGAGGATGTGGGCCAGTTTTTCGTAAAAAACTTGGACGGCAACATGCTGCCCCTGAGCGCGGTCACGGCCACCCGGCCCACGGCAGGCCCGGAGTTCACCATGCGCTACAACCTCTATCGGTGCGCCCAGATCAATGGTTCGGCCGCGCCGGGATACAGCTCGGCTCAGGCCATGAAAGCGCTCGAGGAGGTTTTTGCGGAAACCATGCCCGGCGAAATGGGCTACGACTATCTGGGCATGTCGTATCAAGAAAAGCGGGCCCAGCAGGGGGTCCAGCCCGGGGTCATCTTCGGGATCTCGCTGCTGTTCGTGTTCCTGATTCTCGCCGCCCAATACGAGAGCTGGTCGCTGCCTTTGAGCGTGCTCCTGAGCACCCCGATTGCCGTGTTCGGGGCGTTCGCCGGACTCTGGGTGGGCGGGTTCGAGAACAACGTGTATGCGCAGATCGGCTTGGTCATGCTCATCGGGTTGTCTGCCAAGAACGCCATTCTCATCGTGGAATTCGCCAAGATGGGCTACGAGCAGGGCCTCACTCTGCTCGACGCCGCTTTGGAGGGCGCGCGCCTCCGACTCCGGCCCATTCTCATGACAAGTTTTGCTTTCATCCTCGGCTGCGTGCCTCTGGCAAAAGCGGCAGGCGCCGGCTCGCTCTCCCGGCAGGTCATGGGG
Organism: Verrucomicrobiia bacterium; assembly: GCA_040374425.1. Classification (GTDB taxonomy): domain Bacteria; phylum Verrucomicrobiota; class Verrucomicrobiia; order Chthoniobacterales; family Chthoniobacteraceae; genus CAIURC01. The sequence continues at coordinate 13,267 of JBEIUI010000001.1, read as the reverse complement.
TTCGCTGTCATCGGCGGGATGCTCGGCGCCACGGTGCTGGCCATCTTCCTGATCCCCGCGTGTTTTTATTTCGTCGAGAAATGGGGCGGCAAAAAACAGGCGCCGCCGCATCCGGCAGTGCCCCTCCCCGAGCCGCATGCGTGAGCCCACCGGCGTGGATCCGTCCTGAGTTTTTTCCCTTATGCACCCCTCATTTTCCAAACTGGTCGCACTCGCTTTGCTCCTGGCTCCCCTAGGCGCTGTGGCAGCGGGCGTTCCCCAGGCAAAAAAAGGCAAAGCCCCCTCATTTGAAACCCTCCTTCAGCGGCCTCTCTCGCTGGTCGACGCGCTCAATATCGCCACCGAACAGAACGGGATCATTCTTCAGGCGCACAAGTCGGTGGAAGCGCGTCTTGGCGTGGCCGTGCAGACCCGGGCTATTGTTCTGCCGCAGGTCCTTGGCCGCGTGGATTACTCGGTGACTCAGGACTCCCTGGTGGAGTTGAACACCGGGTTCAACGCGACCGGACCCACATTGAACAACCAACGATGGGTGGGGGACGCCCGCGTGGTCCAGTCGCTCTACCAAGGGGGGCGGCTGCTCTCGGCTTTGCGCGTCTCGAAGCTCATCCGCGAACAGGCCATGCAAGATTTCCTGACGACCCTCGGCCAGGTGCTTCTACAGGTGCGCACGGCTTACGACGACGTGCAGTTGGCCTCGGCCCAGATTGAGGTGCGCCAAGCCTCCGTGGACCTGCTCAAGGGGGAGCTCGACAACGTTAGATCGCGGCTCGCCGCCGGTGTGGTGTCCGAGTTCGATCAGCTGCGGGCGGAGGTGGAGTTATCCAACGCCGAGCCGCCGCTCATCCTGGCGCGCAACAGCTATATCACTGCCAAACAAGCCCTCGTGGAGTTGCTCGGCTACAACGTGCCCAAGGAGGCGAAGAACGATTTGCCTCTCCGGCTCGACACCCCGTTGCAGGTTCGCAAATACCCGGCCGATCTGCCCGGCGCACTCGCCGCGGGCTGGAAAAACCGCACCGAGCTGGAGTCGCTCAACACCCAGGTCAAAATCACCGAGGAAAACATCATCGCCGCTCGCGCCGGCAACAAACCGGGCGTCCAGGCGTTCGCGGGATACGACGTCACCAGCCGGGTGCGGACCCGAAACGCGGGCGACTCGCTGGACGGGGCGATTGCCGGGGTCCAGATGTCCTGGCCGCTCTTTGACGGGTTCCTCACCCAGGGCCGTGTGGCGGAGGCCCAGGCGAACCGAGGCTTGAGGCAGGCCCAGATGGAGGAGCAACGTCGGCTGGTTTCCCTCCAGGTGCGCACGGCTTGGTCCGACATTCTCAGCGCGAAGGCGACGGTGGATTCGCAGAAGGAAAACATCGGGCGCGCGGAACGCACGGTCCAGTTGGCGCGGGAGCGCTACCTGGCGGGCACGGGCATCCAGGTGGACATCCTCAGCGCGCAGACCGCTCTGACCCAGACCCGGGGCAACTACGTGCAGGCGCTGCGGGATTATTCGGTGGCTTACTCGCGGTTGCTCCGCGCCACGGGCGAGGACGTACAGCGCCGGGAAGGCCAGTAAGTAGCTGCGCTTGCCGGACATCGCAACAACCCACGGTCCGTTCGCTTAGTCATGCCGCTGGTCGACGTAATCCCCTGAAAAAAATCCCAGTGCTTTCGCCGTGGTGATCGGAGCCAACCCGACAAAACTTATGCTCAGACCTATCTTCAGCCGGATCACGATGATCTCGTTCGCAATTGCCCTAGGGGGCTGCGCGAGCACGGGCATCAAAAAGACGGAGCGGGACGTGTGCCTTGCACATGCGTCGGCGAGTTTAAAAAAGGGCCGCTCACCACGGGTGCCGCTGGAGACGCGTGTGGGTTCCTACCTGTATGCCGCAGACGAGGCGGCGAAAGTTTTTCCCGTGCGGCCGGGGGATCGCGAGGCGCTTGGGACCTACAACACGGCTACGGCGGAGCTCACCGAGTTGCTTTTTAACGGCGAGGGCGGGCGTTTGTGGAATCAGTCCCTGAGCTTCTCCGCCGAGGGGCACAGCTACGGTTTGAAATTTCAGGGACCTGAGGTTGCGGGGAGCTGGGCTCCGAGTTATTTCACGGACCTTGAGCCCGCTTCGCGGGTCCGACGTCGGCACCTGCGGAGCACTTTCGTGCGTCCCGGGGTTGGTGCCCCGTTTGTGGGGATTCACGAGACGAAAGGTTTGGGTTTCGGATCGAAGGCTCCGTTTGAGCCGGCCAGCGGCACCATGGCGCCGGTCACCGCGACTTTGTTGTTCAAGGAGAACGTCGCCACCCTGGCCCTGCAGCACCCAGACAAACGCAGCGTGGTTTCCATCGGCGGAAAATCCCAGCCTCTGGCTGCGGATTACACGGCGCCCCTGGCGCGTTATCCCCAGCAGAACGAGCTGTTGCGCGGGTTCGTGTCGATGATCCGCGTGGAGAAGTATCTGAGTAAAACGGGGCTCTACATGATTGAGCCCTACGACCCGAACCGGATCCCGGTGATTTTCGTGCACGGGTTGATGTCCACTCCCCAGATGTGGCTGAACGCCATGAACGAGCTGCATGCCGATGAGAACCTTCGGAGTCGTTACCAGTTCTGGGTGTTTAATTATCCCACCGGCAATCCGATGTCGTATTCGGCCCTGCGTTTCCGCGAGGAGCTGGACCGGGTCCAGGCCAAATACCCGATGACGAAGGGCTATGTGCTGGTGGGCCACAGCATGGGCGGGTTGGTCTCGCGGATGCAGGTCGTCGACACCGGCCGGGCCCTTTGGAAAGCGAACTTGAAAGACAAAGCCGAGCAACTCGACCGCAAGTTGCCCGCGAACAACCTGATCAAGCGCGCGCTCATCGTTGAATCCAATCCCCGGGTGAACCGCATCGTCTTCATTTGCGTGCCCCACCGGGGAAGCGAAATGGCCCTGGGCTCCATTGGCGCCTTGGGCATGCGCATCATTTCGCTGCCCACTTCCCTGGTAAAAACGCTCACCGACTCGGCAGGCGACGTGCTCTCGGTCGTTTCGGGAAAAACGCAGCTCCCCAACAGCATCACCAGTCTCTCCCCCAAAAACCCCACGCTCAAGGAGCTCGACCGCATCCCCATCCGCGCCCCGTATCACTCCATCATCGGCGACCGAGGGAAAGGCGACTCGCCCCAGAGTTCGGACGGCGTGGTGCCCTACTGGAGCTCGCATCTGGATCGCGCGGAGTCCGAACTCATCGTGCCCGGTCCGCACGGATCCCACGAGCTGCCCCAGACCATTGAGGAGCTCAAGAGGATCCTGCTCTTGAATAGGACCAAATAAGGGGCGGCGCTAGGCGGGGGCGCTCAGGATTTGTTGCACTTTTTCCCGGAGATCCGGGAGCCGGAAAGGCTTCTGGACGAAGCCGGCAAGCCCTTTCCCGGCAAACCGCGCCACGGCGTCCGCTTCATTAAAGCCGCTCATGAGCAGAACCCGGCAATCGGGCCGGATCCGGCGGATTTCCGTGAAGGCATCCGCCCCGTCCATGCGTGGCATTGTGAGGTCGAGCAGCACCACCTGAAACTCCTCTGGAGTGAGGCGGAATGCTTCTACGCCCACCCTACCGTCTGCAGCGAGGCGCACCTCAAAGCCCATGCTCTCGAGCATCCGCGCCGTGGTGGCCCGGGTGGTCTCGTCGTCGTCGATGATGAGCACCAAGCCGCGGCCCCGCCACTGGGCGCTTGCCGGGCGCTCCATGCCCGGATCGTCCACCGGACCGTCGGCGCAGGGCAGCAGGACTTTGAAGGTCGTGCCGACACCCGGTTCTGTGTAAACCTTCAACGCCCCCCGGTGGCCTCGGACGATCCCCAAGACAGCTGCCAGGCCCAAGCCCCGGCCGGTGAATTTGGTGGTGAAAAACGGGTCAAAAATTTTCGCAGCCACCTCCGGGGTCATCCCGCTGCCGGTGTCTCCGACTTCGAGGTAGACGTAGTCGCCTTCGGTCAGATCGGGTGAAAGATGGGTTTCGGCCAGGTATCGGGCGTCGGCCCGCACGACCCCGGTGGTGAGCGTCAGGTAGCCGCTGCGTTCGCCGATGGCCTCGGCGGCGTTGATGACCAGATTCATGATCACCTGGCGCATCTGCGTGGGATCGGCAACCACAGCCGGAAGCGCCGGTGCCAGCTGCATCTTGAGGACGGCGTTCTTGTTGAGGAACACCTGCAGGAGCTTGGTCGTCTCGTTCAGCGCCGCGTTGAGATCAAGCCGCTGCATGACAAACCGGCCTTTGCCCGAGTAGGCCAGCATCTGCTTGCAGAGGTCGGCCGCGCGGACCGACGCGATTTCAATCTGTTTGAGAAGCTCTTGCACGGGGGATTCCTGGGGGAGTTCCATGCTCGCCAGACTGGCGTTGCCGAGGACGCCGGTAAGGAGGTTGTTAAAGTCATGCGCGATCCCGCCCGCCAGGACCCCCAGGCTCTCGAGCTTCTGCGTTTCCTGGAGTTTGCGCTCAAAGGCCCGCCGTTCCGCCGCCGCCTTGCGTATTTCGGTGATTTCCCGCGAAACCCCCACCACTCCCACGATCTCGCCGCCGCTGTCGCGGATCGGGTATTTGGAGGTCAGCAGGTAACCCGTCGTGCCTGCCGTGGTCAGAAAAGGCTCCTCGCGATTGATCACGGGCTGGCCGGTCTCGATGACGCTGCGGTCGTCGGCGGCATAACGTTCCGCGTGTTCCCTGGGAATTGGCTCCTCGAAAGGCGTCTTGAGAACACGCCCGGATTCCGGCCCGAAAAGTTTGGCCATTGCCTTATTCTCGAGGGTAATTCGGCCCTCCCGGTTCTTGAGAAAGAGCGCATCAGGCAGGGCATCCACGATGGTTTTGAACCTCTCGCGTTCGTCGGCCAGTTCCCGTCCCGTGCGTCGCCATTCCGTGATGTCCCTGGCCATGCCGACCACGCCGATCACCCGCCCAGCGGAATCATGGAGCGGATATTTCGAGGTGAGAAACCAGCCCGAACTGCCGTCGTCCCGGGTAAAGGGTTCTTCCCGGTTGGTGATCGGCTTGCCGGTTGCGATTACGGTCTGGTCGTCCTTCGCGTAGCGCGCCGCGTTGGTCCGGAGCCCCTCGAAATCAAAATCGGTCAGGCCAATGGGGCTCCGCTCTGATTTTTTCCAGATTTTGCGATGCGCGGCGTTGACCATGATGTAGCGGCCTTCACTGTCCTTGAAAAAAATCACGTCATCCAGCGCGTCGATGAGCGTCCGCAGAATCTGTTTTTCTTCCACCAACTTGCCTTCGATCGCTTTCTGCGCCGTCACATCATGGTTGATCCCCATGGTCGCAAAAATCCGACCCTGCTCGTCCCGCATGGCTACCGTGGTGGTCTCGCAAATGCCCGTGGAACCGTCCTTGCGCACAAACGAAACATCCCCCTTCCAACGGCCCTCCTGCGCCGCCGTTGCGTTGATGGAGCCTGTGAGCTCGTCCGCATCGCAGGGGCGGTGCAGCACTGCCGGAGTTTTTCCCAGCATCTCCTCACGGCTCCATCCGAAGAGCCGCTCCGCTCCCTTGTTCCAGTCCAAAACCACGCCATCCAGCGAGGTTACGATGATCCCGTCCTCGATGTGTTCGAAAGCGCAGGAGCGCTGCTGGAGCAGCTCAATATGAGTCGGATCGCTGTGGGGAGTTTGCATCACAGGGGCCCCCCTGATGCAAGAGACCTGCCAAACCCCGGTTTTTTTTTCGTCCACCCAAGATTGGTAGCCGCGAGTGCCCTCGGGCGGGCGCTGGCTTCCCTGGTTCTCAATCGGTGTCGCCGAGGGGGCGATGGCTGGGGGTAAATCTTTGCGGTCCATCTTTTTCCAAAAAACTAGCGGGCTCGCCCCAGGAGAACCTCGTGCAGGGATGCCCAGAGATTGTCCGCGATCTTTTCCTGGCCCTGGGCGTTGGGATGAATCAGGTCGGCTTGGTTGAGCTCCGGGTCCCCCGCGACGCCCTCGAGCAGAAAAGGCCAGAGAATCGCTTGGTTTTCAGCCGCCACCTGCGGGAAAACGGCTTCGAAGGCGCGGACGAAATCTGCGCCCATGCTCGAGGGCATTTTCATGGACACCAAAACCAGAGACGCGTCGGGCACCCGTTGTTTTGCCCTTTGGAGAATGGCGGCAAGGTTTTGTGCGGTTTGGGCAGGGGCAAGTCCGCGGAGGCCGTCATTGCCCCCCAGTGCGACGACAAGGACCGCCGCGCCTTTGCTCAGGATCCAGTCGATCCGGCGGAGCCCTCCGGCGGTGGTGTCGCCGCTGATGCCTGCGTTGATGATTTCAAAAGGGAGTCCCGCTCGGTCGATCTTTTTTTGGAGAAGCGCCGGGTAGTTTTGTGCCGACTCCACACCGTATCCGGCGGTGAGGCTGTCCCCGAGGATCACGACGCGCAGTCGCGCGGACTCGTTTGCATGAGCGGCGTCGCGCGGCCATAGTGCGCAGGCCGAAAAAAGCAGCAGCCAAATCCATTTTGCCTTTGATGAATCCATCGTCGTTGGAGCGTTCCATCGCAGCCCGTGAAGAGTGTGCCCCTCAGAAGGCCGCGGATTCACCCATCCTCGAAATTCATGGTCTGTGCAAGACCTACGGCACGGGTTCGCGCACGTTAAAGATTCTGCGCAACGTCGATTTAAAGCTCCATGCGGGAGACACTTGCGCGGTGGTCGGTCCGTCCGGCAGCGGAAAGTCCACTCTGCTCGGGTTGTGCGCCGGCTTGGACCGGGCCACCTCGGGGAGCGTGCGGTTGCTGGGTCGCTTTCTGGAGGACCTCGACGAAGATCAGCGCGCCGCTTTGCGCAATGAGGGGGTCGGGTTCGTTTTCCAAAGTTTCCAGCTCCTGCCCACGCTGACAGCCTTGGAAAATGTGCTGGTGCCCCTCGAATTGAGCGGCATCTCCGGGGCCCGCGCACAGGCGTGCGCCATTCTTGAACAGGTGGGTTTGGGCGGCCGGTTCAATCATTACCCCCTCCAGCTCTCCGGCGGCGAACAACAGCGTGTTGCCCTCGCCCGCGCATTTATTCGGCGGCCCCGGATTCTTTTCGCCGACGAACCGACAGGCAATCTCGACGCGGATACCAGCGCGCCCATTGTCGAGATGCTCTTTGAGATGAACCGGGCCCACGGCACGGCGCTGGTGCTCGTGACTCACGATCCGACCCTGGCTGCACGCGCCCGGCGGATCGTCCAAATGCGCGCAGGAAGCATTGAGCGCGAAACGACCCATGAGCGACCTTGAACATTCCGGAGCGGGCGCGGAACGAGGGTGCGCCTCCCCTGCGCCTAAGAAGTGGCCGGGGCTCTTCCAGGCATGGACCTTGCGCATGGCTTGGCGGGAAAGTCGGACCCAGCGCAAGCGGCTGTCGCTCTTTTCATTGTCCATCGTGCTCGGAATCGCCGCCCTGGTGGCTATTCACGCGCTCAAAGCCCGTTTCGAGGCGGGAATCCGCGCTCAGGCCAATGCGTTGCTCGGCTCGGATCTGCAGGTGTCCTCCCGCGAATCCTTCCCGGCGGATGCGCTGGCGTGGATGCAGACCCACGCCAAGAGAGTCCGGCGCGAGACGAGTTTTTCTTCCATGCTTTCCTTCCCCAAGGCCGATGCGGCCCGGCTGGTCCAGGTGCGCGGGGTGGAGCCGGACTATCCTTTCTATGGAAAGCTGGAAACGGATCCCCCCGAAGCCTGGCAACGCCTGCATTCACAGGGCGGGATCGTGCTGGAACCCGCTCTACTCGACCAGTTCGGGGTCGGCGTAGGCGACCTGGTCAAACTCGGGAACCTTGAGCTGCCCATCTTGGGCTCATTAAAAAAGGGGGCGCCGCGCAGCAGCCGGTTCGGCGGTTTCTCTCCACAGGTTTTTGTCGCCTACAGCGCGCTGGACCAAACCGGGCTTTTGGGGACCAACAGCTTGGTTTTTCATCTGCTGCACTCGGAGCTTTCCGGGGCGAATCCCGGTGCGGTTCCAGCCGGTGCGTCTCCCGGGGACACTCTGGCAAGCGAGTTTCGCAAACAGTTTCCCGAAAGCCGCTGGCAGTTTGAGACGCCGGAGAGTCGGCGGGATTCGCTCGGAAACTCCCTGGAGCAGTTGGAAGAGTTCTTGGGGCTGCTGGCCTTGGTCGCTCTGGTGCTGGGCGCCATCGGCGTGGCGGCCGCCATCCACGCGCATGTCAGTCGGCGCCTTGATTCCATCGCGATCCTGCGCTGTCTGGGATGCTCTGCTTCCAAGGCTTTCGCGATCTATCTGGCCCAGGCCCTTGTGCTGGTTGCCGGCGGCGCTTTGCTCGGAGCCGCTCTCGGGCTCGGAGTCCAACACGGGGCGGCCTCGCTTTTTGCCCGGCATCTCCCGGTTTCACTGCCTCCGGCTCCGGCTTGGACGGTGATCGCTCAAACCACATTCGCCGGCTTTGCCGTCTGCATGGGATTCGCCTTGCTGCCGCTCCTCCAGATCCGCGGCATCCCGCCCTCGGTCGCGCTGCGCGCCTCCGTGGAGCCGCAGCGGCCGCTCTGGGCCCGCCCGGCCGGGATCATCTGCGCCTTGTTGTTGATGATTTTCCTCTGGGGATTGACCGTGCTCCACGGGACACCTCTTCGCCGGGCGGCGCTCCTGGTGACGGGGTTGATGCTGGTGTTCGCCCTGCTTTTCGGGACTGCTGCGGGGGTGGTCGCCCTCGCCCGGAGGCTTCCTCGGCCCTCCTGGCCGTATGTGGTCCGGCAGGGTTTTTCCAACCTGTTCCGTCCGCAGAACCAGACGCTGCTTTTTCTGCTGTCCCTGGGCCTGGGGAATTGTCTGCTGCTGACGGTGTTGTTGGTGCGCAGCACTTTGCTGGAAAGCCTGAAGCCCGGGGATCTCCAACGGAGCCCGAATATTTATCTCGTGGATGTGCAGGAGGATCAACGCGCCGGGGTGAAGGCGCTCTTGGCGGGGCTGGACCTGCCTCTGCTGGAGGACGCTCCCATTGTCACGATGCGGATTGCGTCGGTAAAAGGTGTGCCCGTGCGGGAGCTCGAGCAGCAGGCCGAGGCGCGAGCGAAGGTCGCCCGTGGAAAAGGACGCGATCCCAAGGGCACACCGCGCTGGGTTCTCCAGCGCGAATACCGCTCCAGTTACCGCGCCGAACTCACCGGCTCCGAAGAGCTCACCGCCGGGGCCTTGTTTTCTTCCCTCCCGTGGAAGCCCGGGACTGAGCCCGTGCCGGTCTCCCTTGAATCGAAAATCGCCCGCGATCTTGAACTGGGCGTGGGCGACGAGCTCGGCCTGGATGTGCAGGGCGTGCCGCTCCGGGCCAAAGTAGCCAATCTGCGCAAGGTGGATTGGAGCCGGTTTAACCTGAATTTTTTCATGATCTTTCCCCCGGGCGTGCTGGAGGCCGCCCCCGGGTTCACGGTGCTGACCACCCGCATCCCCAGGGAGGCGTCCTCCGGCGCGTTGCAGCGGGCTTTGGTTCGGCAGTTTCCCAACGTTTCAGCGATCGATCTGACGCTCATTTTGGAGACGGTCACCGGGATCCTGGAGCAGATCAGCCGGGTGGTGGAGGTCCTGGCTGGCGTGACGGTGCTTGCGGGGGTGCCGATTCTCCTAGGCTGCCTGCTCAACGGCCACACCCAGCGGCTCAGCGAAAGTGTGCTGTTGCGGACGCTGGGCGCATCCCAGCGCCAGGTGCGTTCCGTTTTTGTGGTGGAATACGCGTGCCTGGGAGCGCTCTCAGGGCTCGCAGGAGCCGCACTCGCTGTGGTCGCCCATGCGGCGCTGGCTCATTTCGTTCTCAAAGCTGCGCCCTGGCCGGAACCCCGAGTCATCGCATTCGGATTGCTCCTGCCTCCGCTGCTTTCGCTGGTGGGCGGAGGTTGGCTCAGCCGCGGGGTCTGCAAGCCCGCCCCCCTTGAGATTCTGCGCAAGAACGCTTGAGGCCCTATTCGGAGCGCTCAAAGCGCATCGAGAAACACCGGTCGCAGATCGCGAATTTGTGGAGATCCGGCAGGCCGCTGCTGCACCGGCGGCAGCGCCGAACGATTTTTTTCTTGAGCGAGTTGGAGATGAACTGGTTGGTGTCGGCGCACACGGCCAGCGCTTCCTCGATGTCTGGGAAAAGTTCGGGCATCCTGTGGTGCATCCAGCGGTAGGCCGCCAGAAGTCTGACCTGGCTTTCCGCGGAGTGGAGTTCGTTTGCTGAGCTCGTGCTGCCTTCGGCGGCAAACTCTTCGCCCCGGGGCAGGGGGGAGGCCACGTCCTCGGCCACCGCCGCCACCCACTGCCGCCAAATGCGGAGGTGGTCCCCGTTTCGCGAGTCCACCGGGCAGGCGCACAACGCAAACTGCGTGATCAAAGGCAGGTTGAACTCCCGGATTTCACCCGCCAGGTCGCGCATCGATGACACATCGGCTTTGCAGAAAAGATCCGTGTCGCCCGGGAGCGCGGCAAAACAGTCCAGAAGGGAGGTCAGATCGGTTTTTCCAGTCTCTTGGGAAAGAAACTCCAGCATTTTGATGTGGGGCGCGATCGGCGCGATGATCGGCAGGGGTTCCGGCGGCGACGCCATGGCTTCCCTGATGTAATCGAGGTTGCGCTTGTTGAGAGCGGTAACCACCCCCACCTCGTGCATACCGTAGCGGCCGGCGCGCCCGGCGATCTGGCGGATGGCGGAGTCGCCCAGAGTGATTTCCTTCTCCCCGTCCCATTTGGTGAGCGTGGTGAAAACGATGGTTTTGACCGGCAGATTCAAGCCCATGCCGATGGCGTCCGTGGCGGAAACGGCTTTGGCTTCCCCGGAAGCAAACCGGCGCGCCTCGGCTCGGCGGACTTCCGGCGAGAGCGCTCCGTAGATGGCGGCGCATTCGGAGGCGCCGAGGGTTTGTTTCCAAGCCAGCACGTCTTTCCTTGAAAACGAGATGAACGCGGAGCCGCCTTCGAGGGCTTTGTCCGGGTCCAGCGGGGAGTCGGCCACTTGGAGCGGGCTGAGTCTCTCGGTGCGTTGAATTTCGAGGGGTTCTCCAAGCCGGTTGGCGACTTCCCGCAGCACGGCTTCCGCATCGGGAGAGCCCACCAGAATCACCAGCTTGGCGTTGACGCCCACAATCGCCTGGGTCCACGCCCAGCCTCTGTCCTTGTCGGAGATCATTTGGACCTCGTCGATGATCGCCACGTCGTATTCGGCGTCGGTGGCCAGCATCTCGATGGTGGAAGCCACATGACGCGCCCCCGGGTCCAGGATTCGTTCCTCGCCGGTGATCAGCGAACAGGGGACGCCTGCCCCCTTCATGCGATCCCAGAACTCCGCGGCCATCAGGCGCAGCGGTGCGAGGTAGACCCCGGTTTTGGCTGCCGCGAGTTTTTGGAAGGCGGTGTAGGTTTTGCCCGAGTTTGTCGGGCCGGCCACAAGCAAGAGCTGGCGTTGCCGCGCCCGAGCTCCCGGAAAGGTCTCATGAAATCTGTGCAGGGCGATTCCCTCGGCCATGCGATGGTTGGCTGCGCGCAGGTTGAGTTCCCGGATGATCCGGGCCACCCGGTCTTTGAACTGGCTCAGAGAAAGGCGTCCGTCGAGTTTGCGCATCTCGCTTCGGATTTCCGCCGGACTCAGACGTTCCCGATGCTCGGCAAGCGTCTGCTCGATGCGGGGGATCTGGTGGAGGACCTCGGTTTCCAGGATCAGAATGCGGCGAGGCACATCGCCAGAGAGCTGCCGGAGCCGGGAAGCGAACTGTTGCCCGTCCCGAGGCCGGTTGAGCGGGAAGGGATCGAACAGGGTGAGTTTGTAGAATTCACCCTCGATCAAGATGCTCTGCGAGTGCTCGCATACGAGGAGAGTGACGTCTCTTTCGCAGAAAATATTGAGGCCCTTGGCCTCCGGCAGCGGCAGGATGGATTGCCAGTGGTCGCGCAGCCAAGACTTGAAAATGGGTTGACCGTTGCGGGGGGGGATTTGCGGTAGTCCTTCCTCGGTCCGGCGGAGGGCCAGCCACTGGTCAAACTGCGAACGCGAGAAACGGTTGGGATGTCTTTGGAGAACCTGCATGAGAAAAATGGCCTTGCGGGAGGATGAAATGAATCCAGCGCTTGCCGGTGTGCCCGTTGTTGAAAAAACGGGGAGAATTCACCGCCGACTCCTGTCAGCAACTCCCGCCAGAGGCCCAGAGTATCCTATGAACGGGATTCTCAAGCAAGGAGCTTTCTTTGCCTCTCCCAGGGCCGATCGGAGCAAAGCCATTCCCGGGCTTGGCAGCACGTCGAGGGCTTCGGGCTTTCCCGATGGCCCTGGAACCGCTCTGATCAGGGCATTGCTTGTGAAATTGTTCTGGCTTGTTTCCATCTCGCTGCTCGGTGCCGGATTGGGCTCCGCAGTCCGCGCGTCTGCGGTCCGGGTCCGAGCCGTAGAGACGACCTGCCGGGCCCAGAAGTCCAACCTGCAGACGGTCGCCAAACCCCAGATCGGGCTCAAAGAAGGCCAGCCGATAATGACGGTTGGCAGCTCGCAGAAGGGGCAGGAGCTTCAGCCGATTTCCGCGGATGCGGCGCGTAACGGGGACATCGACTTGGCTGAAGGATACGGAACCTTGCGGGTCTTCGCTCTCGATAGGAGGGGCAACATTCTCGAAACAAAGGGGAACCGTTTTGGGCGTGTGCTGCGCTGGAACCCCAAGTGATGCGTGTAGGCTGGCTGGTTTTCGCGCTTCTCGCGGCAAGTGCCTCGAGTGTTTTCGGGCACAATGGGCAGTTCCTGCTGGCCAAAGTCCTCGTTCCGGAGCCCGGCCGCGTGCAGCTCGAGGTAACCGTCGATTACGGAGCCAACCCGATGATTCAGACTGAAGCGGAGGCCTCCGAGGCACTCCGTGGAGTGCTGCTTGTGCTTGAGGAAGGTCGTTCGGTCGCGCTGGAGGAGCTCGGTCAGGTGCGAATTGAAAAACGCGCCGATTCGGATCCTACCTGTCCGCTGCCGTACTCCCCGTCAAGTGCTCCCGCAGAGCCTGAAAATCACCAGCTGCTGACTGCCACTTGGACCTGGTCGACCCGGGCACGGTCTCTGGCCTTTGAGGTTCCCAAGGGGGTGCCCCACGATGTGATCCTTTGGAGAATGGACGGGACCTCCCATCAGCGTGCCCTACGCTGGTTTTATCTGATCGCCGGGGATCGCACGGCTTCAATGCCCCTTCCTCAGCCCTCTTCTCACGCGAGGCTATGGACGGCGGTGGCTTTGGGGGTGGCTCTGGCGGGGGGCTTGGGAATGGTCGGGTGGTGGAAGAGAACCCGGCTTCGCGAGCGCCCCTGAGC
>JBEIUI010000087.1:0-15128 GCA_040374425.1 Verrucomicrobiia bacterium | reverse complement strand
GGGTACCGGCGGACCCCGGGGGGGGGGGGGCGCCGCCCGCCGCGCCGGGCGCCGGGCGGCCGGGGTCCGGGGTGATGGGTGATGGGTGAGGGGTGAGGGTTTCCCCGGAGCAACGCCCCGCAGACGAGGGCGCTTCGGCAAGCCCTGAAGGGCCGCTCTCAGCTGACCCCTGACCCCTGACCCCTGACCCCTTCTTCTCGGCCTGCAGAGCACTTCCGGAGGTTGCCAATCAAAGGAGGCGCAAGCCCATGCCGCTCGGTGAAGACGGATCTTCCTTGGGGAGGACTCCGGAAATCCTCAAGGGTTGGGCTCTGAAAAGTGCCCTCCAATGGCTTCGGAGCTCTGCGGCTTCCGAGGAAAAACCGCGTGGGACCCGGGAGAAGCCCGCTCAACGAGGAAAGGCGTCCCGTCGCTTTGGCTTGAGAGAAAAACGTCGAAAACTTGCATTCACTGAGAGCGATCCTCGCGGGTCCCTTGCATCACGGGCCGTCCTCGCATGGGAACGAAGGCCGCTCGGCTCTCACAGGAGTTCGAGGGAAGGGATTGATCCGGGTCAAAACTTCTCCGGCCTCATCACGTTGACCTCGCTCTCGTAGGCGACCATGGCGTAGTCCTGGAAGAATCCCGAGTAGAGCCGGGCGAGCAGTGCCCCGGCGACTGCGGGCTTCACGATAACATCGACCCGCACATTGCCGCTCTCGACGAGGTCGGCGCTCCGCCTGCCTTGGCAGCCGCTGCCGCGCACGTCAAAGGCGGTGTGTCCGTGCGCGCCGCATTCTCGCAGCACTTCCACGATGCGCTCCTCCAGCACGGCTTCGCAGATGATGGTGACAAGTTTCATGGGATGCAGGTTCATGGCGGGTCAGACGTGGACGCGTTTGGCAACCTCGAAGAACAATGGAATGCCGAGGCTGATGTTGAAGGGAAATGTGATGGCTAGGGCGGCCGTGAGCGAGAAAGTGGGATTCGCCTCCGGGAGCGACAGGCGCACCGCTGCGGGAGCTGCGATGTAGCTTGCACTTGCGGCCAGCACGCCGAGCAGCGTGGCTCCGCCAATGCTCAGTCCCACCCAAGTGCCGAGCAGCACGCCTGCCAACCCATGCACCAACGGCGCCGTAATGCCGAAGACGAGCAGAAACGCCCCCACCTTTCTCAAGTCTCCGAGTCGTTTCCCAGCGACCATGCCCATTTCTAGGAGAAAGAGCGCCAGCACACCTTGGAAGGGCGTTACAAAGAAGCCCTCGACCGACGCCATGCCGCGCTTCCCGCACAGCGATCCGATCACCATTGCACCGATGAGCAGCAGCACTCCTTTCCCGAGCACCGCGTCCCGCAGCGCATGGCGGACGCCCGCATCTGTGAGCGAAAACTTCCCGCTCCCGAGCACGCCTTTGCCCAGCATCACGCCGACGATGATCGCGGGTGACTCCATGACGGCGAGAAAAGCCGAAGCGTAGTTCTCGAAGGGTTCATGGATGCTTTTGAGGAAGTTCGTGGCCGCGATGAAGGTCACCGCGCTGACGCTCCCGTAGTGCGCTGCGATGGCCCCGGCATCCGCCGCGCTAAATTTGCCCAGCTTCCGCAGGACGGGGTAGGTCCACATTGGGATCAGCCCGCCCAGCGCCATCGCCGCGAGCGCAGGTAGCCACACCGCGCCGAGCCCCGCTTCATGGATTGCCACGCCGCCTTTGAATCCAATGGCCGTCAGCAGATAGATCGTGAGCGTGGTGTAGAGCGACTCGGGAAACTTCAAATCGCTCTTCGACACCGCCGCGAATACTCCGAGCACAAAGAACAAGACGGCTGGGCTAAGGAGGTTTGATTGAATGGCAGTAAGCAAATCCATGGCGGCTCGTTTATGCCCGGATTGTGGCATTCTTTCCAATTCATGTTTTGGCTAGTGTCGTTCGCTTCGATGAAAGCAAGCCGGTGCATGGCGGCCGAGAACCCAATGCGGGAAACCGCGCGGCGCGTTGTGGGATAAAGAGTCAGGCGTGCCAGGCTTCATCCCTTACCCGTTTCCCTGATCTGTGATCCCGAACCTTGGGCGAGCATTTCTTGGCGGGTCATGAAGGCCTTTTTCTGAGGAGGTTTTTGCCGGGCTTGAAACATTTTGTGTGTCCCTTGCACGCGCCTTACACGACGCGCGGGCTTGCGATTTGTGCCGGGAAACGCATTTTCCACGTCTGTGAAAATTCTCCCTTTGTTTTGTGCTGCAGCGTTTCTCTCCGTTTTTCCGACGTCCGCCCGGGCCGCCCTCCAGACCCGGAGCGTTGAGTACAGGGACGGGGATACCGTGCTCGAGGGCGTCCTGAGTTATGACGACGCGACGAGCGCCGAACGGCCCGGCGTTTTGGTCGTGCACGACTGGATGGGCGTGATCGAGCACACACGCGGGATCGCGGAGGACCTGGCCCGGATGGGTTACGTGGCGTTTGCGGTGGATATTTACGGCAAAGGGGTGCGTCCTGCCGACATGCAGGGGGCCGCGGCGGAGGCAGGCAAGTTCAAGGCCGATCGTGCGCTTCTGCGGCGGCGTGCGAATCTGGGGCTTGAACAGCTCAAGGCGCAGCCCGGCGTGGACGGGCGCAGGGTGGCGGCCATCGGGTTTTGTTTCGGTGGCACCACCGTGCTGGAGCTGGCCCGGAGCGGCGCCGCATTTGCCGGCGCTGTGAGTTTCCATGGCGGCCTGGATTCCCCGAAACCCGAGGACGGCGCCAACATCAAAGCCAAGCTGCTCATCCTTCACGGCGCGGAGGATCCCTTTGTCAAACCGGCGGACCTGGCTGCATTCCAAGACGAGCTCCGCAGGGCCGGGGTGGATTGGCAGATGATTTCTTACGGGGGGGCCGTGCATTCGTTTACCCAAGTCCGGGCGGGTACGGACAAGTCCAAGGGCGCGGCCTATCACGAACCTTCGGCGCGCAGGTCCTGGCAGGCGATGAAGGACTTCTTCGCCGAGATTTTCGGCGGAAAACAAGCCCCCGCCGCCCGCTAATCCTTGGTGAGCTTGGCTGCAAACGCCCCGTCCACTTGGTCCACAAAGGGTAGGGTGCGGCGGGATTCCACCAGGCGCAGACCCGGGATCTGCTGGAGGGCTTTCTCCACGAGCAGATCGTTCTCCTCGGGTTCGAGGCTGCAGGTGCTGTAGACGAGGGTGCCGCCGGGTTTGAGCAGGGTGACGGTGCGCTTGAGCAGGGCGAGTTGCTGGGCGGGCATCCGGATAAAATCCTCGTCGGTTAACCGCCAGCGCACATCCACGCGCCGCCGGATGACCCCGGTGTTGCTGCAGGGGGCATCCAGAAGGATCCGGTCGAAATTGCGGCCATCAAGCGCGCCGTGCGCCTGCATGCAGTCGTGCTGGATGGCTTCGGCGATTTCCACTCCGAGCCGCTCGAGATTCTCCCGGAGCCGCGTCACCCGGGACTCATACAGGTCGCACGCGATAATGCGGCCCTCGTTTTTCATGAGCGCCGCCAGATAGGTGGTTTTTCCGCCCGGAGCCGCGCAGGCGTCGAGCACGGTTTCCCCGGGCAGCGGAGCCAGAAGATCGCAGGCCATCAGGGTGCTGGGGTCCTGGACGTAGCACAGGCCGTGAAGAATCCATTGAAGGGGGAGCTGGTCCACGTGGATCGCCAAGGGATGGGCATGCGAGGGTCTTGCGCCGGGAGCCGTGCGCAGGAGTTCGTCTACGGTGACTTTGAGGCTGTTTGCGCGGACATGCACTTCGGCGGGTTGATTGTTCCACTCGCACAGCGCCCGAGTTGCGGCTTCCCCGAACACCCGGGTCCAGCGCTCTAGCAGGAAGGCCGGATGCGAATGGGCGATTGCGAGACCGGCTTGGTTGACCCGGTCTTCGAGGAGGTCCTTTTCCCGCAAAGCCCGGCGCAGGAGCGCGTTGACGAGGCCCCGGGCGCGTCCGGCTAGGTTAACGGTTTCGTTGACGGCCGCGTGGGCCGGGGTGCGCATGTGAAAAATCTGGTAGAGCCCCAGGCGGACCACCTCGCGGGTGCCGGCATCGAGGCTGCCGTCGCGCAACTCGCCGATGAGAAAATCGAGTCGGCTGAGGTTGCGCAGGATCCCGAAGAAGGTCTCCATGACAAAAGCTCGGTCCAGCGCCGAGAGACGCGCGGACTTGAGAGTTTCGTGCAGGATTTCGTCGGAAAATTTCCGGCCTTTTTCCCATTCCAGCAGCGCGGCGATGCAGGCTTGGCGGGCGTTGTTTAGCATGGGGAGTTGGGAAAATGAGAGGCGTTGTGGGGAGGCGGAACTCAAAGAAAACGCCCTCCCGCAGGGGAGGGCGTGTGAGAGAATCGGCAGAGAATCGGCAGAGAATCGGCGCAACCTGGAAAGGCTGTTAGCCGTTGCGGCTCGGGCGCCCCATGGCGTGATAAGTAAACCCGAGTTGCCGCATGGTCTCGGGGTTAAACAGGTTGCGACCGTCAAATACGAGCGGGGTATGCATCCGCTTTTTGACGTCGGCAAAGTCTTGGTTGGCGAATTCCTTCCATTCCGTGGCGATCAAAAGCGCCTCGGCACCGTCCGCAGCCTCAGCGGGCGTAGCCGCCAGTTTAACCTTGGCCGGGTCCACCAATTTCCAGTCCACGGCTTTTTCCGCGCCTTTTGGATCGTAGGCGGTGACTTGGGCGCCTTCGGCCACGAGCCGGTTAATGAGGTCGATGGCCACCGAGTTACGCACGTCGTCCGTGTCGGGTTTGAAGGTCATGCCCCAGACAGCGATTTTCTTGTCTTTGAGCACCCAGAGCGACTCGCGCACCTTGGCGATGAACCGGTTGAGCTGGTCGGCGTTGATGCGTTCCACCTCCTCCAGAAGGGTAAACGGTGTGCCGAGCTGGCGGGCGATGGCGATAAAGGCTTTGACGTCCTTCGGAAAACAGGACCCGCCATAACCGATGCCGGCGTTGAGGAAGTTGCGGCCGATGCGTTTATCCATGCCGATGCCGTCGGCCACCATCTCCACATCCGCGCCGCTGGCTTCGCAGATGGAGGCCACGGCGTTGATGTAGGATATTTTGAGCGAGAGAAAGGAGTTGGCCGCGTGTTTGATCAACTCGGCGGAGTTGACGTCGGTCACCAGGATGGGCGCGTGGAAGGGTTCATACACGCGTTTCATAAGGTCGGTGGCGCGGTCGTTGGCCGAACCAATCACAATCCGGTCCGGGTTCATCAGGTCGGGAACCGCGCAACCTTCCCGGAGGAACTCGGGGTTGCTGACCACGTCGAACTCGGCGGATTTGTTGTAGCGCTTGATGGTGGCCTCCACCTTTTCCCCCGTCTTGACCGGCACGGTGCTCTTGTCGACGACTACGCGGTATTGGCCTTCCTTCAGCACCCCGGCGATTTCCCGGGCGACGCGTTCGATGTAGGTTAGATCGACGCTGCCATCCACTTGGGGCGGCGTGGGCACGGCGATGAAAACCACTTGGGAATGATCCACCCCGTCCTCGATCGAGTTGGTGAACCGCAGGCGTTTGGCCGCCACGTTGCGGTGGACGAGGTCTTCAAGGCCGGGCTCGTAGATCGGGATCTTGCCCGCTTGAAGCATGTCCACCTTCCGCTGGTCGTTGTCGACACAGACCACATGGTGGCCGACTTCGGCAAAACAAGCGCCGGAAACCAGCCCGACATAGCCCGAACCAATAATACAGAGATCCATTTTTCTACGAATGTGAGGGTTGAAACTGACTGCCTTCGCCGCAAAGCGGGAATTCGAAGGGCCGGGATTAAGCGAAACCGATCGGGCAAGCGCAAGGTTTTTGACCGCTCAACGCCGGGTAAGGCGCGCCCCGTGCCGGGGATACGGCAGACCGCTCGACCGTGCGGAATGTGTCTTAAAGACGGGCAGAGCCAGAGCGCACCCGGTTACACCCCGCTCAGCGCGCCCGTGGAGTCCCCGATGCGCTCCACCGGCACCCCATCAGGCCCAGCACCCGCACATCCGGATTGGCCATGGGAATGGGCGGCTGGGCGAGGTTTTTTTGCGGGGAGGCTACAAAGATCTCCCTCCCTTTTGAATGGAACCCTTGAAACCGCTGAGATTCAGGGCGAGGCCCGCTTACTTGGCAAACATGGGGTTTGCCGCGTCGCCTCCACTGAGGATGAACGCGACCAAGTCGAGGACTTCCTCCTGGTTGAGCATGCTCAGGAGCATCGGCGGCATCGGGGACACCTTACTCAGCTCAATGGATTGCACCGTTTTACGGTCGATCCCGACGCGTTGGTCGGGGTTGGTGAGGTCCGTGTTGAGCACCACGGTGTCGCCGCTCAGATTCACAATGATGCCCGTGATCGTTTCGCCGTTTTGTTTGGTCACCACGATGGGAGCAAACTGTTCGTTGATCTCTTTGCTGGGGTTGATGATCTGGTCGAGCAGATCGTGCGGGCTGTAGCGACCGCCGGCACCCGTCAGGTCCGGGCCGTTCATTCCGCCGGCGTTCCCAAACCGGTGGCAGGCAAAACAGGCGGCTGCGCCGAACATTTTCTGGCCGGTCTGGAAATTACGGCTTTTGAGGCCGTTGGTGGCGGCGGCGCTGAGTTCTTCCAGGGTCCAGTTTTTCGGGGTCCGCCCGGCGAAAAGTGCGCCGAGGTTATCAAGCGGGGATTTAATCTCGGGTTTCTTCGCGATGAGTTCCGCGTGGGCCGTGTTTTCCTCGTTAGAAAACGTGGCCAGGGAGTCGTTTCGGATGAACTCGATGAACTTGGTGAAGCTCGCTCCGCCGCGGTAGTTGGCCGCTTTGAGGAACCACTCGAGCTGCGCCGCGCGGAGTTCGGGTGTCCATCCGGCTTTTAACATCCTTAGGCTGCGCATGTACTCCATCTCCGGCTCCTGACTGGGAGCAGCGGCCACCAGCGCCATGCCTTTGGCTGCGGTGTTGGGGGCTTGGAGATAACTGAGTGTTTCTATGAGCAGCCAGTTGAGCTCGAAACTCGCGTCGGGAAACGCGGGATCATACTGCTTCACAAGCGCTTCCTGCACCGCGGCATCCGGGTTGCCAAACCGGTGGAGGGCAATCTGGGCAATCCGGACATGCTCGATTTTCTGCTCCTTGGTCAGCTGGTTGAAGGGCAGTTTCACCAGCGCGGCCAGGATGCGGTCCCTCAGGGCGCCGTCGGGCTGGGTGTCGGCCGGGCGGTGGCTGGGGCAGGCGGCTCCTTGGCGCACCAGCGCCAGGAGGGCTTCGAGCTGGCGGCCCGGGTCTTTCTCCTCCAGCGCGCGGTCGGCCCACTGGGCATGGGGCTGATGTTCGAGGGCCACCCGCGCCGCGTTGCGGATCCAGCGGTCGGCATGGTTGAGGTGCGGCCATGAGGCCTCCACGGCGGCGGGATCCTGTCGGCCGTGAAATTTCTCAAGGCTCAGGCGCAGATCGCGTTCCGGCGAAGTCTGGGGTGCCTGGAGCGCCGGCGCGGTGTTCTCTTTGCCCGTGTAGCGCACCCGGTAAAGCCCCGACTGCACCCGGCGCCCACCAATGGCGAAATACATCGCGCCATCCTTGGGATGGATGAGGGCGTCGGTGACGGGCAGGGGCGCGCCGGTGACGAATTCCTCCTTGGTGGCCTTGTAAGTAGCCCCCTGCGCCTTCAGGTGGACGGCGTAAATTTTGCCCCAGCTCCAATCGAGGATGTAGTAGGCGTTTTGGTACTTGGCTGGAAACTTCGCGCCGTAACCGAACGTTGTGCCGGTGGGGGAGCCGGGCCCGATGTTCAGCGTGGCCGGGAGATTGTCCGGGTAGAACTCGGGGTATTTGCCCGCGCCGTTGCGCCAGCCGTATTCGCCGCCGCTGACCACATGGTTGACGCGGGTGGGCCGGTACCACGGGGTGTTAAAGTCGTACTCCATGTCGGCATCGTACGTGAAAAGTTCGCCGTCCCGGTTTACCGCCGCGCCGTAGATGTTGCGGAAGCCGCTGGCAAAGACCTCGAATTTTTGGCCGTCCGGAGTCACCCGGTAGACGATTCCGCCGGGGGCCAGGACATGCCGGTTGTGGCCGCGGCCATCGGGCATCCGGGGCAGGAGATGGTCGTCGCCCCAGAGCTTGGGCACGGGGGAGGTGTTTTCGGTCTCGGTGAGCTCGGCGTTGTTGCCGCAAACCAGGTAGAGCCCTTTGCCGTCGGGCGTGGGCACCACGGCATGCACCCCGTGGTCGCCCCCAGACTTAATTTCCCGGAGCAGCTCCACCCGGTCGAGTTGATCGTCCCCGTTGGTGTCGGTGATGCGGTAGAGGCCGCTGGGGGCTTTCTTTTCGTAATCGTTGACGCCGGCATAGAGGGCGCCAAACGCCCAGGTCATGCCGTTAATGGCGCGGATTTCCACCGGAACTTTCTGGATGTCTTCGGGCCGGAGCACTTCGCCGACAGCCGGGGCTTTGAACCGGTAAAGGCTGCCATACTGGTCGCTGGCGTAGATCCGCCCCTGGTTGTCGGCGCAGAGCGCCACCCAAGAGCCTTGGTCTCCGCCCGGCACGGAATACAAAAGGTCCGCCTCAAATCCCGCAGGCACCTTGATGCGGCTGACCGGAGTGGCTGTGTTTTCGCCAATCGCGGGGCCGCCCTCCGTCTGCGGGTGTGGTTTTTTGGCGGGTGCCTCGGCTTTTGGCGCGTTCTTCGGGGTGCCCCCTTTTTCAATCCGCTGGGCGTCGCTGGGAATCGGGTTGTTTTCCAGGGAAACCAAAGGGGCGTCGGGCAGTTCTTTGAGAAGGATGTCCTTGATCTGGACCCGCATGGCGGGGCCTTTGTGCAGCTGAAAAGCGAGCATGCCTTCGAGATCGCGATCCTTGGTGTCGTGATCCACCAAGTCGATCGTCACTTTCCCGTCGACTTGATGAACCAAGTGGTTGCCCTGTGCGATGATGGCGTATTCGTGCCACTCGGAGATGTCCGCTTGGACGGGGGTGTGCTCCGCGGCGAGCCATTTCGCACCGGTGCCGTCAATGATCACGCTCTGGCCATTGAGCACCAGGATCCCGCGGCCGCCCTCGTCGTAAACCATGCCATTGTTGGCCGTCGAAGGATGCACGTCGCATTGATAGCCGCGCACGGACCATTTGCGGTTCCCGGACAGTTCTTGGCTGCGATACTGGATGCCAGAGTTGTTCCCGGTGACCCTGATCTTGGCGCGGAGCTCGAAGTTCTTGAGGACGCCACCCCGCCAGATGAGAAATTGGTTGTAGTCGAGTTGTTCCGGGCCATTTGTTTGGCCTGTAATTGCGCCGTCTTCGATCGTCCACAGCGCGGGGTTGCCGTCCCAGCCGGAGAGATCTTTACCGCTGAAAAGCGACCGGAAACCCTCTTGGGCGGACGATCGGGCCAGACCGAGTATTGAAACGGCGAGGAAGATGACGAAGTGGGGGCGCATAAGAACCCAGTCCTACTTGCCAAACTGCCATCAAGTCAACAGTTGGAGGGGCCGGCGTCCCAGTCTCTTGTGGGGGCCCTCCCGGGAGCCTCCCGAACCGCTGATGACTCCCGCCGTGACCCGGGTGTTCGCGTCCGCCCGTCCCCAGCCCGGCACGGTGTTACACCGCCGGAGCAGGGTGTTTTCGGCCGATGTCATCGGCTTGTCAGCCGGAAAAAGGCGGCACGCTCGGGCGGGGAGTGGCAGGGTTGACGTCGATGTGCAGCGGCAGAAACTCGGTTCTCGGGGGAACCCGGATTCCCGTCGACATCCGTTGCGAGGTGCCCGTTTCGGCATCCTGCGTAAGGTTGGTTTGCCTGACCATCGCCAGCGACAATCTGCAGAGCCCAAGCGATGAAATTGCTCTCCGGATCAAACTCGTGGGCCTTACAGAGCCTCCAGTCCCCGTCCGGGGCGGTGCATTTGAACCCGGGTCTTTTCATGGCCAGCCCGAGGCATTAGTGAGAACGCATGCTCATCATCCGACGCTCCGGGGAGAGAGGGTTTGCCGACCACGGCTGGCTCAAAACGTATCACACCTTTAGTTTTGCCGATTACCAGGATCCAGATTGGATGGGGTTCGGGCCGCTGCGCGTGATCAACGACGACGTGATCGCCCCGGGCATGGGGTTCGGTAAGCACCCCCACCGGGACATGGAAATCATCACCTACTTGCTGTCGGGTGAACTTGAGCACCGCGATTCCATGGGCAACGGCCGGGTGATCCGAGCCGGGGAAGTCCAATATATGGCGGCAGGGACCGGGGTGTTTCACAGCGAGTTCAACCCCTCCCGGACTGCGCCCTGTCATTTGCTCCAGATCTGGATCCAGCCAGACCGGCGCGGCGCCGAGCCCCGGTATGCGGAGCGGTCGATGCCGGAGGCGCTCAGCGGCCAGTGGCATCTGGTGGCCAGCAAACAGGGCCGGGAAGGCTCGATTGCAATCCACCAGGAGGCCGATCTCTGGGTGGCCCGGCTGGAGGCCGGGCAGCGGGTCCAGCACACGGTGTTGGCCGGACGCCGCGTCTGGCTCCACGTGGCCGAAGGCGCGGTTTCCTTGGGCGATCAACGCTTGGAGGCCGGAGACGCAGTCGGTGCCGAGGGCCCTCTTGCCCTGGACTGCGTTGCGGAGCCGGGGGCGCGGTTGCTGCTCTTTGATCTGCCGTAATCCCTCGGGGGATTGAACAGTTCCAAGGGGATTTAACCCGAAAACGGAAATTGAAAAAGCATCGACCCCATCGCTCCGGACTCTCCCCGGTGTCATTTACTTTTGAGTCAACGGGCCGGGCATCCAGGCGGAGCGCACCGCGTTGGCGATTGGGGATGCGGCTTTCAAGGGCAAAAGAATCAGCCTAGGACCGGGAAAAGACGATGCCAAATCCCTGGGGCGCAGCTTGTGGATCAGGTCAAAAGCGGGGCGCTTGGACAATGAAAAGGCCCCGGAGCTGGCGGACGCTCCGGGGCCTGTCAATGGAATCGGCGACCTTATTTCGGGCGGGCCTTAACAAAGTCCATGTGTGCACGGACCTGCGGCACGCTGTCTTTCCAGTCCGCCTCGTGTTCAACGGAGATGTGTCCGTCAAATTTCTGCTTCTTGAGTTCCTCAAGACATGCCGCCACATCCACCACGCCTGTGCCTGAGACCACCACCTCCGAGTTTCCGGCGGCAGCTTTGTCCTTGAGATGCACGCTGACAATCCGGCCGTTAAGGATCCGCAGGCATTCTACGGGCGTCAGATGCGAAGTGGCCCAGTGCCCTAGGTCGGCGCATGCCCCGATCCGCGGGTCGCGGCTCTCCACGACGCCCCGCACGTAAAGCGGGTGCCACACCTTGTAGTTGGGCTTGCTCATCGAGCCGCCGTGCTCGTGAAAGGCCACCTTGATGTCGAATTCTTTTGCGGCGGCTTCCCACGCCGCCACCAGCTCTGCCGACTCGGTGCAGACGGCGTAGAGCCCCATTTTTTTTGCGAACGCGAGGATGTCGCGGACTTCCTCCGGGTTTCTGGCCCCGACCACGCCGTAATTGACCGCATGCACCCCCTGCCGAGCGAGCTCGGCTTTGAGCTGGGCGATGGCGTTGTCGGACATGGTGTGATGGACTTTTTCCGAGGACCCGGGCTGCAGCACCTGTCCCGGGTAAAACTCGATGAGGTTACCTCCTGCTTCCTTGGTTTTTGCGATCGCTTCAAATGCGCTGAACTCTTTGAAGGTGTAAGCCTGCGCCCCAATGAACCACCCGTTTTGCCGGAGATTTTCCGGGATGGAATCAGCCACGGCGGTCGTGACCAAGGCGAGGCGAAGCAGTGGGAGAGCGAGCAGGGTAAGAAGGGGAACAAAACGCATAGGAGTAGGAGGAATCACGGGAGCGGCGATAGCCTTACTCCAGCCCGGGGTCAAGCTTCCCAATGGGCTTGCGCAAAGACAGCCGTGGGCATGGGGCTCACAGTCTTTCCAGACGCCCTCCTCCGGCTGGAATGGAGACAGAATCCGGCCCTGAGATCCTTCGGGAACGGCGCCTGAGGGCGCTCAGCTGCGTTTCAAGTTCTGCTGCACCGAGCCCCAGACGGTGATGCTGAGCGAGACCCACTGTTTCTCGGCGGCGATTGATGTCAGCGCTTCGGACGCGCGGCAGGAAATGACGCTGGGTGGCGGCCGCTGACGGAGGCGGCCCTCGGGCCCGGCCGCGCAGTGACTTTGCCGCTTGACGGGTGGGGGGGGAGGGAGTCGAAAACACCGGCGTTATGAACGTATCGGCCTTCTTATCGATCGCGGCAGCCGGAACGAGCTTGGCTTTGAGCGTCTGGTTGTTTGTCACCAGCGGCCAAAACCAAAAGCTTCAAGGCGAGCTGCAGAAAAAACAACAGGAGCTCCAAGCTGAACAACAGGAGGTGCAACTTCAGACCCAGCAACTCCAGGCGCAGCAGGATCAGATCAACGCGGGGATTCGGCTGGCCCAGGAGGTGGGACCGGCCGTGTTGCGCGACGTGGGTAATCTTTCCATTCAAAACAAGAATGAAGCCCTCAAAAAGCTTCTCGCGAAATACGGCGTGACCATCGAGGAAAAAGCCCCTGCGGAGGACGCAAAAGCCAAACCTGCCAATCCCTAAAGCCATGTCTTCCCCTGAATCCAATTCCTCTGAATCCTCGAATTACACCCTGTTTTTGCTGGCCCTCGCGGCAGCAGTTTTTCTCGGGGCCCAGCTCGGCGCGGTGCAGCGTGGCAGCGAGACGATGCGCTGGCAGCAGGCCAACTCCGACAAGCAGATTGAGAGTTTGAAGGACTCCAAAAAGCGCTTTGCCGAGGCGATCGTGAAACGCGATGAACAGGTTAAACAGGCCGGTCAGGTTCAGACCCAATACATTGCGCTCTTCAACGACATCCTGGAGCTCTCCAAGACCGACGAAGACGCAAAAAAAGTCGTTCAGAAGTGGGGTATCCAGCGGCAGGCGCCAGCAGAGGGCGCCGCGAAGTCCGATGATAAGAAGGTTCCCGAGACCAAGTAATCCCCCGTTCGCCAAGTTTCCGGTGGCGGCTTACGTTCCAGCGTGAGCCGCCCTTTTATGGTGCGTCCGGCGGAGGGGTGGTTCCGTGAGCGTTGGTCGCTTTACAGGGGTGGACTGAGCCGGTGCCCGCTGACTCCGGAATGCGCCGCGTCGTGTTCCTCTAGCGGCTCGAGGTGGGTGTGCACCTCCGCAAAGGGCTCGATGCGGCGTCCAAGGGCCTCCTCGATTTCCGTTGCGAGCCGGTGCGCCTCGGCGAGCGATTTGTCGGCGCCAAAAAGCAGGTGCACGTCGATGAGATGACCGTCGCCGCTGTGCCGGTGGCGCAGTTCGTGGAAGGCGATGCCGCGTCGCCGGGTTTCCTCCGTGAGAATCGCCTCGATTTTCGCCGTGGCCGCAGGGTCGGCTTCGTCGAGCAGTCCGGAGACACTTTCGCGCAGCAGTCCGTAGCCGGACCAGAGAATGTTCAGAGCCATGGCGATACCCACCAGCGGGTCCACGGCGCGCCAGCCCGTGATCATCGTGAGACCCACCCCGACAAGCACGCCGAGGCTGGTCCAGCAGTCCGTAAATACGTGTTTTCCGTTGGCCACGAGGATGAGCGAGTTGCGGCGCCTGCCCACGGCCACGAGATAAGCCCCCAGCGCCCCATTAACCAGCGTGGCGGCAAGGGTGAGCAGACCGCCGACGCCGAGCCGCTGGAGCGGGTGGCCGGAAATCCAGTCGCGCACCGCCTCAAAAAGGATGAAGCAGGCCGCCAACGCGATCAGCCCCCCCTCGAAGCCGGCCGAGAAAAACCCGATCTTGGAGTGCCCGTAGGGATGGTTCTTGTCCGGCGGCCTGAAGGACAGGCGCAGACTAAACGAGGCGAATGCCACGGCCGCCACGTGCACGACCGATTCCGCCGCGTCGCTGAGGATCGCCGCCGAGCCTGTTAGCCAGTAAGCGCTGACTTTGAGCCCCAGCATGAGTAGCCCGATGACAAAGGAGAGGTTCATGCTCCAGAGCAGGCTCTGGCGGTGTTCGAATGGATGCCGGGATTCCATGAGAGGCAGCGTTGGTAGTCCGCCGGGGGCTCAATCGCCAGCCTGGATTCGCGGCATTGCGTCGGCCCGGAGCTGGGGCGGCATCCTGCGTGCTCAACTCGCGGGCTCGTGCTCTGTCCCGCGTTGATGGGACTGGCAATCTACGCCCCGCTGCCTAGCGTCCCGTCTTCCGGATGAAACGATTGTGTCTCCTCTTCAAACCGCTCCTGCTGGCGGCTTTCTTTGGTTCCCTCGGTCTGGCTGTCCACGCCGCTCCAAGGGCTCTCTTCGACGGGAAAACGTTCCACGGTTGGGAGGGCGAGACCGAGAAGATCTGGCGGGTGGAAAACGGGGAGATTGTGGCGGGCTCCCCGAACGCCAAGGCCTCCAGAAACGAGTTTCTGGCAACGACCCGGTCCTACGGCAACTTTGACCTGTCGCTGCAATTTAAGCGGGGGAAAAACAACGGCGGCATCCAGTTCCGCAGCCGGCGTGTGCCCAACCACCACGAGGTGAGCGGCTACCAGGCGGATCTTGCACCCGGGCTCGACGGCGGGCTCTATGATGAATCGCGCAGGAACCGCTTTCTCTCCCGCCCGGCGCCCGAACTTGTCGCCCACATTTCCCCGGACGAATGGCACCGCTACCGCATCCGAGCCGAGGGCGACCGGATCCGGCTCTGGATCGACGAAGTGCTCATGGTGGATTACACGGAGACCGATCCCGCCATCCCGAGGGAGGGCATCATTGCGCTCCAGATTCACAGCGGCGCGACCGAGATCCGCTATAAAGACGTGGTCGTTGAAGAGCTGCCCGCTGCTGAGCCAAGCGCGCGGGCGTTCCCGCTGGGTTCCAAAAACGTCCTGGCGCTCACCGGCGGGGGCAAAACATGGAGCGCACCCGGCTTCATCCCTTTTCCCTAATCCGGTTGCTGGGCTCCGCACAGGGCCGGTCCGGGTGCAGACCGCGGAGGATGAAATCGCCGTGCTCAAAGCCTGGATCCGGGTGGAGCCTCTCCCTTGCGCGAGAGCCGGGGGGCTCCGAGATCGTCAACCCCACCCGGCCACAGCCGTCGGATCAGACGTTGTTGGAGGTGAGGGGGTAAGTGCGATCGAGCAATTTTGCTTGGAACATGGCGTTCCAGTGAGGGGGAAGAGCGGAAGGCGCTAAGGAGGCGGTGAGGAGGCGGTG
>JBEIUI010000046.1:0-22743 GCA_040374425.1 Verrucomicrobiia bacterium | reverse complement strand
GGACTGATCGGACTGATCGGTCCTATCGGTCCCATAGAACACCCCGGCCAGCCTTCCGCCATTAACCGGGAAAAAGACGCGCGATTTCCGCCTGCAACTCCTCGGCCTTGGCCTTGGGATCGGGCGCTTGACGGATTGGACGGCCGATCACGACAAAGTCTGCTCCGTTGAGAAAAGCGTCGGAGATGGTCACCGTGCGTTTCTGATCGTCCACCGGGCGATTTTCCACAGGCCGGATCCCTGGGGTGATGATGAGGAGTTTTTCACCAAGATCGCTCCGGAGCCGGGCCGCCTCCAAGCCGCTGGAAATGACGCCATCGCAACCGATGGCCAGCGCCCTTTTGGCGCGCGAATAAACCAACTCCTCCACATCGCACTGGAACCCGAGATCATCGAGATCCCCGCGGTCCAGGCTGGTGAGCACCGTGACAGCGAGCAGCTTCATGGCGCCCTTGGCCTGGACGGCCGCCTCCAGGATCGCCTGACTGCCATGGACCGTGCAGCATTCAACGCCGCGCGTGCTGAGGTTGGCCACGGCGTTTTTGACCGTCTCCGGCACGTCGAAGAACTTCAGATCGACAAAAATCTTTTTGCCCCGGCGTTTGAGCTCCTCGATGAGCTCAAAATAGCCCTCCGTCATAAAGAGCTGCATGCCCAACTTGTAGAACGTGATGGAATCCCCGAGTTGATCAACCACCCGCAACGCCTCGGCCCGGGTGGGCAGATCTAGGGCGAAAATCAGACGGTCCCTCGGCGGGATGGCTTTATCGGAAAGAAGAGAGCGCTCAGACATGGCGGGCGGTTTCTAGCCGCCCGGGAGCGGCTTTGTCGAGAGGCACAGCGCGCGCATTGCGAACGGAGGGAGAAATCGCCTTGCCGCCCCTCCTTGCCCCGCTACTCTGTCGCGCCTTCCCGATGCGCCCCGGGTGCTTCGGGAATTTTTGTGTTCTAACTTCATCCCTTCATTTTTTTCTCATGGCTAACACCATCCTCGTCGGCGCCCAGTGGGGCGACGAAGGCAAAGGCAAGATCATCGATTTCCTCACGGAAAAAGCCGACATCGTCGTGCGCAGCCAGGGCGGCAACAACGCCGGCCATACCGTGATTGTCGGGGACAAAAAATATGTCCTCCACCTCATCCCCTCGGGCATCCTGCGTCCGGGCAAGAAATGTGTGATCGGCAACGGCGTGGTGCTGGATCCCGTGGCGGTGGCCCAGGAAATCAAAGGCCTGTTGGAGAAAAAGGTGAAAGTGAACAAGAACAACCTGCTCATCAGCGACTCCGCACACCTTGTGCTGCCATACCACAGGGCGCTGGATGAACAGCGCGAACTCAGCAAGGGCAAAGGCAAGATCGGCACCACCAAACGCGGGATCGGCCCGGCTTACGGCGACAAGGTGGCGCGGGTCGGACTCCGCGTGAGCGACCTGATGCAGCCGGCCCTTTTCAGTGAAAAACTCGCGGTCCGCATCAAAGAAAACAACGCCCTGCTCAAGACCTTTGGCGCCAAGCCCCTGAAATTCAAGGAGGTCGAGGCGGCTTACCTCGAGGCGGGCGAAAAGCTCCGCCCTTTTGTGGGCAACACCGTGGTGTTCCTTCACGAGGCGCTCAAGGCGGGCAAAGAGATGCTCTTTGAAGGCGCTCAGGGCACCTTCCTCGACATTGATCACGGCACCTACCCGTACGTCACCTCCTCCAACACGGTGGCTGGCGGCGCGTCCACCGGCTCCGGCGTGCCTCCGCACCGCATGGATCGCGTGCTTGGAGTGATGAAAGCCTACACCACCCGCGTGGGGGAAGGGCCGTTCCCGACCGAAAACGACGCACTCGGCGACCTGCTCCACGGCATGGGCCGGGAATACGGCGCCACCACCGGCCGTGCCCGGCGTTGTGGCTGGTTTGACGCGGTGTCCACCCGTTACGCGGGCATGGTCAACGGGATCGACGACGTGGCGGTGACCAATCTCGACGGGCTCGACACCCTGGCCACCCTCAAGATCTGCACCCACTACAAACTGGGCCGCAAAACCCTCGAATATCCGCCCACCGACGCCCGCGAGCTGCAGGCCTGCCGTCCGGTTTACATCGAAATGCCGGGCTGGCAAAGCCCCACCCACGAGGCCAAGACATTCGAGCAGCTCCCGGCCAACGCCCGGGCTTACCTGCACAAGATCGCCGAACTCACCGAGGCGAAACTCACCATCGCCAGCGTCGGCCCGGACCGGGAACAGACCATCGTGCTCTGAGTCCCCGGGGATTCCGAGCTCCACCGCACTCTCTTTGATGGCCTTTATCCCACCCGCATCTCCACCCACGGGCCCATTGCCCAGGCACATCGCCATCATCATGGATGGCAACGGACGCTGGGCGCGGGAGCGGGGGCTGGCGCGGATCGCCGGGCACCAGCAGGGGGCGGCCTCCGTGCGCACCGTCACGCAGGCCTGCGCGGAATGGGGCGTCGAATTTCTCACGGTCTATGCGTTCTCCACGGACAACTGGAAACGCCCAAAATCGGAAACGGACGCGCTGATGGTGCTTCTGGAGCATTTCATTGAACAGGAGCTGCCGGAGCTCATGCGCAACCAGATCCGGCTCCGGGCGATTGGGCGGTTGGAGGATTTGCCGGAGGGCTGCCGGAACACCCTCAACCGGGCCATCGACCTGACGGCGGCCAACACCTCCACAACGCTCATCCTTGCCCTGAGCTACAGCGGCCGAAACGACATCCTTCAAGCCACCCAAACGCTCTGCCGCATGGCCCAGAGCGGCCAGCTCGATCCCGAGTCCTTGGACGAAAAGACATTTGATTACCAGCTCTCCACCCGCGAGTGTCCCGACCCGGACTTACTGGTGCGAACCTCGGGCGAAATGCGGCTTTCCAACTTCCTTCTCTGGCAACTCAGCTACACCGAAATCTACGTGACCCAGAAATTGTGGCCGGACTTCGGCAGGCAGGACTTGCTTGAAGCGATCTGGGAATTCAATAAACGCGAGCGTCGTTTTGGCGCCGTGTAAATCCGGGCTGGCCGCGCAATCCTCCCCCCAGCGCGACCGTGGTTCAAAAGACCACCCAGACCGCCTGAAAAACCCGGGCCGCAGCGGCCTGTGACCGCGCCGGACGACATTCTTTATTCAAACAGCCATCATGGAAAAAGTGCAGACGATTCTTGTTGTTGACCCGGAGATCGACTTTCTGGCGTGGGCACAGCACCAGCTTACCACGGCCACCACCCGGGTCATCACAAGCAGCAACGCCGATGATGCATATAAAGTGTTCTGCCGGGAAACCCCCGACCTGCTCATCACCGAGACTCACCTCTCGCCGTTCAGCGGCCAGGAGCTCTTGGTCAAAGTCCGGCTGCGCGAACCCAACGCCATCGTGGTGTTGACCAGCCAGTTCGGAACCACCCAGGCGGTCATCGAGGCGATGAAACTCGGTGCGTTCGACTACATCCGTAAGGAGACCCTCCCCTTCAACCTCAAGGTCGTCGTCGACGCCGCGCTCAAGGCGCAGGCAGAAATGAAGGCCGCCACCACGTTCAAACCCCAGCTCACGGTGGAGGAACGCCAGGATTCCATTGTCGGCAAATCCGACGCCATGCAGCAGGTGTTCAAAATGATCGGCCGCGTGTCGCACTCCGACGCCCCGGTGATGATCACCGGCGAAAGCGGCTCCGGCAAGGAGCTCGTGGCCCGGGCCATCCATCATTACAGCCTGCGCAGCGCCAAGAGTTTCATCGCAATCAACTGCGCGGCAATCCCAGACCAACTCCTTGAGAGCGAGCTTTTCGGACACGAAAAGGGCGCGTTCACCGGAGCCGCCAGCCAACGCATCGGCCGCTTCGAACAGAGCAACGGCGGCACCCTTTTCCTCGATGAAATCGGGGACATGCCGCTCCCCCTCCAAAGCAAAATCCTGCGGGTTCTGCAGGACGGCCAGTTCTCCCGGGTGGGTGGCAACGAGAGCCTCAAAAGCGACGTGCGGATCATCACGGCGACCAACAAGATGCTGGAGCAGGAGGTGCAGGAAAAACGGTTCCGGGAGGATCTATTTTACCGGCTCAACGTGGTGCGGATCCAACTGCCGCCCCTGCGCCAGCGCGTGGAGGATATCCGGCTTCTGGCGGAATATTTCCTTCAGAAAGTCGCCATGCAGAAACATCTCCCCCAGTTCAAGCTCAGCGAGGAGGCGGTGCGTGTGCTCGAAGCCCATTCCTGGCCCGGCAACGTCCGGGAACTCGAAAACACGATCCAACGCGCCTGCGTGCTCGCGACCTCGGAATTGTTGCTGCCCAAAGACATCCCGCTCGGAATCGTCCAGGCGCAGGAGACGCCCGTTCAAGTCGCCAGCGCGGGCAATGGCCCCGTATCCACCGAAGCCGCCATTGAGGTGCTGCTTCAAGCCGCTCGAAACGATCCCGGCGTGCAACTACTGCCCTGGCTGGAACGCGAGTTCACGATCTACGCCATGAAAGCCACCAAGGCCAATCAGGTCCGCGCATCCAAACTTCTCGGCATCACCCGGGCCACTCTGCGCAAACGCATCGAACGCTTCGGGATCACCAAGGAGCTGACCATTTCTTAGAGGCCAGTCCCCGCTCACAGGGTCGCCACCAGACGCTTGAGTTCCTCCAGCCTCTGCACCAGGCCCCCCGAAGTCAGGCGCGGAAACTTGCCCCCAATCAGGATGTAATCCCCCGAGCGGGTCAGCATGACTTTGGATTCGCGCACCTCGATCCCGGTCAGTTTTCGCGCGGTCGCCAAAAGCTTGATCCCCGCGAGAGCCAGCAGATGCTCCGCTGCCGCCGGCAACGGCCCAAACCGGTCACGCCAAACCTCGCGCAACGCCGCGAGCTGCTCCGGGGAAGCTACCTCGGCCAGGCGCCGGTAACTCTGGATCCGGGTTTTGGGCTCGGCGATGTAACTTTGCGGTAGAAACGCCGGAAGACGTTCCTTATCGGTTGCCAAGTCTGATTCCCGGCTCGCCACAAAATCCAGACGCAACGCCACATCCACCCGCTGGCGATGTTTCTCGCCTTTGAGTTTGGCAATGGCCTGGCGCAGAAGAGCGCAATAGAGTTCGAATCCCACGGTGACGATGTGCCCGCTCTGCGCTGTCCCGAGGATGTTGCCCGCCCCGCGGATCTCCAGATCGCGCATGGCGATCTTAAACCCGGCCCCGAGGGAACTGTATTGTTTGATGGCGTTGATGCGTTTGCGGGCCTCGCCCACAGTGAGCATTTCCCGGGGCAGAAGCAGATACGCGTAGGCCTTGCTCTGGGCCCGACCCACGCGCCCGCGCAGCTGGTAGAGGTCCGCCAACCCGAACCGGTCCGCGCGGTCAATGAGGATGGTGTTCGCGTTGGGAATGTCCAACCCGCTCTCGATGATGGTCGTCGAGATCAACACGTCGGCTTCCCCGAGCACAAACTGCTGCATGACCTCCTCCAATTCGCCCTCCTCCATCTGGCCATGACCCACCACAACCCGCGCCTTGGGACAGAGCTCCTGCACCCGGTGCCGGAGTTTTTCAATCGATTGCACCCGGTTATGGAGCAAATACACCTGGCCTTGCCGGGCGAGCTCCCGCTCGATGGCGTCCCGGATGATCCGCTCGTCGTACGGGCAGATGAGGGTTTCCACCGGGATCCGGTTGAGCGGGGGTGTCTCAATGGTGCTCATGTCCTTGGCGCCCATCAGCGAGAGATAGAGGGTGCGGGGAATGGGTGTGGCGCTGAGCGTGAGCATGTCCACCAGCTTGAAGAGCTCTTTGAACTTCTCTTTGTGCAAAACGCCAAAGCGCTGTTCCTCGTCGATCACCACCAAACCCAGGTCCTTGAACGCCACGTCCTTGGAAATAAGCCGGTGCGTCCCCACCACAATGTCCACGGACCCGTCCCTAAGGCCCTCCAGGGTCTTGCGTTGCTGGGCCGGAGTCCGAAACCGGCTGAGGGTTTCCACCGTCACCGGGTAGTCCGACATCCGCTCCCGGAAGTTCTGGTAATGCTGCTGGGCCAGCACGGTGGTGGGCACCAACACCGCCACCTGTTTGCCCGCCATCACTGCCTTGAACGCCGCACGAATGGCTACCTCGGTTTTGCCAAACCCCACGTCCCCGCAGATCAGACGGTCCATGGGGCGCTCGGACTCCATGTCCGCCTTGGCCGCGGCAATCGCGGTGAGCTGGTCGGGGGTTTCCTTGTAGAGAAACGAACTCTCAAACTCGTGCACCCATTTGTTGTCCGCAGGAAACGCAAACCCGCGGGCCGTCTCCCGCGAAGCGTGCACCTCCAGAAGGCGCGAGGCATAATCGAACACGGCCTTTTCCGCGCTTTTTTTCGCTCGCGCCCATTTACCGTCCCCCAGAACGCTCAGCGGCGGGTTGCGTTTCCCGACCCCGACGTATTTCGCGATGAGAAAACTCTGGTCCAACGGCACGTAAAGCCGGGCGTCATTGGCAAACGCGATGACCAGCACCTCCTCTGGAGCGCCATCCCCGCGCGGGATGGTTTTCATGCCCTCGTAACGCCCGATGCCGTGCTCGAGGTGCACCACCAAATCCTCCTCGGACAACTCGCTAAAATCAATCTGCGCCCGCGCGGACTGCTCCCGCACGCGTTTGATGGCCAGGCGCCGCGCCCGGTTGTTGCGGTACCGGCCGAAGAGTTCCGCATCCGAGAGCACAGCCACTTTGGCGCCCGGATACGTAAATCCCCGGGTCAACGTCCCGAGCACGAAAGTCAGCGCATCTGACTCCACCGGGGGCAACAAATCCCGGAGCCGTTCCACCTCACCTTCGTTGTTGCAAAACACCGACACGGTCCAGCCCGATTCCCGCCACTCCCGCAACTGGCGGAAGAACCGCTCGCGTTTGACCTCGTCCACCACAAAATCCCCGGCGTCGAACTCGCCCAGGCCGTGGTCGAAAAAGGCGGTCTCAAAATCCTCCCGCTCATCCACGCCTTCGCTGTGCTCCAGGACGCGGACCTGGGCGGAATCAAACCCCGCGCCCGCGTCGAAGGTGACGTCGTTTTTGCCGATGTAAGCGCGGACCGGCACGGTCTTTGCCGCGTCGCCTACATCCCCCAGGAGCAGGGTGCAGCTTTCGAGCGGCTCCACGCTGGTCTGATAATCCAGGTCAAAATGGCGCAGCGAATCGATGTCTTCGTCGAAGAGCTCCACGCGCACCGGCAGCGTGTGATGGAACGAAAACACGTCCAGAATCCCGCCCCGCACCGCGTACTGACCGCGTGCGCTCACCTGCGCCACATGCTCGTAGCCCGCCTCCGTCAAACGCTCGACTAACTCCGCGCGATCCAGCCGGGTCCCCCGAACCAGTTTCACCTCCAGTTTCCTCAACGCCCCCGCGGAGGGAACCCGGCTGTTGAGCGACGCCGCGGTCAGCAACACGATCTCCCGCCCGTTCCCGGCGAGTTTCTCCAAAATCGACAGCCGCTCCGCAGACGACTCGGGATCCGGCAGGGCACCTTCCACGGGCGCCGACTCGACCTCTGGGAAAAACAACGCGTCCGGGAACCAGTTAGCCAGTTCGTTGTGGAAATTCTCCTGGGCCCGCAGATGGGGACAGACAATCCAGAGCCGCTTTTTTATCGAACGCGCAACCAGAGCTGCCAGAACCGGCCGGGCGGTTTCGTGGACCTGCTCGAACACGACCTCTTCCCCGCGGACCGCGGCCTTGAGCTTGGCAGCCATCGCGCGGGAACGGCCAATGATTTCAAGGAGATCAACGTGTGCCATGGAAAGAAAACAAGAGGCCGAGCTTCCTCCACCGGGCGGGCCGGCGACAATGCCTTTTGCGCGCATTCACCCCCGGTGGACTCAAAGCCCCAGACGGGCGCTGACGGCCGTTGAGGGCAGCTTGCGCACGCCCAGAGTTTCCACCGGCATCACGCCAATCCAACTGTTGGTGAGGAAAATCTCGTCGGCGCTCAGCACGTCGTCCACGAACAGCGAGCACTCCCACGCATCCACCCGGCGCAGCACCTCCCTGCGGATCACCCCCGGACGCGCCCCGCATTCCCGGGACGGGGTGCGAATTCTCTCCCCGTGGACAAGGAACACATTGGCCACGCAGGCCGAGACGAGTTCCGCATTCTCGTTGAACAAAAGCGCCTCTTCAAAACCCGCTGCCTGCGCCCGGCGCAGCGCCTCCAAGTTCATCCAGTAATTGCCCGTCTTCAAACCCGCAAACGTCGGACAATACGCGCTCTCAGCCACGGCGACCCGATACGCGGATTGCGCGGGGCGGGGACGCGGCTCGCTCATCACCAACACCCGGCAAACGGTCGCCGGCGCCGTGGGCGCGCCGTCTCCAGCTGTCACGTAAATCCGGGCAAAATGTTCTTCCCCCCCGCGATGCGCCCGTTTTTTGAGGAGCTCACCGGCTGCGCCGAGTGCATCGGCCGACACGGGGAATTCCAGGCTCGCGCAGGCCTCGCGCAAACTCTCCAGATGCGCCTCCAGATATTCCGGACCGGATTCGGTGACGCGCAGGCTCTCAAAAAGCGACATCCCGTATCGGAACCCGCGATCGGACAACGGCACGCCAGAGCAGGGAACAAACCCCGCTCCCTGCCATACCCAGGCCTGCTGCAGCGCGGCGTCCATGGGGCTCTAGGCTTTTGCTCGGTCCGCGCGAAAAGCGCCGAGCAGAAAGAGGCCCGCGGCCACGCAGATACAGGCGTCGGCGACGTTAAAAGCCGGCCAAGGGTTGGCAAAGCGCACGTGTAAATCGACCAGGAGGAAATCCACGACATGCCCGTGGACAATCCGGTCGGTCACGTTGCCGAGGATCCCGCCCAAGAGCAGCCCAACGCCCCAGCGGCTGGGTGCGTCCTGAAAAACGCCCCGCAAATAACTCACCAGGAGCCCCAGGAACGCCACCGCCGACAACGCGATGAACGCGGTGTTTTGCCCCTTGAACATGCTAAACGCAGCCCCGGTGTTGGCCCAGTGGCAGAGGTAGAAATAATCCGGCACCACCTCTCGGAGCTCTCCGTTGAACTCCAGCGTACGGATCACCCACCACTTCGTGGCTTGGTCAATCGCGTAGACAGGCAGGGCCAGAGCCAGCAGAAGTTTCATTCGCATTGCCTCCCGCTCTTCGTCGGCAATTTGCGGACCGCTGCGGCGAGGCAGCTCATCCGAGCACCTCCGCGCAACGCTCGCAGAGCTCCGCATGTGCCGCATGAAGCCCGACCGTCGGACGGAACCGCCAGCACCGGGAACATTTCTGGTTGGCCGTGCGGACGATCCGTGCCCGGGTTTCAGGGCCGGAAACGATCTTCAACTCGCTGAGGATGAAAAACTCCTCCAACTCGGGGGCTTTGTCCTGGAGCACCGCAGCACGCTGGGGATCCGCCAGTTCGAGGGTCACCGCGCCCTCAAGCGCGTTGCCAATGAGCTTGTCTTTGCGGGCCTGTTCGACCGCCTGACCGATGACTCCCCGCAACGCCAGTAACTCCTCCATGTGCGCCTCCAGCTCCAAGTCACGCCAGGAAGCGTCCGGCTCGGGAAACATCTCCAAATGCACGGACCCGGTCTTGCCGAAATACTCCCAGGCTTCGTCCGCCGTGAACGCGAGGATCGGCGCTAGCAGCCGGGTCAACGCGTCGAAGACCTGTTGCATGACCCATTGGCTGGCCCGGCGCCGAGGGGAATCCGCCGCGTCGCAGTACATGCGGTCCTTGGTGATGTCCACGTAGAGGGCGCTCAGGTCCACAGTGCAGAAGTTGTTGAGCGTCTGGAACACCTTCCGGAACTCGTATCCGGCGTAGGCGTCGCGGCACGCGGCGATGACCTCGTGGAGCCGCGACATGACCCACCGGTCCACATCGGTGAGATCAGCCCGGACAACCCGCCCCGCCACAGCGCCGTCGAGGTTTGCCAGGAGGATCCTGAGGATGTTGCGGAACTGCCGGTAAGCATCGGTCAGAAGGGCGAAGGATTCCTCCGAGAATGGCACCTCATGGGTGAACTCGACGCTGGCCGCCCACAGCCGCACAATATCGGCCCCGTATTTGCCGACAAAATGCTCGGCGTTCATCGGCTTGACGTAGGTGCCTTGCTCGGACTTGGACACCTTTTTTCGCGTGTCTTTGTCCACCACGAACCCGTGCGTGATCACCGCTTTGTAGGGCGCGGCGCCGTTGAGCGCCACGGAGGTGATCAGCGAGGACTGGAACCAGCCCCGGTGCTGGTCGGTGGCCTCCAAATAAAGGTCGGCCGGCCACTGCAGCTCGGGATGTTTGCGCAGCACCGCTTCGTGCGACACCCCGGAGTCAATCCACACGTCCAGAGTGTCGTTGCGCCGAGTCACACCCGCCGCCAAACCCAGTGCCCCAACCCACCACGCGTCGTCCCGCTCAAACCAGACGTTGGTCCCCTCTTTTTCCACAATGTCCGCCACTTTCCGCGCCAGCGACCCGTCCAGAATCGGGGTGCCGTTCTCCTCGTAAAACACGGGCAAAGGCACCCCCCACGAACGCTGCCGCGAGATGCACCAGTCCGGACGCGATTCCACCGTGCCGTGGATGCGGTTGCGGCCCCAGTGCGGGATCCACTGCACCTCATCAATGGCGCTTAAAGCCGCCTGACGCACGGCGTCAATCCGGATAAAAAACTGTTCCACTGCGCGGAAAACGATGGGCGTTTTCGAACGCCAACAGTGCGGGTAGGAATGTTTGTAGATCTGTTCCCCGAGCAGCGTCCCGTTTTCCCGAAGGTGCTGGACGACTTCCTTGTTCGCATCAAACACGTATTTGCCCGACCACAGCGGCATCCCGGCCTCCTCGGTAAACCGGCCGTGCTCGTCCACGGGCGAAAGAATCGGCAACCCGTTCTGGATGCCCGCCAGGTAATCGTCAGCGCCGTGTCCCGGAGCAATATGCACCTGGCCGGTGCCACTCTCCATGGTAACAAACTCGGCGGTGATGATCCGCGCGGTCCGGTCAAGAAACGGATGCCGGGCTTCGTTTCCTGCGAGCTGTTCCCCGGTCATCCCCCCAGAAAGCCAATCAGCGGCTGCCTCAGGAGCACCGCCCTCAATGGCAACCTCCTCGTATCCGGCGGCCTCCAAAAATGCCGGCACCAACGGTTCGGCGATCACAAACCACGCGGGAGCACCCGGCACATCGGTTTCCGCGGTCGGTTTCTTGCGAAACGCGCGGACCACATAACGCTGGCGGGGATGCACGGCGATAGCCACGTTGGCCGGCAGGGTCCAAGGAGTGGTGGTCCAGATCACCATACTCGCCAGCTCGCCCAGCGGGCCGTTGACGATCGGAAACTTTACGAAAATGGCGGGATCCACCCGGTCCGCGTATTCGACCTCCGCCTCAGCCAGCGCGGTCTGCGCGCCGGTGCTCCAATACACGGGTTTTTTGGACTGATAAACCAGCCCCAGATCCGCGAACCTGGCAAACGCGCGGAGAATCTCCGCCTCGTAACCGGGGGCCAGGGTCAGATACGGGTTTTCCCACTCGCCCAGCACCCCGAGTCGCTTGAACTGGCCTCGTTGGATGTCGATGAATTTGCGGGCGTATTCCTCTGAACGCCGACGCACTTCGGCGGGCGACAACCCGCGCGATTCCTTGACCACCTTGAACTCGATCGGCAACCCGTGGCAGTCCCAACCCGGGACGAAAGGGGCACGGAACCCCGCCATGGATTTGGATTTCACCACCAGATCTTTGAGGACCTTGTTGAGGGCCGTGCCCATGTGCACGTCGCCGTTGGCAAAGGGCGGCCCGTCATGGAGCACAAAACTCGGCGCCCCGGCCCGGGCGTCTTGGATCTTCCGGTAAAGACCCTCCGACTCCCAGCGCTTCAAGCGTTCGGGCTCCCTTTTGACCAAATCCGCTTTCATCGGAAACTCGGTTTTGGGCAGGTGCAAGGTGTCTTTGTAATTCTGGCTCATCGTCGCGGCAGGATTTGAAGAAAAGGCGGGCAAGCTAAGGCCTCGACCGGAACCGGTCAATGACACGCACCAGAGCCCTTGCGTGCGCCCATTGAGAGGCCCCGTTGACACGGACCCGTAAACCGGCTTTTGATGGCTCCATGAAGCTCCCCCCTTTGCTCGCCCTTGGTCTGGTTTTTTGCACTGCGGCAACCACCCTTCAAGCCGCTGATTCCCCGCTCTACGGGATCCCGCTTCGGGATATCGACGGAAAAGAAACCTCCCTCAAAACCTACGCAGGCAAAGCCCTCCTCATCGTCAATGTCGCATCCCAGTGCGGTTACACCCGCCAATACACGGGGCTGGAGGCGCTCTACCAGAAATTCAAGGACGCAGGCCTGGTCGTGCTCGGTTTCCCGTGCAACGACTTCGGCGCACAGGAACCGGGCGACAACGCCGAGATCAAGGAGTTCTGCTCCACCCGGTTCAATGTGAGTTTTCCGCTCTTTGACAAACTCTCCATCAAAGGACCCGACGCGCATCCCCTTTACACCGCTTTGACCGGCGCCCAATCGCCTTTCCCAGGGCCGGTGAAATGGAATTTCTCCAAATTCGTGATCAATCGCAAAGGAACTCTCGAGGCCCGGTTCGACTCGAGAACAGAACCGGACTCTCAGGAACTGACCCGGGCGATCGAAGCCGCTCTTAAATAAGGGATCAGGGGGGCAGTGAGGAATAGGCCTCCGCTGCGCGGAGTTGCGGCAGCAGGGCTGGATGTCTCGCGCGAGGTCCGCCGCCCGGTTGCCAGCCCACACGAGCTGGGCCCTGAAGGGCAGCTGTAAACTTGGCAGAGGCATTTGCCTCACCCCTCACCCCTGCCTCCAGCCAAGCGGCGACCTGCGCATCCGAGGCGCCCGTGGCCACGTAGTCGCGGAACGCCCCCGCATCGATACCCACCCGGCTCATCCAGCGGCGGTCAAAAGGACAGTCAAATTCGTAATCGCCCTGCACACCCAGCAGCGTCGCTCGGCATTTATCAAGCGTCCGTGCGGCACCGGGAACTCCGCCGAGCGGCTCGGAAGGGCGCCGGGGACGTTCGGTTCTGAGGTCGGGGGTCAGGGCGCGGATTTTTTCAATTACCTCGGGAGTCATCGCGGGAAAATGGACGGTTAAAAATGTCCCGGGCATCGGCGCAAAACCAGAGCGATTCCTGAGGAGGCCGGCGAGTGAAACCCAGCGGCGTCAATCGTGCGGCTGAGCGCGACTCCCGGACGCGCTCCGGGCTCCGGCCCAACTCAGAAAAGCTACCAAGCCTTTATCGCACGGTCTGCTCCACCCCGAGCCGCGCGAGCACTTCCGGAGGCGGGCCGTCAAAGGTGACCGTCGGCACGTTGCCGACATACCCGATCGCCTTCCAGCCCTCAGGCGTCGCGAAATAGGCGGCGCTGCATAGGGCGCGGAACCGCGCAAAAAACCGGGCCGCACTTTTCCACTCAGGCTTCGCTGCGGGCGGCTGAGCGATATCGGAACAGACTTGATGGCGCTCGGCGTCCGTGACCGCGCTGAAGTCCATTCCGAACCTGCGCTGGGACTCTGCTTCAATCCACTGGAGCCCATCCAAAATCACCGGGCGATCCCCTTTTTGCTGCGGGTAAGGAGCGCTGATCCACTCGTCCAGAAACGCCGGAACTCCCAGGGCGCTGGCTGCGGGTCCGAGGTGGTCCGCGGGCAGAATCACGTCAGCCAGGGATGCGACGGTTTTACGCTGGGCGTCGTCGAAGGTAAGCGGCCAGAAGTCGCCGGGTTTGTAGATCTTACTTAGGTCCGGGTCGGTGCCGTATCCCTTGGCTTGAGACTCGGCGGCGTCGGCGGACACCGTCCACTGCCCCAAGGCAAGGGATGCGCTTGCCGCAGTGAACCATTGGAGCAGTTCCCGCCGGGACATCCGCAGCGGTTCGGCAGAAAAAGGCGTGGAGTCGGACATGGGAAAAAAAATGGGGGGATGAAGAGCTAGAGATCGCCCTTGCGGGCTTGTTCAAGGATGTAATCGCCCGTCCGCCAGGCGAGCGCCATAATGGTGAGCGTGGGGTTCTTGTCGGCGTTGGAGGGAAACGGTGAGGCGTCGCAGAGGAACAGGTTTTTGACATCCCAAGTCTGGTTCCATCCATTGCACACGGATTTCCTCGGATCGGCCCCCATCAACGCGCCGCCGACCTCGTGGATGATTTTTCCGCCCTGCTCAATGGTCTTGCGGGGATCTTCCAGTTTGCGGGAACGCACGGTGCCGCCCATGGCCTCGATGAGTTCAGAGAAAGTCTGCTGGGCATGCCGGGCCATGTTCAGCTCGTGGTCGCTCCATTTCCAGTGCCAGCGCATCACGGGCACCCCCCAGCGGTCTTTGACCTCGGGATCAAGGTCCGCAAAGGAGCCCTCGTTGGGTATCATCTCGCCCCGGCAGGAAAAGCCCACAAACGAACCGTAATACCGCCTAGCGGCCTCCTTGAGCGG
This sequence comes from Verrucomicrobiia bacterium, assembly GCA_040374425.1. Classification (GTDB taxonomy): domain Bacteria; phylum Verrucomicrobiota; class Verrucomicrobiia; order Chthoniobacterales; family Chthoniobacteraceae; genus CAIURC01. The sequence continues at coordinate 8,317 of JBEIUI010000046.1, read as the reverse complement.
GGTGCCGAAAGCGCCTTGGAGCAAGTCTTCCGGGACTGGACTGCCCGAGCCCGGCATTCCCCGGGAGCCGCCCATCTCAATGTGGTATCCGCGGGCGAAGTCGAGTTTGCCCGCCTTTTGCTGCTGATAAAGCCACCAAGGGGCGTAAAAATGCGAACCGCCGGCGCCGTCCTCGTTGTGCGGAGGCAGGTTTTCGAGCAGCGGGATCTGGCCGTGGACCCCCGTGCCCACGGTATCCATGATGTAACGGCCCACCAAGCCGCTGCTGTTAGCTACGCCTTGGGGGAACTGCGCGTTCTTGGAGTTGAGCAGGATCCGCGCGGTCTCTCCGGAGCTGGCCGCCAGCACCACCACCCGGCCCTTGACCCGCATCTCCGCGCCGGTGGTCTTGTCGATGAAAAGCACGCCTGCAGCTTTCCCGTCTTTTCCGACAAGCACCTCGCGCACATGGGCGTTGGGCAGAATGTCGAGGTTGCCCGACGCCAGCGCCGGCGGCAGATGCACGGTGGTAGACTGGTAGTTGGCCTTGATCGAGCAGCCGCGCCCGCAGGGCGTGGCCCAGAAACACGCCGCGCGCTCCCGCATGGATTGGGCCACCAGTCGCTGAGCCCGGGGATTGTTCGGGTGCAGCTTGGCTGGAATGGTGTCAGCGTCCAAGGCCCGCGTAAGCACGGCGCGGTGGATGGGGTGGATGGGGATTCCGAGGCTGCGTCCGTGTTTTTGAGCTAGGAGTTCGGCCGCGCGGCCCTTGGGCGGTGGCAGCAACACGCCGGGAGGCGAGTCGGGCGTGTTTTCGAGGCCTTCATTGGTGCCATAAACGCCAACCAACAACTCCGTCTTGGTGTAGTAGGGCTCCACGTCGGCGTAGTCGATGGGCCAGTCGAACCCGAGGCCGTCCCGGCTGTAGGGCTTGAAATCATAGGGCCCGTTGCGCAGCGAGATTCGGCCCCAGTGGTTGGTGCGCCCCCCGAGCATCCTTGCCCGCCACCAGGAGAACTGTTCCTCAGGTTTATCGGAGGCCTGGGTGTAAGGTTCCCCGGGCACCGACCAGCCGCCGTCCACGGTGGCGTCGTGGAATCCGAAATGTTTATCCGGAGTCGCCGCCCCGAGCAGCGGCGACTGGTCCTGACGCTGGAACATCGCGGTTTCCGTCACCGGATCATAATTGCGACCGGCCTCGAGAATCAGGCATTTAAAGCCCGCCAAGGTGAGGGTGTAGGCGGTCTGTCCGCCGCCGGCACCAGAACCCACGATGACGGCGTCGTAATCGGACTGGAGCTGCTGGCTTTGAATCAGTGGCATAGAAAGGGGGTAAACGTATCCGGTCCCGAATGCTTACGGGCAACCCCGAATTCGGCAAGCTCGGAAGCTCCAGCACGTAACCTCGGAGAGGACCCCTTTATTAGCCCCAAAAGAGGAGGGATTCCGGTGGGACAATGTCTGGGTCGCACCTCCCCCTCGCAACGAGTTTTTTGTGCTGTCGGTCTGGCTGCCGGAACCCGGGCTTCGTCACCGGCACTCGGCCTCCCGTTGGCTCGGCATGTTCGACAGCGCATCCATGGACTCGAGCGCCTGCAAGGGAACCGGTCGGAGGGGAACTAGGGAGAGGAGAAGGCAAACCGAGTCAAAAAACGCCCGGAGGCGGCGGGAGAGAGAGAGTTTGATGGGGCTTATCGCTTGGTTTGGTTGATACCCGGGAGCGGGCTCATTCGGTCCGACAGGTTTCGTATGAAGGAGAGACGCCCGCACCCTTTCGCCTAGGGACGCCGCAGCCGAGCGGGATCAGATGGGGGAAGGGTGAGTGCTCCGCTCACTTTGCACCCCAGGCCCGCCGAAAACACGCCTCGATGGCAGCCGCAAAATGGGCGGCATCCATCAGCGGCGAACGGGTCATTCGCTCGCGCAACTCTGCCCGGAGGCCCGCAAGACGTTCCGGCTGCGCCGCGAGTTGAACCGCGATGTCCCGGTACTCGATGCCGGATTGCCCGGCCAACTCGCTCAGCCCCACGGCATCCAGCAGGCTGCCGCTGACCCGGCTCACATGGGCCGCTCCCATTCGAGTGACCACTGGCACGCCCATCCAAAGCGCCTCACAGGTGGTCGTGGTGCCGTGATACGGGAAACTGTCGAGCCCGATGTCCACCCGCTGATACTCAGCCAGATGCGCCTCCGCCGTGGGCGCAAACCCTGAGAACTCCAGCCGCTCCGAGGCGATGCCCCTCTGCACAAAAAACTCGGTGAGCTCCCGACAAACCTCCGGATCCAGCAGGGAACGCGCCTTCAGCTTAAGATGCGCCCCAGCAACCCGTTGCAAAATCGCAGCCCAATCCTCCAAAAGCTCCGGGTTCCATTTGGCCATCTGATTAAAACACCCAAAGGTCACAAAGCCGTTTCGGCGAAAAGGCGGCTCGCCCACTTCGGGCGACGGCGACGGCTCAGAGAAACACCATGCGCAACGGCCCAACCGCAGGAGTTTTTCCGAATGCAATGCGTCAGTCAGTCCCTCGGGATCCGCCACAACATCCGTGACCCGGTAATCCATGGTCGGCAGCCCAGTGGAGCCCGGGTAACCCAGGTATGTCACTTGGACCGGGGCAGGTTTTCTCGCAAAAACCTCCAACCGATTTCCCGACGTATGCCCGGCCAGATCGACGAGAATGTCCACCTGGTCGCGTCGGATGAGTTCCGCCAGAGCGACCGCATCCAAGCCAGCCGTTTCCCGCCAATGCTCCGCCCGGGAACGGATCCGCTCGGTCATCCGGTCAGGGCTCCGCACGTCGCTGTATAGAATCACCTCGAACTGGTCGCGTTGATGCCGGGCAAGAAGCGGCTCAAGAAAGGCGGCAACCGGGTGCAGACAGAAATCCGCGGAAACATACCCCACGCGAAGCCGCGCCGACGCGGGCTTGTAGGGAAAGGGAGGAGGCGCCTTCTGAGGAAGTTGTTTAAGCAGGCGCCGGCCCCAGTCGGCATGGGCTTTATAAACGGCGGCAGGGTTTTCCCCGGCCAGATACTGGAGTCCGAGGAGCAGGTTGTGCTGAAGGTTTGTGTTGGCGGGATCCAACGCGATGGCGCGTCTGTAATACTCCACGCCCTCCCGGGCTTGGCCGCGGTCTTTGAGGATTTTCCCGATGTTACTGAGGGCGCCCGGCGACTGGGGTTTCCGCTCAAGGACCACCTTGAAACATTCCAGAGCCTGGGTGGTGAGTCCGAGTTCGTTACACACGGCTCCCAGGTTGTTGAGCGCGGAAGTCAGGCCGGGATTCAGCGCGAGAGCTTGATGGAAACATTGCGCGGCCTCGGCAAACCGGCCCAGATCCTTGAGAACAATACCGAGCTCATTCTGCAACTCCGGCTCTTCCGGGGCCAACGCCCGGCCTTTTTCATAGGCTTCAAGCGCCTCCCTGCTTCGCCCCAAGCGGTGCAAGGTCTGGCCGAGGTTGCGGAAACACTGCGCCAGGTTGCCGGAACACGCTGTGCCCTGGGCGAATACCCGCGCCGCGCTCTCAAGGCGACCGCAACGCAGGAGCGCCAGCCCCCAGCGATTCCACACGGCAGCCACTTTGGGGCCGAGCTGCGAGCACCGCTCGTAAACCGCGAGGGCTTCCGGATCCTTGCCAAGGCTCTCCAGCGCCGAGGCGAGATGAAAGTGGGGTTCCACGGACTGCGGCGCCGCAACGCTGGCACGCCTTAGCAAAGCCTCCGCCTGGTCCGCGCGGCCCGCGCCCAAAAGCACCAAGCCGTATTGAGTCAACGCCCCGGGGTCTTCTGGCTTCAGCGCCAGCGCCTGCTGGAACCGGGACAGAGCTTGGTCCGTCCGCTCGAGCACGCCCAAAACCGCTCCGATGTTGACGAGGCATTCCGGAAACGCGGCGCGCAGAGCCAACGCCCGTTCGTAGGCCTCCAGGGCGTCCTCCATCCGGCCAACACCGCGCAAAGCCTCCCCGAAGTCGTTCCAGAACACGGGCTGCTCCGGGGCGAGCTCGAGCGCCTGCTGGATCCATTCCACCGCCTGTTCCCCCTGGCCGCATTGATGGGCCAGAACCCCCAGCCCATGCCACGCATCGGGGTTCTCGGGGTTTTGCTCCAAAGCGTTGCGATACAAATCCTCCGCCGCACCCCACTGGCCCGCAGCGTGCAGTTCAACAGCTTGCTCGATCAAATTCACGGGATGAAGGGGATGGTCGCGGATCGGCGTAACGCTGCGTGCCGACACACCCCAAAAAAGCAGCGCGCTGCGAGAAGTCACGGCTTGAAATCGCGTTTCCCCGGGTTGACCCGTGAAATTCCCGTTGAAGCGCTCACCGGTTCCGAATAGGTGCCGTCATGCTCGTGCACGCCTCCGCTTACTGCAAACGCGCCCTGGCGTGTGGCTTGGAATTATGAACCCGCCCCCGGAACACAGCTTGGTTTTTGTCCATCTCGGCCCCGCCATCCCTGCCTATACCCGCGATACGCTCCGGCAGGCGCGGCTTTTTAACACCTGCCCGATCTACCTCGTGGCGGGCCGGGACGCGCTGGCCGGGTTTCCTCTGGAACCCGCATGGCAAGTGGAACCCGTGACTTGTGAGTCGCTGGCCCGGAGCGAGGCGCACCGGGAATTTGAACGGCGCTCCACGCTCGACCGCAGTTTCCGGGACGGCTTCTGGACCTACACGACGGAGCGGTTTTTTGTTCTGCAATCCCTCATGGAAGACCGCGCATTACAGCACGTGTTCCACCTTGAGAACGATGTCACTTTGTACGTGGATCTTGAGAAACTGCTCCCGGTTTTCAAGGCGCATTACCCGCAGCTCGCGGGGACGTTCGACAACGACCAACGCTGTATCCCGGGCTTTATGTATCTGCGCGCAGCAGAATCCCTGGCCTCACTTACCCGCTTCATCGCGAGCGCCTTCCAGGGCGTTGCCGCGCCGGGTCTCAATGACATGGCGCTCCTGGCTGGTTACCGGCAAATGCACGGCGCCACCCAATTTGGTTCCCTGCCGATTGTGCCCCGCGATTATCCCCATCCGCTGGTCAGCCAGCGCGGCCATCAAACCACCGACCCGGAAGCTTATTCCCGTCAGATCGAGGCGTTCAACTCCCTGTTTGACGCCGCGGCACTGGGCCAATACCTCGGGGGAGTGGATCCCCGCAACAGCGGCGGCACCGACACCGTGGGGTTCATCAACGAAAGCTGCCTGTTTAATCCGGCCGCATACACGTTTGAAGTCATCCAGGACGAAGCCGGGCGCTCGATTCCCTACCTCAAAACGGCGACGCGCGCCTACCGAATCAACAATCTCCATATCCATTCCAAGAACGTGCGCGGGTTTGTCTCAGACTAGGCCCGAGCGTTTCCGCGAAGCGGGACAGTTGACCCGCCGCCGGCCCCCACCCCACACTCCACCGCATGGGTTACGACCGCACGCTCCTTGTCGAGGGATGGCGCTTCATTCCGCATTCCTACGCGCTGGTCAACCACTACCAGCTCCTCGAATTACTCCAGATTCCCGGGCTCCAAGTCGTGCACCGGGACATGCCCTTTGTGCGTCCGGACTGGAAAGAGACCACGGGCCTACTCGATCCCATCGACGAGCAAGCCCTCCGCGCCATTCCCACGGCCCGAGCCGATACCCGGGCGGACGCCGTGCTGCGGATCACGTTTCCGTATGACTGTTCCCCTTCCCCCGCGGCCCCGCGCACCTGCGTCTTTGGCACCTCGGAGTTCGGGTGCATCCCGGACAACTACATGGCCAACGGACAGACGCTGCAGCGCGCCATGGCCCACCAGGCCGTACAAATCGTCACGCCTTCCCAGTGGTCGAAAGCCGGATTCATTCAAGGGGGAGCGGATCCGCAGCGAGTCGCCGTCGTGCCGCACGGGGTTGCGCCCCGCGTTTTCCATCCGCTGTCTCCGGACGAACGCGAATCGTTACGCAGGGATTTCTGCCTTGAGGGATTCACTTTCCTCTGTATCGGCTCAATGACGGCCAACAAGGGCCTGGCGCCGTTGCTCAAGGCGTTCGCGCAGCTCAGTCTGGAATATCCCGATATCCAACTGGTGATGAAAGGGCTCGACGCGCTTTATCCCTCGCTGGATCTGCTCCAGCAGCACGCCTCGGGACTCAGCGAGGCCGAATTCCAGCGGGTGCAAGACCGGCTCATCTATCTCGGCCAAACTTTGAACACTCGGGACATGGCCCGGCTGTATCAGGCGGCGGACGTCTATGTGTCCCCCTACAGCGCCGAAGGTTTCAACCTCCCCGCCCTCGAAGCGGCGGCTTGCGGCACGCCGGTGATCTGCACCGCGGGCGGCCCGACCGATGACTTCACCGACCGGCAATTCGCGCTCCCCGTCCGAAGCACCAAAACCGCCACCATCCAGGCCGGCGCAAACGGATGGATGCTTCAACCCGATTCCGCGCATCTCCTCGAACAAATGCGCAGGGCCCGAGAGAACCCAGCGTTTTGCGAAAGTGCGCATTTGAAGGCACCCGAATGGATCCAGAGCCGGTTTAGCTGGAAAAACGCCACGGCGCGCCTGTTGGAGGTTCTTTTCCCCTAGGAACCCTTTGATGGCCGGAAAACACGCGAAGCGGCTGCCGGCTGAAATGAGGAACGGGCCGATGTCATGACGGGCCCTCGTCACAGGACGGGCGGATTTCCCGAGCGTGTTAGGGTTTTTTTTGAGGCTGGATCAGCCTGCGGGGAAGAATTTGGGCTTGGGTCAGGCTCCGATTGCTGCTTTGAAAAGAGAACCCAACTCCCCCGTTGGGCACGCCCAATTCGGGCCTTAAAGCGCCGCCTTAGGATCCGCCCGGCCTTGCGCGATCCCGGCACCAAACCGGCTCCATGTTTCCAAGGTCTCCGCATACTCAACCCGTTGCTTGTCGTCAGTTAGATCGCCCCCCGAGAGAGACGCTACCCGGTCCGTTCCGCAGGCGACGGAGCCGAATCGGCGGGGGGTTCGGGGTGCGGGGTTTTGGTTCTGCGGAACACTGGGTCGCTCAAGGATCGGAAAATCCAACCGGCGACCCAGCACAGATCCCGGGCATAACGCGGGCCAAGACGGCGCGGCTCGCGGCAGACCCTATAGAACCATTCCAACCCAGCCGCCTGCATCCAAGCCGGGGCGCGGGGGATCAGTCCCGACAAAAAGTCGATGCTCGCTCCGACACCAATGCACACCGGCACCTGCAGATCCGAAGTATGGCGCGCAATCCACTTTTCCTGTTTCGGACACCCAAAGGACACCAGGAGCAGATGCGGCAGGGTTCGGCGAATCCTGTGTTTGATCTCGGCGTGATCCATGGCCTCAAGCGCGGCGGGAGGCGGCGAATAGGTTTCCAGGGTTGAAAGCCGGGGATAAAATTTTGCGACGTGCGCGGTCATGCCCCGGGATGCGTGTTCATTGCCGCCAAGCCAAAACACCCGGTAACCGCGGGCCTCGGCGAGAGCCAGAAGCTTGGGGACCAGATCCGCACCGGCCACGCGCTCCGGCAGCGCCGTTCCCCGCCAACGCGCCGCCCAGACCAAAGGCATCCCGTCCGCGAGCACCAAATGCGCCTCTCGAAAAATTTGGCTCAACTCCAGATCACTCCCGCAGTGAACGAGGCTATCGAGGTTCGCCGTGACCACATGATGTGGGGTGCCCTCTTCCACCATGAACTCAATGGCCGCAACAGCATGGGCCAAGCTCATTCCTTGGATGGGCACGCCGGAAAGCGCCACCGTGGGATTCCTAGGTTGCGTGCCCGGCCCGGTGGAAAGGCACTTCGGAGCGCATCCATCCCCCCACGCGGTCATCGTTCTCGGCCCTCCATCATGGCTAGTGCTTGTGATTGGTCATCCCTGCGTTGCGGGTTCGTTGGCGTGCTGGAACCGTGCTCTGCCCCACGGTGCCCCGGGCAGAAAGCGTTGAAGTTGGCCGACGGCGGATTGTCCTCCCCGGATGCGTGGATCTAAAAAGCCCCCCCCCTTGACTTGGTGAATGCGGCGTGGGGCTGTCAGCCCCGGCTGGGCGGCCGCGCCGTTGCATGATCTCTGGCACCCCTCCGAGGTGCGTGCATGCGGGCGTTGGATTCCGGGGCTGTCGCTTCGCTCGACCACCGGCTGCCATTCCCTCCGGGAATGGATCTTCCACAGAAGCCAACTCTCCAAGCAAACCAAGCCTCCACGGAAGCCTCCCCTCTCCAGAAACCGTTGCACAAACGCTCTCGCCCTTCTCGCCCTTCTCGCCCTTCTCGCCCTTCTCGCCCTTCTCGCCCTTCTCGCCCTTCTCGCCCTTCTCGCCCTTCTCGCCCTTCTCGCCCTTCTCGCCCTTCTCGCCCTT
>JBEIUI010000159.1:0-5281 GCA_040374425.1 Verrucomicrobiia bacterium | reverse complement strand
TCCGTTACTCACACTGTCAGAAGTCGGAGCTTCTTTGCCAGCCCACAGACCCCTGACCCCTTTCTCCCCGCCTCCGGCTCATCCCCGCGCTGTGCCGGTCACCGAACGTCCCGAGCGCCCTTTCTTGGGCTTCTGCCCGGGCTTTTGCTTGGCCTTCTGTTTCGTCGTCTTTTTGAGGTCCGTGCGGTGTTCGATTTTCTCCACGCGCCCGCTCATGAAATACTGATCGCGCAACGCCTGGTATTGGGTGTCGCGTGCGTCGTAGAGCCGTTTGAGTTTGCGGGGCGCCACTTTGCTGAGCGCGTAGGCGGTGATAAGCGGCAGCGTAATCGTGGAATCCGCGTAACACACCACGCAGTCGGGCAAGTTGTCGGGGTCGATCTTGCCCCAGCTCACCACCTCGGCCGGGGTCGCGCCGCTCAGGCCACCCGTGTCAGGGCGGGCATCGGTGCATTGGAGGAAATAATCGTGGCCGCGCTCCTCGATGCCCATGACCTCCTGGATCTGCGGCTCGGTCTGGAGCATGAAGTTTTTCGGGGAACCGCCTCCGAGGATAAACACACTGGAGGTGGCGCCGCTGGATTTTGCGGCGTAAACGATGGCGGCGGTCTGGTTGACGTCGCGGTTGACGTCGATGAGCAGTTTGGAGTCGCGCAACGCCATGGCGGCGACGTTCATTCCGATGGAGCTGTCGCCCGGGGAACTGGTGAAAATGGGCACCCCGTATTGGTAAGCGGCGCTGAGGACGCTGGTTTCTTTGATGCCGAGCTTTTTTTCCCGTTCATAGACGTACCGGCCCAGCAGGTAATGGAACTCGTCGGTGGCCATGGTGCGCTGGAACTCGGGGCCTTGGATGACCTGTCGCACAAAGGCGTCGGTGTCCAGGAGCACGTCGTAGTCAAAAAGCACGTCGTAGATGCGGATCACGCCCTCGTGGCGCAGATCCACGTCGTTGAGGAAAGGCGACCCGGCGTAGAGCTCCATGCCCAGGCCGTAATGGAGATCGTGGTAAAGATTGGCGCCGGTGGAAATAATCCAGTCCACGAACCCGGCTTTGAGAAGGGGGATGATGGCCGCTTTGCCGAGTCCGGCGGGGGTGAGCGCCCCGGTGAGCGACATGCCGACCGTGCCTTCGGCGGCGATCATTTTCTGAGTAAACAATCGGCAGGCTTCGGCCAAACGGCCGCCATTGTAGGCTTTGAATGCTGTGTCGATCAGGTCCGCGACACGCATGTTTTTGCGGATGGATTCGGGCAACAGGCGCGGGAACTTCTTGTTGAGCGTGCTCATAAGGTGCGGGACGCTAACGACCCTGCCCCGGGGGTTCAATGCGGATCACCAATGTCTGCCGCTCTTCCCCGGGGTCGTCCTCGGGATGGCAGGGGGACGTTGTGCCACCGCTTTTTTTTACGCTCACGCGCCCGTTCCGCGGCGAAGTGGTGGGTGAGTGAACACTCCGAATGCGACTCTCAGCGGATCCGAAGAACCGGGAGGCCCGGGTGTGGAGAGTGTCTGTTCCGACGAGGGGCTCATGCGCAGGATCCAGGAGCAGGATCCCGAAGCGCTCTCCGAGCTCTACGACCGCTACAGCGGCGTGTTAAAAGCGATGATTATGCGGATCATCCATAACGACGCCGAGGCGGACGATTTGCTGCAGGAGATCTACATGGAGCTCTGGAAACACGCCCGCAATTACTCGCCCGAGAAGGGCAAACCTCTGGGCTGGATTGTGACGCTCACCCGGAGGCGTTCCATTGACCGGTTGCGAAAGCGCCAGAGTTACATGCGAGCCGAGGAACGTCTCCAACAACAGACCGAACAGCAGCCCGATGCGTGGATTCATAATACCGTGGACGCCGATATCGAGTCGGCTGACCTGCGCCAGATGCTGGCTCGGATCATCGCGCTTTTGCCACCCGCCCAGCAGCAGGCCATTGACCTCGCCTTTTTCAAAGGCATGAGTCAGCGGGAAATCGCCGCGTTTACGCACATCCCCCTGGGCACCATTAAAACCCGTCTGGAGCTGGGCCTGAAAAAAATCGCTGACGGACTTAAAGGATTCAAAGATGAATTTTGAGGAGTTCGAAAACATGGCCCGCATGGCGGTGGTGGGGGCTCTGGACCCCGAGGAAATGCGGGTGTTTGAAGAGGCCCTGGAGTTTTTCGGCGAACGGGCCGAGGATTGTCTGAGGGAATGCCGGAAACTCAACGCCGTGTTTGCGCTGAGCCTTCGGCCCCAGCCGCCTCCAAACGAAACCAAGGCGCGGCTCATGGCGTTGGTGGAATCCTCATTACGCCGCAAAGAGGCTTCGCCCGGAGCCGAGCCGGGATCGGGTTACGCCTAAAACCGTGGAGAGGTCAGGTTCGCGGATCGGGATCAGTCTTGGGGGTGATTAGGGGGGGCATCGGAGACAGCGAAGCTGCAATCATTGGCGTGTGGGGATGTATTGGGAACAGGGAAGCTGTGATCCCATCATGGATCACATGCGAGAGTTGAGCCGTCGCATGAACCGGCCTGCGCGTCGCAATGCCGAAGACATGTCTACGGGCATGCACTCCCGGCACAGGCGCAAGAGAGAATGCAACGGGGAAACTCTGGCATCCCATCAGGACGCTGCGCGTTGGATTCCGTTGGTATCGCTGCGCTCGACCACCGGCCGCCATTGCATCCCATCTTGACGCCAATCCCGAGCTGCAGGCCGACTGCCATCGGCTGTGCGCCATCTCAGGCGTCGGTCTCAAAACCGCACGCTGGCTCTGCGCTGAGCTCCCTCGCCATCTCCCCAACAGCCGCGCGGCCGCTGCGTGGTGCGGTCTTACTCCGCGATTGCGCCAAAGCGGCACCAGCCTCCACGGGACCAGTTCCATCGGACACGAGGGTCACCGCTTCCCGCGTAAAGAGAGCTCTGTTTCTTTTCGCATTTCCACTCCCGGATTGAGGCTCAGCAGAGGGGGCGATTCCCGGGTTCACCCACGGGTTCTCCCATTGCGGGCGCTAACGGGTGTCTTCAAACCAATTGGCCACTTTGTAATCGCTTACCAAGCCGCCGCTGCCGAGCGCCTCGTCGTAGTGCACACTCTGAACGCCCGTCATGCCGATGTCGTATCCCACAAACGAACCGTAGATTGAGTCCGTCACCCCGCCTCCGAGAAGGGTGATGTCGTATGTGGGCGCGTAAACGCAGGCGCGGAGTCCGCCGTTCCCTGCGACTTTGATATTTTTCTGGGTGGGAGTACCGGTGGCGCTGGCCGGGTCGCAGCCGTAGAGCTGGAACTGAAGGGGACTACCGGGGTTGCTGACGCCCTGCCCGGTGATGTCCGCGTTACCTTGCACGAAAAGCCGTAGGTTGACCCCGGGTTGCAGAATGATCTGGGATTGGCCGGAGAGCTTGATGTCTCCGGACACCACCACCGTGGCGTAGGTGGGGCTGCCATCGGCGGCGCCCGTGATTGTGAGCTTTTCGGAGCCGGCGAGAGTGATCGTGCTCAGCAGGTAATTGGCCGGGTTGACGGGAGTCGCCGCCAGCTCGGTGGTGCTCAGTGCGCTGGTGGGACTGCCTGCTTCCGGCGCGAATACCGGGGCTGTGACCGGGAAAAGTTCCTGGAAAAAGTCGTCCCGGATTTCGCCGGTCACATTGGAGGAGTTGAGCACGGTGCCTCCGTTAGTGGCGGCGTCGCCGTAGATGTGGGCGGAGCCTGCGGAGATGAGGATGCCATTGGTGGCGATATCCCCGTTGTCCTGGCGTTTGGCCGGGTCGTAAAAGGCGTTGGTGGACTTGCTGGGATCGCGCGAGTCGTAGCTATCCACCACGATGTTGAGGTTGTTCATGTTGATCTCGTTGGCGGCCAGCAGCGCCAAGCGAAACGTCCCCACCGGTTTAACGATCACTTCCACCATCCGGGTCGCCTGGGGCCGGCCGTTGACCGATTGGCCCGTGCGCCGGTTGTATTTGAGGTCGAGTTTGCGCAGTTGGATGTCTTCCTTGTCGCCGGCCACTTTTCCGCCGCCCGGGACCTCCGCGATGCCCAGGGACCGCACCCGATACCATTGTTCCTTGGTGTTGGGTTCGATGAGCAGGGTGGGCGCTTCGATCTGCACCTCGCACCACGAACGTTGGCCGCCTTCGCTGGTCCTCAAAAACACGGTGGACGTGTAATAGGCGGTGGTGCCGGAAACGAGCCCGGTGGCGGCGGTTGCGCTGAGTGAGCCGTCCGGGTTTTGGGTTTCCCAGCCCTGAAACGCACTGCCCGGGTCGTAGAGCTGGGTGCGCAGCTCGTTGATGGCCAAGTCCACCCCGGCTTCAGCGGCCAGCATGGCTTCCTGCCACGCGGCAGTCTGGTGTGCCTGCCGGAATCGTTTTTGCAGGATCAACGTCGTGGCCGCCGCCATCGACGCCAGAATCCCGCTCATCATGAGCGCCACCACGAGCGCGTTGCCTCGGAGGGAAAGCGGGAGAGAACTTTTCATGCGGTTCCTAGGGGATACTGCTCACTTGCCGGGTGTTCCGCAGCAGGGTGTTCGTGTAGGTCTTGGTCGTGTTACGCACCCCGGCGTTTTCATCCAGGCTCCACCGGTAGCGCGGCAGGAAAGTCACCGAGGTGGAGATCACTTGCCCGGCGCTGTCGTAGGAGATCGAGAAAGCTTGGACATCGTTGCAAAGGGCTTTCTGGACCGTTTTTAGCGTGCCCGTCGCGTAATCGCTCTGCCGCCGGTAAAGCACTTTGCCGCTCACAAAATACCGGACTTGGGGCTTCTGGGACGGGTTGCCGTAGACCGCAGCGCCGTTTGTAAAGGTCGGATCCCGGGGGACAAACTGGGAGGGATTGGTGGGCGAAACGGTGTAAAAATCGGGGATGGTGAGTTCAATGATGTCGGGCGCGGCCAAGCTCGGCTGGCTTTTGCTCTGGGTCACGGTTAACGCTCTCCTCAGATCCAGCGACAGCGAGTCGAGAAACCGAAGCTGTTGGGCCTGTTCGTTGACGTAGTACTCACTGGCAGCGAACGTGCGCTGCAGGGAGATGGCTCCTAGCAAAGTGCCCACAAGAATGATCGAGCAGATGGCGCTTGCGATCAGGACCTCGATCAGGGTGAACCCCGTCGCTCGCCTTTTATCCCTTTCCATTCTTGCCACCTGTGTTGCCGTGGGGATTGGAATTCGAGTTCGATTTTCCATTCCCGTTTCCGTTCGAAGATCCTGTGCTGGTGGTTCCCGTGCTGGTGGTCCCCGTGCTAGTGGTCCCCGTGCTAGTGGTCCCCGTGCTGGTGGTCCCCGTGCTAGTG
>JBEIUI010000085.1:0-15292 GCA_040374425.1 Verrucomicrobiia bacterium | reverse complement strand
CCTCGCCTGGGCGACCGAACCGTTCAACGTGCTTTCGATTCCACCGGCGTGCTCCTTGCAAAGCAGTCTTTCCACCCCGTGGTTGCGGTAGAGATCAAACCATCTTTGGATACAGGAGCGCGCCCGGCCTAACGCCTCTCCGACTTCCTTGAGGCTCATCTCTCCTGACAACCCGTGTTTGAGAGCAAGCAGCCGCTCTCTTTTCCAGCCGGGCGGTTCGTTCTGCAGCCGGTCGAGCACTTCCTGCGCTTCGCCCATCTTGTCGAGTTTGTTTCGTGGTCTTCCCATTCCCCTTTCCATCACATCCAAGTCCGCCTTTCAGGATGATATCCCCTCCGGTGTGCCACTGGTATCACACCCACGAAGAGCGGCAAGGGCACTCTCCCGGAGCTCCCAGAAAAACTCTGGATCGCCGCAGAACCCTCCCGCAGCGGGGTGTTCCGGCGAAAGGAATCAGCCTTGGAAAGGCTGAATCACGGGAACCCCAGAACGGGCAGGCAAAATCCCGATTTGTTTGTTGAAACATTCGGGGCAGATGCCGTGGCTGAAGTTGGAACCGGTGTGCGCGTGGATGTAACTTTCCACCTGCTGCCAGTAATCCTGATCATCCCGAACTCGCTTGCAGTACATACAGATGGGAATGAGCTCCTTGAGTTGCCGGATCTGCGTGGTGAACTCCAGAATCCGCTCAGCCACCCGCAGCCTCATCATGACGGCTTCACGGTCCAGAGGTTTGGTAAGAAAATCGTCAATCCCCGCGTCCATGGCCTTCCTCAAATTTTCACGGCCCGTATTGATGGCGGTGAGCAGGATAAAATAGGTGTAATCGGTTTTGGGACGGCTCCGCACCTTCTGGCAAAGCTCCAGCCCATCGACCCTCGGCATCATCCAGTCGCTAACGACCACGCGCACTGGGTCACGGTCGAAAAGCTGCCAAGCCTCTTCGCCGTCCGCAGCCGAAACCACCTCATGACCGTAGTGTTCGAGGGTGAACTGCAGGATTTTTACAGATACGGGATCGTCTTCAGCGATCAGGATTTTCATACGGGAGGTCGCTCACGCTCGAGAGCCAAGCTCACATAGTGGAACTCTTTTTCCACTTCTGCAAGAATCTCATCGGCGCCGTCCAATGAACCCTGTCGGCAGAGCTCCTCGAGCCGCGCACAGGCGTCCTGCATGGAGGTGGCGCCAAAATTGGCGCAACTGCCCTTGAGCATGTGGGCGACACGCTCGAGCTGGGAAGCGGAGGCTTGGCTCAGCGCCGAGCGCGCCTCTGACAAGACCGTGGGAGTATTCTCAAGGAACAGGTCGATGAGCTTGGTGAGCATGCCGGCACTGCCGTCGGGGTCCATCTCGCGAAACCCAGCCAGCAGCCCCGGATCGATCACACCCGGGATGGACTCCAAGGGCTTGATGTCGGTCTGAACCAGCACGGGACAACGCAGTAAAGCGGCCCGCAGGTCGTTGGGCCGCACCGGTTTGCTCAGGTAGTCGTCCATCCCGGCCGCCAAACATTTTTCCCGGTCTCCCTCAAGGGAATGAGCCGTCATGGCAATCACCCAGGTGTGCTTCGCCCCCTGCTCCATGGCTCGCAACTCACGCGTGGCCCCGTATCCGTCGAGCTCTGGCATCTGGCAGTCCATAATGACCACGTCATAAGCCTGGGTTTGGAGCGCAGCGAGAGCCATCCGGCCGTTGGCGGCGGTGTCGGCCCTGCAGCCCATTTTTTGGAGCTGATAGAGGGCCACATTCATGTTCACAACGTTGTCCTCCACTAGGAGGATCTTCAGAGCACCGAGCCCGGATCCGCCCGACTCCGGCTCCTGACGGACTTGAACGGGAATGGCGGTGCGCGACGCGAGTCCCGGCCCAAAAATGACCCGGGAGAGACAATCAAAGAGCTGCGACTTCTTTAAGGGTTTTGTGAGATAGGCCTCGACCCCAAAATCGCGCATCAAGGCGGGGTCATCCGGGCGATCCAGCGAGGTCATCATGACAAGACGCGTAGAGCGCAACGACGCGTCCTCCTGGATGGCGCGTGCGAGCATCAAGCCGTTCATCTCGGGCATCTGCATGTCGAGCACGGCGAGATCAAACTGCCGGGCGCCGTCTTCTTTCGCCCGCATTTTTTCCAGAGCCTCCGCTCCGCTGGCGGCTTCCTCGTGGGAAAGCCCCCAGGACTCGAACAGGTGCCGCAGAATTTTGCGGTTGGTTTCGTTATCGTCCACGATGAGGACCCGCACACCTGCGAGGGTTTTTCGCTCCTGCCCGGGCTCAATGAATTGATTTTGTTTAGAGAACCGAGCGGTAAACCAGAATATGGAGCCTTGGCCGAGCTGACTTTCCACACCGAGATGCCCGCCCATCTGCAGCACCAACTGCCTGCAAATGGCCAACCCCAAGCCGGTACCCCCGTATTTGCGGGTGGTGGAGCCATCGGCCTGCACAAAGGGCTGGAAAAGACTGGCCTGCTGCTCGGGCGAAATCCCGATGCCGGTGTCGCTGACCGAAAAGCGCAGGAGCACATCCTGCTCGGTTTCCTCGAGCTTTTGGACTCGGGCCACCACCTCTCCCTGATCGGTGAACTTGACGGCGTTACCGACCAAGTTGGTGAGCACCTGGCGCAGCCGGCCCGGATCGCCGCGCAACCCGACGGGTACGTCGCTGTGCACCAGAGAAGCAAGCTCCAAGCGCTTGGCTAGAGCGCGCTCTGCCAGTAGATCTACCGCCCCTTCCACGACGGGGCCGAGATGGAAATCGATCTCTTCAAACACAAGCATCCCGGCCTCAATTTTTGAGAAGTCGAGGATGTCGTTGATGATGGTCAACAAACCCTCCGCGCTGGAGCAGATGGTTTGAGTGAAATCGCGCTGCTTGGCGGAGAGCTCCGTGTCGAGAAGAAGCCCCGACATCCCGATAATCCCGTTCATCGGAGTGCGGATTTCGTGGCTCATGTTGGCCAAGAACTCCGACTTGAGCCGGACCGACTCCAGAGCCACATCGCGGGCCCGAGTAATCGCGTATTCGGTCTGCCGCTTAGCGGTAATATCCTCCACCGTGCCCTCAAAATAAAGCACCGATCCCGAAGCGTCCCGTACCACCCGCGCCTGAGTGGATGTGAGGATGACTGACCCGTTCTTTCTGTATACCTCCGCCTCAAACTCGCTCACCGACTCCATCGCTAGAAGGGTTTCCACCAACTGATCCAGGCAGGCAGGATCCAAGTATAGCTGGTGCCCGATGTTGCCCACCTCCCGCATGAGGGCGGCGGGCGTTTCGTAACCATAAATCCGGGCAAGCGCCGGATTGACGCTCAAGAACCTACCATCAACGGTGGCTTGGAAGATACCCTCGCTCGCGTTCTCGAAAATGCTGCGGTATTTTTCCTCGGCGGTGCGGAGCTCCTGCTCCGTGCGCTTAAGAGCGCTGATGTCCTGCAAAGTCGACCGCATCCCGCGCACTTCCCCGTTGGAATCGGTGATGAGCTTATGACGCATGAGCACAGGCACCGTGGAGCCATCTTTGCATCTAAAGACGCGCTGTGCGGATTCAAGCCGCATTTCGCTCGCCATGCTGAAAGGAATGATGTCGTCCCCCTGCTCCTCCACGATGAAATCCCAGACTGAGCGTCCGACCATTTCCTCGGCGGTGTAACCCAGCATGGCCAACTCCGTAGCGTTGACACGGGTCAACCGTTTTTCCGTGTCCAACTCGTGGTAGGCCACGGGTGCGTCGTCGAACAAATCCCGAAATTCCGCTTCGCGCTCCCGCAAAATCCGCTCCGCCCGTTTCTGATTGGTGATATCCACCCCGACACCGCCGATGAGTTTGCGCCCCGTGGACGTCTTCATGGGAAACCTCAGGAGCAGCCATTCGGCGGGTTCACCGTCCCGGATCGGAACCACCTCCACCATCCGCATGGGTTTGCCCGTGGCAATGACCTTCCGCTCCCCTTCCGCCACGACCTCCGCCGTTTGAGGCGAAAGCCAGTTGGCATCGGTTTTCCCGAGCAGCTCGCGCCGGAAGTTCACGCCGAACTGCTCCTCAAAAGGTCTGTTCACATAAAGGTAACGTCCTGCGTCATCCTTAATAAACGCCACCGTTGGGCTGTTTTCCATGAACGCTTGGAAACGCTCCTCACTTTCGCGTAAAGCCGCCTCCGCCCGTTTACGATCGGTAAGATCGCGCCAGACGGCCAGTAAAATTGGGGTTCCCTCCAAAGTCACCGGAGTGAGAACCACTTCCACCGGATACGACTCCCCATCCATCCGCTGGAAAAACCACTCAAAACGGCTCTCCCCGTAAGTCTTGGCTGTCTGGCTATGCTCGAGCGCTCGCTCGAAAGAAGAAATCCCGTCGGGTTGAAACTCCGGCGCGAGGCGGGCAAAAGGAATCGCCAACAGAGCGAGCTTATCGGGAAAGCGCAGCAGCTGAACGGCCGCCCGGTTGCAGTCGATCACGCCGTGTTCATCAAAGAGCAGATGTGCTTCGGCCGATTGCTCGAAAATCATGCGGAACTTTTCCTCCGCCCAGCGCAGCGCAGTGATGTCGCGGGCCACAACCAAGAGACGCTCTAGAGAGCTGTGGGTCCCGGCCAACGGCAAAACCTGTACATCCCACCAGCGGGGGGCTCCCTTTAAACTCGGGCAGTATCCGCGAAACGCCCCCACAGCCCCCGATTTAGCCTGCGCCAAAGCCCTGATGGCCAGCTCCTTGGCCTCGTCTGCCCAGAGGTCCTGCCAGAGCAGGTTGTGTGCGTCATGGGGCTGCTCAAGCTCCAATTTACGATGGGTCTCTGGATTGACTGAAATGATTCGCCCCTCCAAATCGAGAACAAGAATACCGTCCCCGCTGCTTTCCAAAAGGCGACGGGTGAGCTGCCCACTCTCAAACAAATCCGCATCGATTTGGCGCCTTCCCCTTAGGTCCGAAAACATCAGGGAAGCGATCCCTCCCAAGAGGAAGAGACAAAGGCTGCCGCCACAGAGCCCCACAACGAGGAGCTCCCTGCGATTGCCTGCCGCTTCCTCTGCATAAAAAGGGATCCTGGACAGCCCGGCCGCGTCGAAATCGTCGACGACCTGCAACAGCTTGCTCATCTCGGATGCACCGCGGAACGCTGCGTCGCTGAGGCGGTCAAAATCAAAGCCCTGGAGTTGGCGAATGTCTACCAGCGTCGCCAGGCTCGCTAGGCGCGCGCCGATGGCGTCACGCAACGGCGCCGGTTTTTCCCCGCGTTTTTCAAGTAAAACCTCCAACTCTTGGAAGTCTTTTAGAATCCTGGAAGTTGCCTCATTGTAACGCAGCAAGGCACTATCATCGCCATGCAGCGCGTAGGCGGTTGCGGCCGCATCGGCCTCCAGCAGCGTGGAACGGACCCGGCCGATGCGATAGAGATAGAGGTGGGCTTGGCTTTCCTGCCGATAATTCTGCACCCCAACCAAGCTCTTCCACAGCAAGGACCCGACCGTCGCGCCTCCAACGAGACTGACAAGCAACAAGCGCGCAAAAATCTTTTTCTCAAGAGGAAACTTAAACACGGCAAAGACGAATTCTTACATTTCAGCAGGATCCAGGCCACCCCTCGCTCAGCCCTCCAAAAAGCGGCTCAAAAAATCTCTCATCACAGTCCAAACGGAGCCTCATTCGCCACCGGCGTCCGCGCCTCCCCGGAATCAAGTCGCGTACGTGAGAAACCCCGTTTCGCAATGAGCGCGAAACGGGGTCTCTCGGGGGATGCGAGGGGGAAACCCTTACTTGAGCTTGGACTTCAAATCCTTGCCCGCAGAAAATTTAACGCTCTTCGAAGCCTTGATTTTGATTTTCTCGCCGGTCTTTGGATTGATGCCGGTGCGAGCTTTGCGGCTGGCGATTTTGAAAGTGCCGAAGCCGACGAGCTGCACAGGCTTCCCTTTTTTAAGGCCCCCTTTGATGCCGTCCACCACCGCTTCCACGGCGCGCTCTGCCTGAGCTTTGCTGGTGTCTTTGCCAAGGGTTTTTTGGACTGCCTCAACGAGTTCTGCCTTGTTCATTTGATCAAATAAATTGGAGTTGGGTGGGTGTGCTGGATGATCGATCGGCGGGTCCGCAAACCGAGCTGTGCGAGTTCTGCCAGCGCAAAAATTCGAAGTCAACTATTTCCTCTAACAATTCCTGCAGGCTCGAAACCCTTGGATACAAGCCGCTTGGCGGTTGATTTTAACGTTTTAACCGGCCAGATGTTCGCCCATGACTTTCGACCAACGGATCTCACGCTTTTTCGGTGCCCAACCCCGGCTGCACCCCTCCGCTTTTGTAGCCCCTAACGCCACCGTGCTCGGCGATGTGGAGCTCGGCGACGAATCCAGCGTCTGGTTCCAGTGCGTGTTGCGGGCCGACATCAACCGGATCACGGTGGGCTCAAGGTCCAATATCCAAGACGGATGCGTGGTGCATCTCGCCGACGATTTCCCCACGCAAGTTGGCGAACTGGTCACCGTCGGGCACAAAGCCATTCTCCATGCCTGCACCGTCGGCGACGAAGTGCTGGTGGGAATGAACGCCGTCATACTCGACGGCGCGGAGATCGGCGCCCGATCCATCATCGGAGCGGGCAGTTTGGTTACCGGGGGAAAGAAATTCCCTCCGGGCTCACTTCTGCTGGGCTCTCCCGCCAAAGTGGTCCGCACGTTGTCCCTAGCTGAACAATCCGAGATCAAACACTGGGCCGAAAAATACGTTCAACTCGCCCGGGTATACAGGGAGCAAGCAGCGGCGGCTCGTTCGTAAGAGACCTAGGATTTCGCAGGGCCGTTGCCCAAGTGCAGATAGGTGTAGCCTTTGAGCGCCTTCTCATAATTGGCGAGCAACTTCATCGCCTCGTTGGGCTTAAGCCGGTCGCTCTTAATCGCAGCGTCAACCTGCGCTTTGACCTGCCGGGTGAGCTCGTTTTTGTCCCACTGGGTCGTGCTGAGCACCTCGCTGATCGTGGAACCCTCAAGGGTCTCCTCAATATACCAGCCGCTCTCCTCGTCTTCATCGAGGAACACGTGGGCCTCATTGACCCGTCCAAAGAGATTGTGCAGGTCCCCCATGATGTCTTGATAGGCGCCCATCAGGAAGAAGCCGATGTAGTAAGGCTCTCCGTTGACCAGACGGTGCACGGGCAATGTCTCGCGCACATCGTTGAGGTCGATAAATTTGCTCACCTTTCCGTCCGAGTCGCAGGTGATGTCCACCAAGGTCGCGTTCCGCTCCGGAAACTCTTCAAGCCGGTGGATGGGCATCACCGGGAAAAGCTGCCCCAACGCCCAGTGATCCAACAGCGATTGGAACACAGAGAAGTTGCAGACGTACTGGTCGCAAAGGGCGATCTCCAGATCTTTGACCTCCTCGGGCACGTATTTCATCCCGGCGCAGTAATCAACGATCGTGCGGGCGATTTGCCAGTAAATGGTCTCAATCTTCGCCTTGCTCTCCAGCTCTAACAAACCCAAGTCGAACATGGACTGGGATTGCTCCTTGATCTGCTGGGCGTCGTGAAGCGACTCCATCCGGTTCTGCCGAGAAAGCTGCCGCTGGATGTCCAGGATGTCGGCCAGCAGCTTGGGGTCACTTTCACTGGGGGCCACTTGGATGGCTCCATGGTCCTTTTCAATGGATCCAAACGCCTCGACCACCAGCACCGAATGATGGGCTACAATCGCCCGGCCGCTTTCGCTCACAATGGTCGGATGCGCCACCTTTTCGGAGTCGCACACGTCCATGATGTTCCAAACAATGTCGCGGGCGTATTCCCGGAGGGAGTAGTTGGTGGAACTCTCAAAAGCCGTCCGGGAACCGTCGTAATCCACCCCCAAGCCGCCGCCCACGTCGAGGTATTCGAGGGCGTGGCCCATCTTGGCGATCTTTGTGTAAAACCGGGCCGCCTCGCGCACCGCCCGCTTGATTGTTCCAATATCCGGAACCTGCGAGCCCACATGGAAATGCACTAGCTTGAGGCAGTGCTCAAGACCGGCCTCCTTCAATGTGGTGCTGGCGGCCACCAAATCCGCGGTGCTCAAGCCGAACTTGGCATTTTCCCCGCCGCTCGTAGCCCATTTCCCCGCCCCCTTTGCAGCCAGCCGCACTCGCACCCCGATCATGGGCTCCACCCCGACATCCCTGGAAACCGCCAGGATCTGGTGGAGTTCCTCGAGTTTTTCCACAACGAGGATTACCCTTTTGCCCAACTTCCTCCCTAGCAACGCGTTCTGAATGAAAAGGGAGTCCTTGTATCCGTTGCAGATGATCAGCGACTCAGGATCGCGATGAATGGCCAGGGCCGCCAACAACTCGGGCTTGCTGCCCGCCTCGATCCCAAAATGGAAAGGCGCGCCCGCCTCCATGATTTCCTCTACGACTTCGCGGAGTTGGTTGACTTTGATGGGGAAAACCCCGCGGTAAACGTTCCGGTAAGCCGCTTCCTCAATGGCGGCATTAAACGCTTTATTGATCGTCTCCACCCGGTGCCGCAGCAGATCCTGAAAACGCAACACCATCGGAAACCCCAGCCCATACTCGCTCCGGGCCTCCGCAATGAGCTCCATGATGTCGATGGGCGTGGCGGTATTCTGCGTGGGGCAGATTGAAATGTTGCCGCGTTCGTTGACCGAAAAGTAGCCCAGCCCCCAGCGGTCAATGTTGTAGAGCGAAATGGCGGAAGGAATATCCCAAGGCTGCTTCATGGCGGGGCGGAAATATGGGAGCTTGGCGGCGCGTGTCGAGAGTCGATACAAAAAAAATCGCCTCCCAGCAGCGCCGTCGAAAGCCCGCCTCTTAGCCCACGTTCCGTTCTCATCATTCCGCCCCGCCCCTTGTCATTCGCCAGGAAGAAGTCTAGCTTTCTCTACTCATGAACAAAGCTGTCGTCCCCGTGCAGTTGAGAGCAGTCCTGCCATTTAATTCCGGACGGGCGGTTTTTGTCGGAAACGAGGAAAAAGTCTTTGTGATCTACGTCGACGAAGGGGTGGGAGCCGCCATCACGATGTTCATGAACAGCACCCCAAAAGAGAGGCCGCTCACACACGATCTGATGGGGCACTTGATGGCCGCCCTCGGGGCGAAGGTGGAACGGGTTATCATCAACGATCTCAAGAGTGAGACCTATTTCGCGCGTCTCATCCTGAGCGCGGAGAACGAGCTCCACGAAAAAAAGATCATCGAACTCGACGGACGCCCGAGCGATTGCCTCGCCCTGGCCGTCCAGCAGGGGGCCCCGATCTACGTTAGCCGCGAGGTTTGGGATGAGGTGGAGGACCGCAGCGACGTGCTCAGGGGCATTGAGGAGGCCGGCCCTCAGAACGAGCAGGACTCTTGATTCATTGAATCCCTGAAACGGTGCCCGTCACCCTCGGCATCTTTTCTGCATCAGCTTCGCGCATGAATCCCTCTCCGCGAATCGCCTTGGTCACCGGCGCAAACAAGGGCATCGGCTTTGAAATCGCCCGCCAACTCGGCCAGCTCGGCATTGAGATCATTCTCGGCGCAAGAGACAAATACCGGGGGCTGGAAGCCGCCAACGCACTGCAAAAGGAAGGGATCACCTCGCATGCGCTTATCTTGGACACCACGCACGTTCCCTCGGTTCGCAGGGCACGCAAATATTTGCAGGCGGAATTTGGCCGTTTGGATATCTTGGTGAACAACGCCGGAATCGGGCACGACATGCAGCTGCGCCCCAGCCAAACCCCTCTGGAGACGATCCGGGATGTCTTTGAAACAAATTACTTCGGGGTCATCGCCGTGAGCCAGGAGCTCCTACCGCTGCTCCGGGAAAGCGAGGCAGGCCGCATCGTCAATGTGTCAAGCAGCTTGGGCTCACTGACCTTGGGCAGCGACCCGAAGTCCCCCTACTACGACGTCAAACCTCTCGGCTACAACGCATCCAAATCGGCTCTCAACGCCTTTACCGTAGCGCTGGCGCATGAACTCCGGGACACCGCAATCAAGGTCAACAGCGCCGACCCGGGCTGGTGCCGAACGGATCTCGGCGGCGATACGGCTCCACTGACGGCGGCCTCCGGCGCTGAAACCCCGGTCTGGCTCGCCACCCTGCCCGAAGACGGTCCCACGGGCGGTTTTTTCGCTCTTCGCCAGCCCCTGCCTTGGTAACCCCACTCCTCCCTAACAGAATGCGTTTGCCTGAAATTTTCGTAGCGCTCCCAAGATGAATTCCTGGATCATTCAATCCCACGGAACAAAAGACGGATTAACCCTCATCGATGGCCCCGAACCTGAGCCGCCCCCCGGGCACGTGCTCATCCGGCTGCGAGCCGTTTCTCTCAATTTTCGGGATCTGCTGACATTGAACGTGGCGCGCCCCGGCAATCTTCCCCCGCCGCTCGTGCCGTGTTCGGATGGAGCCGGTGAAATTGTCAATGTTGGTGACGGCGTGACGCGCTGGAAAGCGGGGGACCGAGTGATGGGCACATTTTTTCAGAGCTGGACAGCCGGCGGCATACGGCGGGGAGTAATGCGCTCAGCTCTGGGGGGGCCCCTCCAGGGAGTCCTCACCGAGCTGCGGGTTCTCTCTGAGGAAGGCATCGTGCGCATCCCTGACCATCTGTCGTTTGAGGAAGCTTCCACGCTGCCCTGCGCGGCGCTCACTGCGTGGAATGCGCTGGTCGGCAGCCAACCCCTGTGCGCTGGGCAAACCGTTCTGATTTTGGGCACCGGGGGCGTCTCGCTGTTTGCCCTGCAGTTTGCAAAGCTCCACGGCGCCCGGGTGCTCCTAGTCTCGCGGAGCGAGGAAAAACTCTCCAAAGCCAAGCATCTGGGAGCCGACGAAACCCTGCACTCAGCGTCCGCACCGGACTGGGAAAAGTGGGCATTTGAACGCACAGACTACACCGGGGTTGACCACGTGATCGAGGTCGGCGGGGGTGCCACACTTGGCAAATCGATGGAAGCCATCCGTTATGGGGGACGAATCAGCCTCATCGGGGTGCTGGGTGGTTTTGAAGAGCGCGTAAACCCCTGGCCCCTCATTGCCAAAAGCATTTCTCTCCAAGGCATTTACGTTGGACCACGGGCTCTTTTCGAAGCGATGAACCAAGCGCTGACGCTGCACAAGATGCGCCCTGTGATCGACCGCGTTTTCAATTGGCATCAAGCAAGGGAAGCGTTCAGCCACCTTGAGAGCGGTCGCCATTTCGGGAAAATCGTCATTGCCCTCTAGCTGCGGGGCACATCAGGAAGACAGATCCCGGAAATCGGGAACGGCGAACCCGGTCTGATCCGCCAATACGCGGAGTGCCCGCGCATGAGCGGAAGCAAAAGCCGCATGGGCCAACTCCCCTTTTGAAAACCAGCGTTGCTCCCCCGCAACCTCTTCAGGGGGGGCACTGGCATACACCTGTAAGGTGACGCGATGATGGGTGAACGCATACGTGGTTTCCAAAAGAAGTTCGCCCTGTTGCCCATCGGAAAGGGTTGGCAACTTCCAAAGCCCTCGCCAGCGCGTCCCCGTCTGCTGTTCGAGCAGAATCGCTTCGTCCTCAACAATCCATGCGCAGCGCTCGAGCATCGGAACCGCCTTGCGGCGAGGCTTTTTACGCGGTAACAACTCGGGTGTTTTTGCGGTGCAAAATCCCCGCAAGGGGCAATCCGGGCACCGGGGTCGCGCAGGCAAACACACCAAAGCCCCCAACTCCATCAGGGCCGAAGTGTGCTCGCGCCCGCGTCTCCCTGGCAAAAGCCCTTCCGCTGCCGCCCACAGAATTTGTTGTCCCCGAGCCGTATCCACGGGCTCCTGAAGGTCAACCAGCCGGGCAAGCACCCGCGCGATATTGGCGTCCACGGCGGGAGTGGCCAAATCAAACGCGAAACTGCCGATCGCTCCCGCCGTGTATCGTCCCACGCCTGGGAGGAGACCAATTAACCCGACGTCCGCAGGCAACCGCCCCGCGTATTCGGCAACCACCCGCTGCGCCGCCCGGTGCAGATTCCGAGCGCGCGAATAATAACCCAACCCCTGCCATCCATGAAGCACCTCGGATTCATTAGCGGCCGCCAAGGCCTCAAAATCCGGGAACCGCAACATCCACCGATTGAAAAAGTCGATCACAGTAGCCACTTGGGTCTGCTGCAGCATGAACTCGGAAACCATGATCGCGTAGGGATCCCGGGTCCTGCGCCACGGCAAATCCCGGCCCTCGGCGCGGAACCACTCGCCAAGTTGGCTTCGCAAAGCCGCCCGGCTCCTGTCATCCCAAGGCAACGCGGTGTGCTTGATCTTCATGCGCGCGCAGAGATGCTCTTCTCACACGTTCATGACAAGCCCGCAGCCACCCGCAAAAACGCTTCACACGTGCCTGCTCACGCTGGCCCAAGCCACAGCACTCCAGTCGCTGCTCAGGGCGAGCGGCTGGAAATTCGAGCCTCGGCCCTACACTCTCCATTTTGCGCAAAAGGACAAACTCACAGCGGCAGTCTATGAGAAAGGGCCAAAACTCGTGCTCCAAGGTAAAGGGACCGAGGAGTTTGTCCAGAATTGCCTGTCCCCGGAAATCCTGGGAAAACTCTCCTTGGAGGAGGACGCCTCCCGTGACCCAGCCCTTTTCACCCCGCACTTGGGCATCGATGAGAGCGGGAAAGGCGATTTTTTTGGGCCCCTGGTCATCGCAGGCTCGTATGTGAACCCTGCAATTGCCCGCCACTATGTGGAATCGGGAATCCAGGACAGCAAACGCATCAGCAGCGACCGGCGGATCCGCGAACTGGCACAAATAATCCGGCGCACTCCGGGGGCGGTCACCGATGTGGTTTGTATTGGGCCGGAACGATATAACGAGATTTATGACAAATTTGGGAATCTGAACCGGCTGCTCGCCTGGGGCCATGCACGGGTCATTGAAAACCTGCTTGCCCTCCAACCCGATTGCCCCCGTGCCCTCAGTGATCAGTTCGCCAACCCCAAACTCATTCAACGCGCCCTTTTAGAACGCGGCAAAGCCATTACTCTGGAGCAACGCACCAAGGCTGAGAGTGATCCCGCGGTGGCGGCGGCATCCATCCTCGCTCGGGAGGCGTTCATCAACTGGATGCAAAAACAAAGCGAAATCCTCAAACGCGAGCTTCCCCGAGGGGCGTCGGCCGCGGTTAAAAATGCGGCATCTGCGTTGGTAGAATCCCACGGGGCAGGAATTCTGCTGCAGATAGCCAAAACCCACTTCAAAACCGCCGCCGAGGTCGCCCCCGAACATTTCAACAAAGCCACCTTGCCCGGTTCATAGACCATTGTTTAACTCCGTTTTATGAGCACACTAACTAAAAGAGAGCTCGTGGTGCAGATCAGCAACGAGACGGGCCTCGTTCAGCACCAGGTCCTCGATGTGATTCAACGCACCCTGGACCACATCACCGACGCGCTTGCGAAGGGCGATTCCGTCGAACTCCGGAACTTCGGGGTCTTGGAGGTTCGCCTCACCAAACCTCGGGTGGGCCGCAACCCCAACCAACCTGGTAGCAGTTTTGTGATTCCCGCAAGAGCTACGGTAAAATTCAAGGAAGGTAAAATCATGCGGCAGAAAGTTTCGCAGCTCTCGGCTGAGCTGAAGCGTGAGGGGGGGAAAAAATCCTGAACCACCACTTCTCGAAGCCTCAAGAGCCCGGACCTTCCAGGATGTGACCAATCTGAGGAAGACACCCGGCTAAATAACGGCCCGATTCGCCCACAGCACCATTTGCGGACCTCACAGGGTGCTCGCTTTCTCTTCCATTTCTGGCTTCTGCCATTCGCCCAGCGGGCGCCATTCCACAACCCAAGCCTCCCCGGGGTTCAAAAAAAGTGGGAAAGTAGCTTGCCCTTTTCGTGTTTTTGAAGGAGCTTGCCCCCGTTCTGGGGGGAACAGCGCGGGTGTCAGGCCATTCGGCTCGGCATCCGCGCATTTTTTTTGGGGGTCTGAACATGGGGGTGCGGCGAGACGTTCAATGCAAACGCGATCTCTTGTCTGAGTTCACCTCCGGGGATCCCATC
This sequence comes from Verrucomicrobiia bacterium, assembly GCA_040374425.1. Lineage (GTDB taxonomy): Bacteria > Verrucomicrobiota > Verrucomicrobiia > Chthoniobacterales > Chthoniobacteraceae > CAIURC01. The sequence goes on along the minus strand of JBEIUI010000085.1, from coordinate 1,296 downwards.
GCATCAGGGAGACCGAGGGGACAGGATCGCGGCTCTGGAATCCCTTGAGTCAATTCCCCCGGGTTCCAAACCACCCTCGTCTCCGTCCACTGGGTGTGCACGTCCGTGACCGTCAGTCTCCAGCAGAAGTCCCCTTCCATCGACTCCCCGCAGTGGGCCACCGTATCCGCCTCCACCCATCCGGGCCCAAGCACATCCCAGTGTTCGCTACGCACGGAAATCTCCTTGCGTAGCAGCGTTCCGGGCCGGGTTCCGCACCCGTTTTCCAAGGGTCACACGGCAGGGCGCAAGCAACCGGTCAATGGTTGCCGGGCTGAGGCTCTCCAACTTCTCCCGGATGCATTCCTCCAACCGCCCCTGCTCGTAGTGTGGCAACCACCCCCCAACGGCCGCCTTCAAACACTTGCCGCAGGGCTGCTCAGCTGCCAGCCAGATCTCCTTGAGGAACCTCAACTCCCCGCCTCCCCGTAGACAGGCTTTGAACCGCGCGCTGTCGGCCCGCACCGGCTATCGGCCGTTTGCCGCCCAAGACCTTCATCGCGTATTTGCGCTCGTATCCGCACAGCGCGGACACCCCGTCCAGCAACCGGCTCCTGCCTTCCCTCCCCCGACGACGATACGTTCCCGGGCCACTTTAAGCACTTTCTGACGACTCTTTTGACTCATTTTTAAGGGCACCTCCCCACGGTGTCCTTTTCATTGAGGCAACGTATCCTTTCGCTCCCCTTTCAAGACACCAGCTCGGTGTCTTTTCATTTGAGTCAATTCGGCGTCGAGGAGAACGGTGGATGCGTTTAGACTCTTCTCGTGAGTCCTGTTGAACTCACCAGCACCATGGTCGAAGTTGATGCACCACTCTATGGCGGCATACACCCCTTCCTCGAGCCCGGCCCGGCCATTACTACGCGTTTTACTCGTGGAAGACAGCCCCTCGGACGCGCAGTTGCTGATGCACCAACTGCGCACCGCCGGTTTTGAGCCGCAATGGGACCGGGTGGAAACCGATGCCGCATTCCTCGCCCTGCTGCGTGCGGACTTGGATGTGATTCTTTCCGACTACAACCTGCCCGATTTCTCTGCGCCCATGGCACTGCGGTTGTTGCAGCAGTCGGGGTTGGACGTCCCTTTTATTGTGGTTTCTGGCAGTATCGAGGAGGACGCAGCGGTGACCTGCATGAAAAATGGGGCAGATGATTATCTCCTCAAAGACCGGCTGGCTCGGCTGGGAGAAGCCATTCGGCAGGCCATGGAAGAGCGCCGGTTGCGGATGGAAAAAAGACGGGCTCACGAGGCTTT
>JBEIUI010000064.1:0-18895 GCA_040374425.1 Verrucomicrobiia bacterium | reverse complement strand
GCCTGCTTGACCCTCCAAGTGGCCTTTAATCCTTCCAACGCGCCGATCCCCATCGACAACTCCAGCCCGAAGGACGCCAGCAAACCGCTCCGCAACCTTTTCAGCCCCAAACCAGGCGTATCCGTGATGACCTACTCAGCCTTAATCGGGAGGAATCTATGAAAAACGCCCATTTTTTTCAGAACCGGAAGGGGTTCACTCTTGTGGAGCTGCTGGTTGCCACGTCGCTCGTTGTCTTGTTGCTGATCTTCTTGGTGGCGACGACCGACAGCACGGCGAAGACATGGAAGTACGCGAGCAGCAAGACCGAACAGTTCCAGGAAGCGCGGGCTGCTTTTGATACGATGACTCGGCGCCTTAGCGAGGCGACACTCAACACGTATTGGGACGTCGAGTACAGAAGGACCACGCTTCCGGGCAGTCCGCCGATCACGGTGGATATGCCCAACCGCTACGTCCGTCAGTCGGAACTGCGCTTTATGTCAGGCCCTATGAACAGTTTGGTGTCGGCAAAAACCAACACCATCACCCACGGGGTTTTTTTCCAAGCCCCGGCTGGGTTTGTGGAGGCCCCGGCTAAACCAGGGGATCCAGACAACAAACCGCTGACCAACGTGCTCAACACCTCGGGGTTTTTCCTTGAAATAACGGACAACGACCGAAGCCTGCCCAGCTTTCTCCAAGGGGTTGTCCCAGACCGGCGCCGCTCAAGGCTCATGGAGTTCAACGAGCCGAGCGAAAAACTCAGCGTCTATCAGCACCCAGCGAGCCGGGATTGGTTCACCAACTCACTCCTTGCAACAGATCCTCCGGTCCGGCGACTGGCCGACAACGTGGTGGCCTTGATCCTTGTGCCCAAGCTTACACCGCAAGATGAACTGGCACGGATCGGCAAAGATCCCCTCACGAAGGATTACATTTACGACTCCACCCAGACCAACCGAGACCCGGACATCAACCCCAAGAACCAGTTGCCGCCGGTTCTGCAGGTGACGATGGTGGCGATCGATGAACTCTCCGCCTCGCGCCTGGCTGATAGGTTCAAAAGCTCACCGCCTTCGAGTTTGGGTGGCTTGGGTGTGGGTGGCTTGGATGTGAATAGTTTTTTCAAAGACCCCACCAAGCTGGAGGACCAAGCCGAGGGGACTGCAAGCGCTCGAGCGGGTGAACTCACAAAGTTCCAAGCCAAGCTCGACGGCACTGTAAGCCCAGGCGACCTCAAGCTCACCTATCGAGTGTTCACCACAAACGTGAGTATCCGCGGCGCCAAGTGGAGCCGAGCGCAATCCGACAGCATCCCATGAAATCTCTCTACCCCCATCCCGCCCAGCGCGGCATCGCACTCGTCATCGTCCTGGCGTTCCTCGTCCTGATCGCTGGGCTCACGATCGCCTTTTTCTCGAATGTCTCCGCGGAGTTCTCTGCGGCGCGTTCGTTTGCCGACGCAGTCACCACCAAACAGCTTGCGGATTCGGCGGCCAACGTCGTTATGGGCCAGATCCGGGAAGCCACCGCACTGGAGGGCGGTGGCTGGGCGTCGCAACCCGGGATGATTCGGGTATACGGCACCGAAACCGGGGGGAGCGCTTCAAGCAAAGTGCTCCTGCCGAGTGAAAAACTTCACTCGCTCTACAAGCTCTACTCCTCAGAGGAACTGGTAGCCACTGGTAGCGTTGATCTCGACAAAGCCGCCGCCGGCGAGACCTTCGGAAAATGGTGGGATTTTCCCGCTGCTTTTACGGATCTCAATCAGCCTGTGAAGCTTACTCTTCCGGGCACCGGCCCAGCGTACCGCTACCCGATCATGGACCCGAGCTTCGCGAGAAGCGTCGCGGCCGGTGGCATCGTCGTCGAGGGATTCGACCTTGCGGATGATCCGGGTGACACACGCAAGCTACCCCGGGAAGAGAAGATCGCGCGGATGCCCGCACGCTGGATCTACGTGCTGCGTGACGGCACGTTGACCGCCGGCACGCTCGCGGGTAGCACCATCGTATGGAATTCGGCGACACCTGCCCCCAGTAGGCCCTCGGCCGACAACCCCATCGTCGGCCGGATTGCTTACTGGACAGACGACGAGACCTCCAAAGTCAACATCAACACCGCCGGGGGGTTCTCGACCAAGGATATCCCCACAGATTATAATGAAAGAAGCTACGCCGGGTCCTTCTGGGACACGCCGAGAACATTGACGTTCTTCGATCGGGGTATGATGGATACCACAACAGGAGCTCTGTCTGCAGGTGGCAGCAGCCTTTCACTCGGCCAAGTCCTCAGCGGCGAGTTCCAACGTTATCCCGGGCATCCCGCTACGACCTCCCTCGGATTGATTTTCAGGAATTTACTTTCGTCGGAGCAGATCTACCAGCTCACCCCCCGGTTCAACGGCGGTGGATCCCTGGGCGGCACCGAACGACTGTTGACCGCCTCCAGTGTGCCGTTACCCCTCAAAAAAGAACGGTTGTACTCGTCCGTGGATGAGCTCCTCTTTGCAAGCACGTCCGACCCCAATGGCAGCCGCCAGCTCAACTCAAATCACCTGAGTCCGCCGCTCGGGGCAAGCCCCACTAACCCGGCGGCGACAAACCCAATTAGCCCGGAGAGCCTGGATAAAACCCGCTTTTTTTTAACCGCACACAGCCGTGGACCAGAGCTCAATTTACAAGGTCGCCCACGGGTTGCGCTCTGGCCGGAGCACACAGACAACGCCTTTCGAAACGCGTCAGATCGCTTAATTGCTTTCAGCTCCACCGTCGGCGGAAAACCCTTTTATTTCCAGCGAGAAAACGCCTACAGCCCGGTGGCGGACGCAGGGATTCCCCGCAACGCGGATGTTTATGATTACCTCCGAAGCGTCACCAGCCTCGGAGTGCCTGGCTTTGGGTCCACCAGCTTCGCGTCCAAGCTCGGCACCGCAGACCGGGATCAGATCCTCACGGAAATGTTTGATTACATTCGGACGGTGAACTTGCGCGACTCAACCCGGGACAAAGTGCTCAACCTTCTGCCAGACCCCGCAAAAACTCGGGAGAAAGAGAAGTTCAAGTTCGCAACGCGAGGCATCGTGGTTCCGATCCAATTAACGAGGGGCGGAGTCAAAACATCCGGGTTCGGACGGTTCCCGACAATCTCCGAAGCGTCCCTAGTACTTTATCATGCAGGTTACGTGCTCAACAACGGCCCCAACAAGGCCGGCATGCCTACCGCCGACTACCAGTCCCGGGATTACCGGGACAAATTCAAAACGACTGACGCAGCCGGGGACCCGATCACCGTCACACTGAAGTCAAACCTCGTCCGGGCGTTCCTGATCTTTGAAATGTTCAATCCGATGCAGGGCTATGCGCCCACCGCATCGCCAGCCACCTACTCTCTGAACAAGGTTCCTATCGTTGTCGAGGTCACAGGTTTGTCGGCTTTCGCGCTCAACAGCCGGCCCCTCGGTTTTCCGGCATCAACCGTGTCCAACTCCTTCTTGAGTGGCTCTTCATCGACTTGGGGTGGAAGGAACTCCGGAGGCATGGAGGGATTCGCTCACGCTCTGCTGGGCAAAGCTTCTCCAACGCCTGGCTCGAACTATTACCCCTTCCAAAGCAGCGGGCCAGGCTTAGACATTCCCCTTGCCACACCCGTGCTTGCCGGAACCAGGCCGCCGCCCCAAACCATGTCCCTCGGCGGTGCCGACCTCACAGTGCGCGTTTTGTTTGGTCCGAATGAAGTCAGTAGTTTCAAGATGCAGTTTCCTTCAGCCCAGGTGCCGGTACCAACCGACGACGTCTGGCTCTACGCGCCGACTGCGACATTTCCTCCGGCACCGGACCCCGGAGGTTTTTACCGTCATCCAACAGGCGACCCTAGCTGGGCTTGTAATGCCTCTGGAGGAGCGGAGCCCCTCACCACGCAAATGGCTGAAGGGGTAAAGTCATTCGCCGGCCGCCTTCTGTCCGCGGATAAGAATGCTGGCACCCCAAAGACAGCCGAATGGCTCTCTGGGGCCTTCGCCAATAGCAGCGCCGATCTCACCAAAAGCACACCGCCTGGGCTCAATCACATCAATCGCTTCCGACAGATACTCCAGCCCGGCGACACCGTCCGGAGCCTCGTGTTTGGCACACCGACATCAACCGGCGGAGGGGATGTCCGCGTGTCGATGATCACAAACGGAAGCAGCGAATTTCAACGGCATCCCGATTACGACAACCCCAATGTCCGACACGCCCAGAGCCTCAGGCGTGGGGACGGGATCACCTACTTTGGGGACCAAAACACCTCCAACATCGGATTCCGCTACGGTTATTACAATTCGCCGTCCACACTCCAGCCGGCGCCGGGAAGCCCGCTTGTGATGAATGCTGGCAACCTGATTCAACTACCCACACTACCCACAGCCAAATACTATCCCCTTAACCAGTCTGCGGACCTTCCCTCGGGCATCAACGGCGTGCTCCGCAACGACGGGCAACCCGGCGACTTCGACACAGGCATCGGCAACTTAGCGGACGGGGCCTTCTGCGGAAAAGCAGACGAAGGCAACATCGCCTGGCGCTACCTAACGACCGCCAGCACCAGTCCATGGATCTATGTTTATCCCTACTACACGCACGTTTACGAGGAAGCCTTCGAGACTTTTTTCACACCCAACCGCCAGGTGCCCTCCGCCGTGTTGTTCGGTTCCCTTCTACGCGGCCAAAACACGCACTGGGAGACGCTCTGCTTCTCCCCGAACCCAGCCGGAGACGGACACCCCGGCAACACCGGGACCCCCAAGGACTTCCTATTTTTGGACCTCTTTCATATGCCCGTCGTGGAGCCCTACGCGATCAGCGAACCCTTTTCGACGGGGGGCAAGGTGAACATGAACTACGCAATTGCTCCGTTCAACTGGATCCAACGCAGCACCGCCATGCGCGCCGCTCTGCAATCGGTCCGCGTCACCGCGATCCCCACGAACGACTACGCCACCTACAAAACGAGCCTCGCGGCCGGCACCGTAAACTACCGCATCCTGCTCGACAGGGACCAGACCTTGGCGGCTTCAGACGCATTGTTCAAGAGTTTCGGCCCCGGCAACTTGGACGAGGGATTCTACAAATCCCCCGCCCAAATCTGTGAACGTTTTCTTTACCCGAGCACTGATTCCCGGGGGAGTGTTGTCCCCCCGCAAAGTGGGTGGCCGGCGAAAAAAGTATCCGGGATTTCTGGAAAGTACACGCCCTCACCGGGGACAACGTCCGGGAGAAACCCTACGCCGATCTTTATCCGCGGCTCACCACCAAATCCAACACCTACACGATCCACATGCGGGTGCAGACCCTGCGCAAGGCTCCGGGTTCCGACGCCTTGGTTTGGACTGAAGGCACCGACCAAGTCACCGCCGAATACCGCGGTTCCACCACCATCGAACGCTATATCGACCCGGACGATCGCCGTTTCGACAGGAAGCACCCTGATACTGTGAAAAATGGTGACTTTATCGACGTAGACAAAAACTCACTCGAGCCGGCCTACCATTTCCGGGTCGTGAACACTAAGCGCTTCCAGCCGTATTAACCAACGGCCAGGTTCCCGTGCAAAGCCGCCTCGACGTGGGTTCTTGCGCCTCGTTTTCCATCCACCACCACAGCGGGCAAGTCGCGATGGATCGGACGCGCCCTGCAGCCGGGATCCCCGGCGGCGCGCATCGAGCTCGGGTATGGAATCTGGCACGGCTTTCCCGACCGATGACGGCGGAGCGCCGGCTGGTGGCCGCAGCTTGACGATGTGGAAAATACGCGTTCACTGCGAAGCTCTCGCCCGGGCGAACCCCAATTTTTGGGTTTTCAAACCCGCGCCAATCCGTCAATCAGAGACCTCCCCTGTTGCCCCTTATGAAAACCTCGATCCTCGCATTTTCCGCCGCGTTCCTAGTCTGCCTCCCGGCTGCGCCCCGGCTCTCCGCCCAGACGCCCGTAGTGTTTGAAGGCAAGCCGGGGCCTGGCAAAGACAAACACGTCGTTTTTGTCATTGGCGATGACGAATACCAGTCCGAGGTCGGCATGCCGCTCATGGCGCGGATTCTCTCCGAAAAACACGGGTTCCGGAGTACCCTGCTTTTTGCAGTCAACCCCGCCACAGGCGTCATCGAGGCGGGCGAAAAGAAAAACATCCCCGGCCTAGACGCCCTGCGCACGGCGGATCTGATGGTGGTGTTTACCCGGTTCCGCGCCTTGGAAGACTCCCAGATGAAGGAGATTGTGGATTACCTCGACTCGGGGCGGCCGGTGATTGGGTTGCGCACAGCCACGCACGCCTTCGCCTACCCCGCCGACAGCAAAAGCCCCTACGCAAAATACAGCTGGAACAACACGGATCCTTCGTTTGCGGGGGGATTCGGCCGCCAGATTCTCGGGGAAACGTGGATCAACCATCACGGTGGCCACGGCCGTCAGTCTACCCGGGGCGTCCTTGCGCCCGCCGCGGAAACCCATTCCATCCTGCGCGGCATCAGCGGCCCGGACATCTACGGTCCCACCGACGTCTACGGGGTGAGGTTGCCGCTGCCTGAAAACTGTGTCCCCCTAGTGCTCGGGCAAGTGCTCACGGGCATGGACAAGATGGATCCCACAGCACCGGCGGCAGCCGACGCGAAGACAGGCCAGGTGGTAGACAAGAACCAACCCATGATGCCGGTGGCGTGGACTCGGACCTACTCCGGGGCCAACGGGAAAACAGGCCGCGTGTTCACCACCACCATGGGTGGTGCGCTGGCTGGAAAAGCCGATTGGGAGAGCGAAGGATTCCGCCGGTTGTTTGTGAATGCGACGTATTGGGCAGTCGGGCTGGAGGCCGCCATCCCGCCCAAGAGCGACGTGGAATTGCCGGAGGGCCCGAACCCATTCAAACGCGGGGTGACTCCCCAGGACGCCTTTAAAGCGCTCGCCACCGGTGCGCGCTCACTGCGTTGAACCCCTCCCCCGCTCGCCGTTGTCTCGTCCGCGTGCTCTTGAAGTGAACGGTGCCGTGCGGCCGGACGAGGGGGCTTTTTCCACTCCACGGAGCCGTTCCTGATCATGCCTGGAAAAGCGCCCCTGCGTTGCCCGATCTGCGACAAACTCACGGATTTCCTCACGGATCCCCTGGGCCCTTTCTGCTCCAGCCGTTGTCGACAGATCGACCTGGGCAAGTGGCTCGGCGAGGACTACCGGGTCAGCGAACCCCTCAATCCTGAGCACTTCGCGGAGTTCGAGAATCTGGAGGGACCGGAGCTGGATCATCCGGGGCCGCAGCCTCCTCTTTAAGCGCCGGGAGAGCCGGGCCGGGAACAGCGGACTCGACCGGGGTCGAGTCGGTGACAGGCGCCGGACTGCGAGTTCGACGCCCCAAATCGAGGGGCAAAGAACAGCGCACCCGCACTCCGCCCCCTGGCAGCGCCATGGAATCGAGTTTCGCCCCCAAGGTGCTGGCCCGGTAACGCATGATGGCAAACCCCATGCCCTTGTGGCTCTCGGCGAGGGGCTGGAACCCGATTCCGTCGTCCTCGACCGTGAGCACCAGATAATTGCCCGACCGCTGGAGACTCACCAGGACACGGGTCGCCTTGGCGTGTTTCAGCGCGTTGGCGACGGCCTCCTGAGCGATCCGATAGAAATTTACCGCCACCTCCGAGTCGCCCACGTCCACATCCTCGCCGCACTCAAACTTGCAGGGGATCCTGCGCGCGATTTCGTCCACCATCTCCTGCAGGGCCGAGGAAAGACCGCAGGCGTCGATTTCCACCGGATGCAGTCCGCGGGCCACATGCCGGGTTTCCTCCACGGCGGTTCGGATAAACCGCGCGATCTCCGAAGCGCGTCCCCCCTCGGGGCCGTCGCTTAGGGAGCGGGCCAGCGCCGCGGCCATCAACGCTGTGCCCGTGAGATGCTGGCAGAGACCGTCGTGAAGATCCTGCCCGATCCGGCGGCGTTCATTTTCGCTAATCTCCAAAATCTGGCGCTCGAGATTTTTCCGCTCGGAGATTTCCTCATGCAACATTACCGCGCCCCCGAGCTCCGCCAGAGGGGTCACCGTCAGCGAGAACCAGCGGTCCTCCTCCTCAGCCACCGTGCGCCGGTATTCGGTATGAAATTTCTGCAGGTTGCCCTCGAGCACCGCGGCGATCCCGATCGCCGCCTGGCTGGCGCCATCGAGCCCTTCCTCAGCCGCGCGCTGACAGATCTCAAGGTAGTTTTGGGCTTCCGAGGGAACGGCGAAAAGCGCGGAGTCCTTCGGATCGATCCCGGCTTTGTTGAGCTCGAGGATGCCACCCTGGGAATCGAGCACGACGACCTCGGCGACGATGGACTCGAGCACGCCGGTTTTGAGGGCCTCGCTTTTACGCAACGACTCGGTGCGCTCCTGCACGCGGAGCTCGAGTTCCGCATTGAGCCTGCAGAGCGCCTCATCGCGGAGGCGGAGTGCGGCTTCGGCCTCGGCTTGTTTGGTGAGATCCGTGAGCGTGGTGAAATAAAGCCGCCCGTTTTCCGGGCACTCCGGCGCGCTGGCAATCTGCACAGGGAGCACCTTGCCGCCCTTCACCCTCAAATCGAGCCGGGTCACCACGCGCTCACTCGCAGTGCGGCACTTGCGCAAGTGCTCAAGCATGAGAGTCAGGTTTGCGATGCCGTCGGCAAAGCAGCTGAGCAGGCTGCCAACGAGTCGTCCCCTGGGCATCCCCAGCTTGTGTGCGCCGGTGAGGTTGATGTCCAGGATGCAGCCTTTTGCGTTCAAAGTCAGATACCCCACGGGCGCACCATCGTAGAGTTGGGCGTACCGGTTGCGCGAAGCCTCCAGTTCCGACTGTGCCCGGCGCAGTTCTTCGTTCTGCGCGGCCAACTGGTCCTCATGATCCGCTTGGGCCACTGGGATTTTGCGCCCGGGGGTTCTACTTTTTTGAGTCATTTTTGGAGAGCTTTGCAGAAGGCTCCCGATTCAGGTCGTGGATATCCTGCAGTGCCATCACAACCCCTTCGATGCGGTTTTCAAGGGTTCGATAAGGGCGCACCCGCAGCCAGTGCGCCCGACCGTCGGCGTCGCGCACCTCACATTCCTGGGGGCTGAGATGTTCGAGCACGCGGCGGATCATCCCATGGAGGTCGGCTCCATGAACGCTCGGGTTGATGTCGCTCAGGGGGCGGCCGATGTCCGAGGCTCTCACATTAAAGAGCCTTTCAGAGGGGGCCGTTGCCCGGCGAATCGTCAGGGATTCGTCCACCAGCACAACGGGCAGATGGATGCTCTGAAGGATGTTTTGAAGCTCGGCGTTGAGCTCGCTCATCTCCTGGTTACGGATGTGCAGCTCATCATTGACCGTCGTAAGCTCTTCATTAGTGGACTGGAGCTCCTCCTTTGACGTCTCAAGCTCCTCGTTGCTGCTCTGAAGTTCCTCGTTGCTGGACTCGATTTCTTCATTCGCGGATTTGAGCTCTTCGTTGGCCGCCTCCTGCTCCTCGATAATCGCCTGCAACGACTCCTTGGTGGAGGCCAGTTCCGCGCGCAGCCGGACGATCTCACGCACATAGGCGCTGTCGGGCGCGGCTTCCTTGCCCGCAACAATCGGAAGCGGCATCTGACGGAGGGGCTCAAAAATAACCAAAAACCAAGGCTCGCAGGATGGAGCCACGGCAAAAGGCAGCACCTCCAGATTGAGATGCCGCACCACGCCGTCCTGCTCAAAATGGAGGCTTTCCTTGCGGACACCGGCTCCCAGCTTCAGGCAGTGATGCACGGCAGCGGAAACATCGGCAGCCAATTCGGGCCGCACCATTTTAAACAGGTTGAGACTCGCGGCACCGGGCGCATGAACCATGTAGGGCGCCGTATTTCCGCGGAAATGCCAGACTTGCAGCAGCCGGTCGATGACCACGCCGCAGGATGCGAAATGCGTGAGCAAAAGCTGATCCGCCGCCCGCTGGACGTCGCTGGCCGAATCCACCGGCCGCACCGGTGCCACCGGTAAAGGCAGGGAGGAGTTCTTAAAATCGACGCTCCGAGCGCTGCCCAGAGGCAATTCGCGCACGGGCAAATCGGTTACTTTCTTGGTGTAAATTTTGTTTTTTTTGTCCACGAGAGCAAAGAGATCGGCGAACCCGCCGATGGTTTCCGAGGTGCCAAGGACTAAGGATCCCTTGGGGTTCAAAGCGTAGTGAAAGATGGGCACACATTTGCGCTGCAGCTCCGGGCCGAAGTAAATGAGCACGTTTCTGCAGCTAATGAGGTCGAGCCTTGAAAAGGGCGGGTCTTCGCAAAGGTTCTGACGGGCAAAGGTGCACATTGCCCGCAGTTCGCGCGAGATCTGGTAGCCTCCCTCTTTTTTCACAAAATACCGCCGCAACCGCTCGGAGTTGACGTCCCGGGCGATGCTCGCCGGATAAAAACCCGCGCGCGCCTTGGCGATGGCGCGCTCGCTTAAGTCCGTCCCAAAAATCTGGATCCGCGCATCGATCTCGAACCGCGGCAGGGTTTCAAGCAGGCAAATGGCGATGGAATAAACCTCTTCGCCAGTCGAACAACCCGGCACCCAGATGCGGATCTCTTTATGATAAGGATCCCGTGATTGGATGAGGCGGGGCAGCACCAAACGCTTGAGGGCCTGATACACCGGGGGGTCTCGAAAAAAGCTCGTGACGTTGATGAGCAGGTCGTTGAAAAGACTGTGGAGTTCTTTGGGATTCTCCTCCAAGAACTCTGCGTAGTCTTCCACATTGGAGAGGGACGCCAGCGCCATCCGGCGACCGATCCGGCGCCTCAGGGTGCTCTGTTTGTAATGGGAAAAGCTCACGCAGCTGCTGGCTTTGAGCATCCGAAAGATGATCTCCCAGGGACTGATTCCCCCTCCACTGGGGAGATTTCTCCGGCGCTGAGCCGCTTTCTCCAGGGCCGCCGCAATGCCCTCAGGTGCGAGCATCTCGTCGACAGCACCCACTTGGAGAGCTCCCTGGGGCATACCCAAAAACCCTGAATTACTGTGCGCCTGGGCAAATGTCACCCCGCCGTGCTCCTGTATGACGGCCATGCCACGCGCGCCATCCAGGCCCGCTCCGGACAACAAAACACCGATCACACGCTCTCTTAAGTCCACAGCGAGCGCCGCGAAAAACAGGTCGATTGGCAACCCGGTCAGCGCCCCTCGGAGACGGGAGCGTTTGCGCAAAACCCCTTTTTCCACATAGAGATTCCCGCGCAGCGGCATCACATAAACGGTGTTGGCGGCCAACTTCAGGCCTTCCTCGCCGGCCATCACCGACAACTGCGTTGCCCGGGAGACGGTCGCCATGACCGCCCGGTGTTCCCGGGGCTTCGCATGCACGATCACCAAGAAACTCATCTCCGGCTTCTGCGGCAGCGCCCGCAGGAACAAACTCAGGGATTCCAAGCTGCGGGCGCAACCGCCCACCGCCACGACTTCAAAATCCGGCGAACTCTGCTGCGCCAAAAGCTCGGGCGCCTGTGCGGGCAGATCCGAGTGGGTTTCACCCTGAAGATTTCTAGGGCGCTTGCTCATCGTGGAGGAGAACCCGATCGCACACAGCGAAATCCGCAATCCGCACGCGCCACCTGAGGAGCCAACCGAGTCCGCGCACTGGGCCGGTAGTCTTTGGAAACCATGTCGCTGCTCAAATACGAGCCACCACGCACCACCCGCTTGGCCGTCGGCGGATCCTGGGAATCCCAACTCGTCTCCGGGCCTTGGGGATTCTTGCGCTGGATCCGGCTGTAGGCATCGGAGCGGTACCAGTCCTCGCACCACTCCGAAACGTTGCCCGCCATGTCCAGCAAACCATAGCCGTTGGGAGGATAACTTCCCACCGGCGCCAACCCCTTGAATCCGTCCTCGCCGAGGTCTTCGGACGGGAAAGCGCCCTGCCACAAATTGGCCAGCCAACGGCCCTCGGGCAGCTTGTCACGGCCCCACACATAAGGCTGATGATTGAGGCCGCCACGAGCCGCATACTCCCACTCCGCCTCGGACGGAAGCCGTTTACCGGCCCAACGCGCATACGCCGCCGCGTCGTCCCAACAGACTTGAACCACGGGAAATCGTTCCCGGCCTTCGATGGTCGACTCCGGCCCATCGGGATGCCGCCAGGTGGCTCCCGGCGTGGGACGCCATGCCTTGGAGGGATCCGTCAGCGAGTGCCCCGCGTCAGCCGGTCGGAACGTGCGCCCGCCCGCTCCGGCACGCTCCGCCACAGTCACATACTGGGTGGCCGCCACAAACCGGGCGAATTGGTCGTTGGTCACCTCCGTTTTATCCATCCAAAAACCGCTCACCTTCACGTCCCGCAATGGCTGCTCGTCGCCGAGACTGTCGGCGTCGTTGGCCCCGAGGGTAAAACGACCAAGACCGATCCAAACCATGTCTCCGCCCATCTGATTGGCGGCCGCCGCTGTCGCGTCCCGCTGACGTTTGATCCGTAAGGCTTCGCGCGAAACCCAAACTCCCGCGAGCACCAATCCGGACAGCATCAACCCTGAAATAATCAGGGCCGAACGGGTGGCCGGCGGCATGCAAATCTTCGGATCCAAACCAGGGTCAGTTGTCACAGGGTGATAAAAACGAAAGAACTCGCTGAAACCGCGCAGAAAGGCGAGCGCGAGAAACACGCCGCCCCCAACTCTTTGATCGGCAAAGAAGTCAGATCCTTCTTCATACCCCGGCGCGTCGCCCGCAAACCCGAGGCTTTCGGAGTGAAATTCTCCAAGCCTTTTCGGAAAAGCACCGTCCGTTTAGCGCGCGTACGAGCGCACCCGGGCTTTCCATCCAGACAGCCAGCGGTTTTCCCCCCGTTCCGGCGGCGCAAGGCGCACCCTGCGCTCGAGAACCTCCGCGGCGGCCCCGGAAAAAGCAACAACCTCGCCCCCCTCCCCCCGCATAATCTCAAGCACTTGGAGCAGCCCCCAGCCCTGGCCCTGATAACGCTCCGTAGGCGCCACCCCCTCCCCTTTAAAATTCACGTAATCAATCAGGGCAAAAGTTCCCGCACCCGAGGCCAGGAGACTCTGAAAGTTTTGGCGCACTTGGTCCCTGCGATCGGCGGAAGCCGCTGCAATCATTTTTGGAAGGGACTCCTGCATTCGCTTTGCAAGGAACTGGCTCTGAAGACGGATCGTCGAGGCGAGCAAGTCGCGCAGTCCCTGCATGCGTTCCCCCTGAAAGTCGCGCTGAAACTCCTCGCGGGTTTTCCAAGGGCAGGGCGGCTGATCACGCAACCAAGCGGGTACCTTCGCCCCGTGCTCCATGAAAAAACGCACCATTTTTGGGAAACTCTCTTCAAACGGGCCTTGAACGCCGGCGGGGTACCAAATGAAATGGCCGATCCCGAGGGACGCGAAGTTTTCACCCGTGTTCCAGGAAGTCAGCCCCGTCCGGGACCCCGCACATTCATTTTGCCAAACGCGCCGACCCACGGCTTCCAGGTCCGCGTCGGTGGGTGCGGCCCCGGCGCAGAGGGCCAAGCAGAGGAAAAGGACAACGGTTTTCACACGGAGCACCATAGACACAACCCGAGCTGGGGTCCATGGGCTCAAGCCGATGGGGTTTCCCAAATTTTCTCATGACTTGAGTTTGGGGCATCTCGTAGGTTCGCCACCATGCAGAAATCTGATGGAATGAACTATGCCCCCGAGGGCAGACCCGAGCCGGTTGTAGAAAAAGGAGAGTTTCCTTTTGCCGCAGTGGCTCTCGATCACGGCCACATCTACGGTCAGTGCAAAGGACTCACGGAGGCCGGCGGCGAATTGCGCTACGTTTATGATCCGGACCCGGCAAAGGTAGAAAAATTTTGCAACACCTTCCCGGGCGCTGAGCCTTTGGCGAGCTTGGAAGCGGTGCTCGAAAAACCGGAGATTCGGCTCGTGGCGGCTGCAGCAATTCCCAACCAACGCGGCCCCTTGGGGCTGCGCGTGATGGATGCCGGGAAAGATTATTTCACGGACAAAACTCCCTTCACCAGTCTCGACCACCTTGCCGCGGCGCGCCAGAAAGTGGCCGAGACGGGCCGCAAATACATGGTCTATTTCAGCGAACGCCTGCACGTGGAGTGCGCGGTGCGGGCCGGTCAACTCATCGATCAAGGAGCCATCGGACGAGTGGTTCAGGTACTCGGTTTGGGGCCGCATCGAAGCTCCCCCGGTTCGCGCCCCGCATGGTTCTGGTCCCGGGAACAAACCGGCGGAATTCTCTGCGACATCGGCTCCCATCAGTTTGAGCAGTTCCTCCATTACACGGGCGCGAAAAGCGCCCGGGTGATCCATGCGCAGGTGGCCAACTATCACCATAAAAACCATCCGGAATTTGAAGACTGGGGGGAAGCAAACCTCGTGGCCGACAACGCCGCCACCAACTACATCCGGGTGGACTGGCTCAACCCGGACGGACTGCACACTTGGGGGGACGGCCGCACGTTCATCCTCGGCACGGCCGGATACATTGAGCTGCGCAAGTATTTGGATGTGGGACGCGAGTTTGAAGGCGATCAGCTCTACTTGGTCGACCACAAGGGCGAACATCACCTGCGCTGCCACGGCCAGGTGGGCTACCCATTCTTTGGCGCCTTCATCCTCGACTGCCTCAATCGAACTGAAAAAGCCATGACCCAGGAACACGCATTTCTAGCCGCAGAGCTCTGCCTTCAAGCCCAAGCCATGGCAACGCGGGTGGAATAGGCCTCATGAAACGGGGGGGGGATCGGGAAAACAGCTCCACATCCGCCGGGGAATCCGATAAGAACTCGTGTGATGAAATCAATGATCGCCCTCCTCGCCGTCGCCGCCATGTTCACACTGAGCGCATGCCAGAGCTCCAAATGCTGCAAATCCAGCGGCACCTCTCATTGCGAAAAAAGCGGTAAATAAGATCGGCTGACAAGCCCCGCCCCCGATCAAATCCAGCCCCTGAAACAAAGGGCAGAGATCGGGAGCACCCAAGGGGATATCCCGCGGAGCGGTAACCACCCCCACTTCGGCGAAAATCCCAAACCCATTTTGCGCCAAGCTTCGATCTCCGAAGCTTGGCGCAAACTTTTTAAGGGGGAGAGGTGGCGTAAAACGAACGAGCCAGGGCGGCTCGGGAGCGGAATTTGGGGCCCGGAGGGCACAGTGGGGCGCCCAGGCCACGTCGGGGGGGGCCGCCATGTTCGCGATCTTCTTAAGCCCGCTCATCCCGCCACAATCGGACACCCACGGCTGTGAGATGTCGGTCGCCCCCGATACGAGCCATTGCTTGAATCCCCTTCCAGTAAACGGGCGCTCCCCGATGGCGATGAGCAAAGCGCAGTAGCGGCGTAAATCGAGCAGGGCCTCGTTGTTGTCAGGCAAAACAGATTCTTCGATAAAAACCGGGCACAGCGGTTCCCATTCCCCAATGAGCAACTCCGCGGTGCCTTTGTGAACGCGGCCGTAGAAATCAATGGCAACAGTCAATTCCACTCATGCCACTCACCGGCACCGGACCTTTTTAGGGCAGAAAGGCTGACGCCCCGGGAAACCGCCCCACCTTTCCGGCAGAGAGGGTAGGGATTCTTAATGTGTCTCGGAGGCTTGAGCGTTCGGCGCGCTGTCCCTTTCGTGATCCCCCTCAAAATGCGCCCAGAATGCCACCACCGGCTCGGAAACACCCTGGTAA
Source organism: Verrucomicrobiia bacterium (assembly GCA_040374425.1). Lineage (GTDB taxonomy): Bacteria > Verrucomicrobiota > Verrucomicrobiia > Chthoniobacterales > Chthoniobacteraceae > CAIURC01. Next base: position 3,255 of record JBEIUI010000064.1, on the reverse strand, counting down.
GAAATGTGTTTGAGCGCCGGATGCTCCCGAAGGAAGCGGATCCCCTGACACTGCTCAGGTAACTGGACGACCTCCAAACCCGTCATCAGCATCAGCGGCTGGAGATCCACCAGACGATCGCACCCTTGCAGGTTTAACTCGCGTAAAGAGCTTCCGACGAGGGGTCTGAGGTCGGAAACCCGAGTATGCTGGAGGTCGAGCTTTTTGACACCCAACCCCTGGAGGGGAGCCAGATCCTCCACCTCAGAACAGTAGGCCATCGTGAGCTCCTCAAGGGGCAGACAAGAGAGCGGCTCGATGTTCCCCAAATGCGTGTGGCTAATGTCCAAGCGTTTTAAGGGTAACCCCTCCAAAGCCGAAGCGTCTTCAAATGTTGTTTCCGCCAAATCTAGCGCGCTGATAGGCGCCCTCCGCAGCTTCTCGAATTTACGTCCGCCCCGGAATCGCGACCTGCTCAGATCGACCTCCAGGGATTGGTTTTCTGAAACCTGAAACTTGCCGAGCTTGTTTTTCGCGAAATACGCAGCCCAAGTGGGTTCAAAGAGCGCCGTCCGGCGCTCCTCTGGCATCTTTTGCAGCAGCACCACCGCCTCGTCCACACGGCCTTGCATGAGGAGATGGCGATGGAACCGTTCGATGTTTTCCCCAGACAACTGTCCCTGTTTGCCTGCGTTTTCCGCCAAAAGCCGGGTCAATTCGAGATTCTGGAGCGCATCCTCATTGCCCTCCTCCAATTCGAGCACCTGTCTGTACGCCTCAAGAGCGTCATTCCAGAGGAACATTGACTGAAGGATGCGCCCGCGCAGCAAAATGTAATCCTTCTCGTCAGGGAACTGCGTAATGGCCAAGTCGACTCCAGCGAGAGCGTCTTGGAGCTGGCCAGTCTCCAATCTTCTCTGGGCTTCCCGATAAAGCGCGGGCCCGGTCACGTCGGTCAGCTTTTGCATTTCGCTGACGCGTTTGTTTGTCTCCCAAGCGTGTGCGGCACTCTCTTGGGCAAGGTTTCTCTCCAGTGCGAGTTGATAAATGAGCCCCCCAATCACCATATTAAATATGAGAAAGATGAACCCCAACAATGCGACCTCGGCTTTGTGGCGGCCCACAAACAATCGGAGATGCGTGCCCATGCCGGCACGTTCCGCCTTGGTCGCAAAACCGCCCTGCCAAGCCGTGATGTCGGCCTGCATCTCCACGACCGCCTGATAACGGCACTCGGCGTCCGTGTTCATGGCTTTCATCGCCACCGCCGAGAGCCCTTCAGGAATGCGTCTCCCCGGACAATGAATAAGCGCGACCTGCCCGTCATGGTGCGGGCTGGCGCCCCTCTTTCCCGAGGCTTTCTGGGGGTGGTTGAAGCTCAGCGGCGAGGGAATCTCCGCTGAAAGAATTTTTTCCACGACCTCATGCACGTTTTCCCCGGTCACCGGCGGGCGCAGAGTGAGAATGGAGTAGAGGATTTCACCCAACACATAGATGTCGGAACGGGTATCGATGCGATCCAGTTCACCCCGGGCTTGCTCGGGGGAAATGTAGGGAGGCGTCCCAACGATCACCCCGTTCATCGTTTGAAACCCGCGGCCATCCTCCGATGCCTTCTCCCGAGAGGCCGCGTTCATCGCCAAGACAGACGGCGGCTGCGGCTCGGCCGCCCGTTGGAGCGTGGTCATGTTTTTGGCCAGGCCCCAGTCCATTACCAAAACCTCGCCGTATGCCCCAATCATGACATTCTCGGGCTTGAGATCGCGATGAACGACCCCCTTGGAGTGGGCAAAGGCCACTGCATCGCAGATCTTCTGGAAAATGGTGACCAACATCGCCAAGGGATACTTGGCCATTATTTTCGGTTTACCCGCCCGCAGCCCACGGATGACGTCATCAAGGGTGATCCCCTTGACAAACTTCATGGTATAAAACGTCTCCCCATGCGGATCGATTCCCAGCTCATACACGGGAACGATGTTTGGATGCTCCAACTGCCCGGTAAGCTGCGCTTCATCAATAAACCGAAGCACGCTCTCCCGAGAAAACTGGGAACTGCTTTTCATCACCTTCATCGCAACCGTCCGCCGAATCCTCAAATCCCGCGCCTGCATCACCACCCCCATACCCCCTTGCGCGATGGTCGTAATGACCCGGTACTTTTTAGCCTCCAACATCTCGCGCACCGCCTCCAAGCCCAAATCCCGGTCCCAAAGGGCCTCCGCCAGCTGTCGACTCGCTGATTCCCTCAGCCCGATCCGAAGTTTTGCCGATCCAATCTGCACTTCCTGATCCATCCGTACCCGGGTTGGGATCTGCACCTGCACACCATCGATATACACCCCGTTACTGCTCCCTGCGTCCTCAATAATGAGCTCAAAGCCCGTCATCGTGAGCCGTGCGTGGTGTCGGGACACCTGGTCCGCATCCACAAGAATGTGACAGGCCGAATCCCGCCCGATAAGATACTCCCCGTGTTCGATAGAGTATTTCGCCAGGAGGGTTTGGTTCGAGTAAACCACCACATCCGCCATGATCGCATCCGGCCGTGACCGCCCCCCAGGAGAAGGGGTAGTGGCTCCGCTTCGGGAGTCAGGATTGGCCGAGCCTGTGGGGAAGTGGCGCACACTTTTAGCAAGTCCAGCGCCCAAGCCACCCGGAAACTTCAAAAAAAAGGGCGGTTACCCCGGGTCACGGGACAACCGCCGCTTTCAAAAAGCTCGATAGGAGGATCCTTGCTTCTCCTCCCAAGATTCCGCGTTACAGACCGGGAATCATTGGGGCTCCGGCCGCCCCGGGCGCCCCAGCGCCGACGCCAAGTTCTCCAGGCACTCCCCCGCCTACGTCACCACCCCCAAGACCCGGAGCGCCAAGCACGGGAGACGAGCCTCCCAGATTCCCACCTCCCCCTGCGGGAGACTCCTTCAACGGCTGCATATCTGCCGGTAAAACTGACCTCTGCGGCGGCGGCGGAACAAAGCGATTCCGTTTGTTGGAGAAAGTTTCTGAATAGATGGTGCTACAGCCGGTGACGGAGAATGCGGCTAACGTGAAACAAGCAACAAAACCAATGCGGGGGAGGGCCATATCTTTTCGTCTACGGGAACCGCGCTAAGGTAGTCAATCCCACGTCGTAAAAAATACACATTTCCCGGCCCGTAAGAGCAGCCTCACACTGTTCCCTCGGGCGACACCAGAAAACAGCACCGCATAAAAAAACCCGCTGGGATTGAACCAGCGGGTTTTAGAAGTGGAGGATTCGGGCAGAAACAAATC
>JBEIUI010000053.1:0-21050 GCA_040374425.1 Verrucomicrobiia bacterium | reverse complement strand
TCACGCCGCTGCCTCAGTTCTCTTTTTTAATCAAAGATCGGGAATGCCGGCTTGTTTCGCTCAACGGGCTGGCCTGCGAGTTTTGCGGCGTCACAACCGAACCTGAAGCGCTTGGGAAGAAAGATTGGGATCTCCTCGGTCCCAGCAGGGTTCCCGACAATCTAGCCGACGATCGCCCAGTGATGGAAACAGGACAGCCGGTGCTCAACCACATAGAGCCCGCTCCGCACCGGGCCGGGACATCGCAGCTGATCCTCAACAACACAATCCCCCTTGCTGGAATACCGCCGCGGAGTCGGGGGCGTGGCGAACCTTTCCGTGAGCTAGTTTGAGCGAACCTTTCGCAAAGCACTCGGGACCAGCCACCGGCCATTGCTCATTACAAAACCGACTGGCAGGAGAACACCAAGAAGGGGATAAGCAGCGCGTCCCCGGCCAACCGCTGGCAGAAGCTGCTTGGGCCGGCTTGGACGCCATCGGCTTCGCGACGGAAAAAAGGAGCACGAAAAAGCGGGCCCCTCCGGAAATGCCCCCCCCGTTTTAAACAGATCGGCTGCTCGCCTTCGGCGGCGAATCAGAACGCCTCACCGCGAATGGCGTCGCAGTCAATCAAGCCGGGCCCGGCTCACCGTGAGCCAAACGCCGGGCAAGCAGCCTCTGCCATTTGTCCAAAAGCCGACGCAACCCGGAATCCAGCGACAAAACAGCCAAGTCCTCCGCATGAAACCACCTCAATTCGAGGCTTTCGGAGCTGGCCTGGTAAAGAGCCCCCTCCGGAGCGATCAACACATAACGCACATCGTAATGCCAGTGGGCAGGCTCGCTGTCCCTCTCTGGGATCGGATGAATATCCAAATCAAACGGACGCGACGATGCGAGGATTAACCCCTCGATTCCGGATTCCTCATAGGTTTCGCGCTGAGCGACCCGCAACACATTCTCATCGCCGTCACAATGCCCGCCAAACTGGAGCCAGCGATCGAGTTTCCGGTGGTGATGAAGTAGGACTCGACGCCCATCGCTGCTGACCACCAAAGAACTCCCCGTAAAATGTGCCGGGAAACAGCTCCGAGAGAAGCAATCCTTGCCGCTGAGCAGGAGTTCCACCATGCGTCCTCGGATTTCATGCTCCTCGACCCGCTGGCTAAGGTCCAAACCAACGAGGTGCCCGTGGAATTCGTGCCGGTTCATACCGTGTTCTATCACAATTCCATTCCGCGCAATTGCGCAGGCTCAAAATCTTGTTCCACTTTAGAACCGCATCAAGGACTGCCTCACGCGGCCATTCTCGGGAAAGCCGGAGTCGCGGCTCGCCAAGGTTCGTTCAATGACACAGCCAGAAGAACAAAATGGCCACAGCGGTCGGCATCAGCGCCCCTAGGAAAAGCCCCTTTGGACTGATGCCTTCGTTTCTGAAAACGATGGAATCTTGAAGGATACCGATCCCGGCCGGATTGGGTGCGTTGGCGATCACGGTCAATCCGCCGCCCGTCACGGCACCGGCCACGAGCGCGTATTTGAGTTCATCCGAGATACCCTCCACAAGCGAGCCGAGGTAGGTGAGCGCAGCGTTGTCGGTGATGGCAGTGAGGCCGGTCGCACCGAAGAACAATGCCGTTCCATCGAGGCTCTCAATGAGCGGCTTGAGCCAGTAGGCTTGCAAGGACCCCAGCGTGACCAGCCCCGCCAGGAAAAACCCAACCAGCAATCCTTCCCTCAACGCGAGTTCGCTCTGGTATTCCTTGGTCGCGGTCACCACTCCGATGAAGAGGACGAAGACGCCAAAAAAAACATCCGGGTGGTGCGAAAAAAACACCACGGTCCCGAGGAACGCCACATGCAGTGCCGTCAGCCACGAGGGAATAGGTGTTCCTGCGTCCCTCTCAAATGTGACGGCTGCGATTTCCCGGCGAAAAGCCAGAACCGCGAGCGTGGCCGAAACCGTGCAGGCTGCCGCCGCTCGCCAGCCAAAATGCGTGGCCATGAAAACAAGATCCCATTTCCACCGCGCGGCGACCATGAGCACGGGAGGCGCTGCGAAATGGGTGAGCGTGCCACCGATGGAAACATTCACAAAAAGCAGCCCGAGCGTTGCGTATGCCAGCTTCGAGCTGATTCCGCGATCGAAGTAGCGGCGTTTGAGCACGAGCGCCAGTAGCGTCATCGCCGCGGGTTCGGTGATGAGGGATCCGAGCAGCGGGCCAAACACCAGCGCGGCTAGGTAAAACGACAGGCTCTCGCTCAAGGGAATGATTCGTGAAACCATTGTGATGAGCGATTCGGCAAGCTTCACGACCGGCCGTGTGGCGGCGACGATCATCACGACGAACACAAACTTCGGTTCCGTGAAGTTGAGACCTTCAATGTAGTTCGTCGCAGCCTCGATGGATCCATTGAAAGCAGCCACTCCAGCAAACAACGCCGCCGCCCACAGACCAAACACGACCTCGGTTTCCGCAAGAAAGTGAAGGGCATTCTCCGGGATGGAGCCGGAAGGATACTGACGCGCCCAGTGGGCGAAACGCTTCACGGAAAAGGTGTGCAACACGGCAAGCCCGAAGAGCACGGAGGAAAGGATTTCAACAAGAGATGGATTCATTCGTTCAAAAAGGGCTCCGCGATGCTTTATCGCCGGCACAACGGCAGTACCACGGCAACCACAGGCACGCCGAGCATGAAAACGGAGATGGATAAATTCTTAAGGACATTGGACTGGGAAGTGACGCGCCCCGGCTGCGCTGGCTGCAGAGACCGCGGCGACTGGAGCGGGGGCTGCGGAGCAACGAGCCACAGTGCGCCACACGCCCCTCACTAGAGCCTGACTGTCACTTCTTCGATGGAGCGTTCGATCTGGCTAAATGGCACCCGATTCTTTGTCACCCGGGGGCGCTTACCCGCGCGTCGCTCCCAGAGTTCATCACGGAGATTCCGCAGTCTCGGTAGTCCAGCTCGGATCTCGCCGTAAGCAATAGGCTCGGCGCAACCACTCCGAATCTAAAACCCGTCGCTGGAAGAACCGGACTTCTCCAGAAGGTCACTCCGGGACGCCACACCCGGTTCTCTCCACTTTGCAGTGATGCTGTGGCAGACGGGAGTGCTTCCTGAGAGGGTCGCTTCCGACCGATGCCTGATTCACAACGATGAGCGAGTGCGCTGAGACGCAGGCAGCGCGAGCACACCAAAGCAATCAGAGATGCGCACTTGCTTGGCAGCAGCTCCGCATGGGGGATCCTGCCGGGCGCACTAAAAAAAACGCCGTCCATTACTGGACGGCGTTTTTTTACAATTCGAATCTCGGTTATTGCGCTGCAGCGGGAGCGGCTTCCGCCTCATTCCGCTCTTTCATCGCAGCCCTGCGGCTGAGCTTAACCCGGCCCTTGTCATCCACACCGATGCACTTGACCCAGATCATGTCGCCCACCTTCACAACGTCCTCGACCTTGTTGACTCGGAAATCCGCCAACTCGCTGATATGGCAAAGCCCGTCTTTGCCGGGCATCACTTCCACAAAACAGCCGAATTCTTTAACAGTCACGACGCGGCCTTGGTAGACGGATCCGATCTCCATTTCGCGGGTCATTCCGTTGATGATCTGCTTGGCGCGCTCCATTCCCTCAGGGTTATTCGAGTAGATGCGCACGGTACCGTCGTCTTCGATGTTAATCTCACAGCCGGTCTCAGCCACGATGCCTTTGATGGTCTTGCCGCCGGGCCCGATGAGCAGACCAATTTTGTCCGCAACGATCCGCAGCGTCTCGATCCGAGGCGCATACGGGCTCATCTCAGTCCGGGGCGCCGCCAGTGATGCCTGCATAACCGTGAGGATCTGGCTGCGGAGGTCGCGCGCCTGATAGATGGCTTCGGCCATGATTTTATGGCTGACACCCGGAAGTTTGAGGTCGAGCTGGAACCCAGTGACACCGACTTCTGTTCCGCAGAGTTTGAAGTCCATGTCCCCGAAGTGATCCTCGCTCCCGAGAATATCGGCCAGCGTGGTGTAACGGCTCATCTGACCGTCTACGGAATGTTCCGTGACCAATCCAACGCTGATGCCAGCGACGGGCCGCTTGATCGGGACGCCCGCATCCATGAGGGCAAGAACGCCGGAGCAAACCGAGGCCATTGAGGTGGAACCGTTGGACTCCATGACTTCGCTACTCACCCGCATCGCGTAAGGAAACTTGTCCACGGGCGGGATCACGGCATCAATCGAACGCTCCGCAAGCGCGCCGTGCCCGATTTCGCGGCGCCCCGGGCTTCCGGTCCGACCGGTTTCCCCAACGCTGAAAGGCGGGAAGTTGTAATGCAGGATGAAGCGTTTGGTGGTCTCGCCACCGGTGTAGCCGTCCAAGCTTTGGGCTTCCTCGGCCGGAGCCAAAGTGGCCAAAGCGAGGGCCTGGGTTTCGCCCCGCTGAAAAAGAGCGCTGCCGTGGGAACGCGGAAGGAGGCTTACCTCCGCACTGAGCGGACGCAGCTCCCCGAGTTGACGGCCATCGCAGCGGACGCGCTTGTCGAGAATACTGATCCGGAAAGCTTTTTTCTGGAGATAGTCAAAAGCCTGGCTGATTTCGAAGGCCGTTGCGCCGGGATGCTTGGCCAAGATGGCGTCTTTGACTTCCGCGCGGAGTGCGTCCACGGCTTTGCTGCGGGCGACTTTACCGGGGGTGTAAATCGCGGCCTCAATCCGGTCGCCGGCCACGTGGTAAGCCACTTCAAGAAGGTCTTCCTTGACCAGCATCAAAGCCGGGCTGCGCTTGGGTTTGCCCGCTTTAGCAGCCAACTCCACCTGAGCGTCGATGATTACCCGGGCGTGGCTGTGAGCAAAATCCAAGGCTTTGACAAACTCCTCTTCGGGCAACTCCAAGGCGCTGCCTTCGATCATGATGACGTCGTCTTTGGTGCCCACATAAACCAGGTCGAGATCGCTCACGGCACGCTCGTCATGGGTTGGGTTGACGACAAATTCTCCGCCGACCCGGCCCACGCGAACCGCTCCAATCGGACCGGCAAACGGAACGTCAGAAACCATCAATGCCGCACTGGCGCCGTTGATGGAGAGAATGTCGGGATCGATCTGTCCGTCAGCACTCAGAAGAACCGCGATGATCTGGGTGTCGTAAAGGTAGCCCTTGGGAAAGAGCGGCCGCAGGGGACGGTCCGTCATGCGGGCCGTGAGAATTTCCTTCTCGCTGGGGCGCCCTTCACGTTTGAAATAGCCGCCGGGGAACTTGCCCACCGCCGCCGCTTTCTCCCGATAATCAACGGTCAAAGGAAACCAATCCTGACCTTCTTTCAGTGTGGTGGCGGAGACTGCCGAGACCAACACGATGGTGTCGCCGGACCGCACTGTTACCGCGCCGTCTGCGAGCCGGGCGTATTTCCCGGTCTCAATCGTGATACTCTGCGAGCCGATCTGGCTCGTAACGTTATGGATCATGTGTGTGTTTTATTAAGAAAAAGCACACCAGCACCGCCTCTTGGGAAGCTCTGGCTGTAGCCCGGACCCCTCGGCTGCGAGGGCTGATGCAAAAAAATGGAGGAGAAAAATCCAAATTCTCCCGCCTCCCCGCATTTTCTGCTGAACTGAGAAGTCCGGGCTAAATCCAGGCTCGAACAGGAAGAAGCGAGCGCCGGGGTAGCCTGTTTGTGGTTAAAGCCGCGAAGCGAAAGTGCCTCGCGGGTGATCTGTGAAAAGCATTCGCCCCCGAAAACCGGGGGCGAACACCTGAAAAAATTGGCGGAAACTACTTCCGAAGATTCAGCTTCTCAATCACGCTCTTGTAGCGATCTGAAGCTGTGCGCTTGAGGTAATCCAGAAGCTTGCGGCGACGGGAAACCATCTGAAGCAGTCCCCTTCGCGAGTGATGATCCTTGACGTGCGACTTCAAGTGATCGGTGAGTTGATTGATGCGCTGCGAGAGAAGCGCAATCTGAACGTCGGCGCTCCCCGTGTCCTTGTCGTGCATCTTCAGCGCCTGGATATCCGTGGTGTCTGTCATAACTTCGAAATTTGTAAGGGCCGGGAGTATGCGTTGGAAGAGCGGATAAGCAAGCGATTGTTGGCAGAAAAATCCCCCGCCCTGGTCGCCTTCCATTCTCCGGATACAAAAAAGAAAGCAGACCCGCTGCGAATCCCTGCCTTGGCGAATGAAGAGCCCGCCATCACAAGGGGAGCCGGCCTCGATGGCACATAGGGTGCTCCCATCATAGGGACCGTTTAGTTCGCCCCCTGCCCTATGATGACCTTCGCCTATCAGGCCCGTGACCCCGCAGGGAAAACCATCTCTGGCATTCAAGAGGCCCTGAACGAGGACAACGCGATCAACACGTTAATGGCTCGGGGCTTGATGGTTCTCTCCATTGAGGAAAAAGCGGGTGCGAAAGTGCGCGCTCCCCGAGGCAAGGTCACCGATACCGATCTGGTGTTATTCACCCGCCAACTGGCCACGATGGTCGACGCCGGTTTACCGTTGCTCACGGGGCTCACCGCCCTCTACGAGCAGTCCGATCCGAAGCAACAGGCGGGCCTTCGGCGAATCGTGGGAGAAGTCAGCGCATCGGTTCAGCAGGGCGACTCCTTCCATGAGTCCATCGTCAGGCACCCGCGCATTTTCACGCGTCTCTATGTATCCATGGTTAAAGCCGGCGAAACCGGCGGGATGCTCTCGGAAACCCTCGACAGACTGGCGACTTTTTTGGAATCGGCAGCGCGGCTGAGAAAGAAGGTCAAATCCGCAATGACCTATCCGGTCATTGTGATCTGTATCGCCTTTGCGATCACCGCCTTTCTCATCATCAAAATCGTGCCTGTTTTTGGGCAGATCTTCGCCGATTTCGGGGCCAAACTGCCCACCCCAACCCAGTTCCTGATCGACCTGAGCGATTCAGTGCGCGCGCACTGGTATCTCTTCGTCATCGCCGCTGTGGCAGTCTTTTATGCGATCCGCACCTTCCTGGGCACGGAGACAGGAGCCAGGACATGGGACCGCTGGAAGCTCAAGCTGCCGATTCTGGGGCCGCTCACCCACAAAATTGCGATGACGCGGTTCGCCCGAACCTTCGCTCAACTGCTCCGCAGCGGAGTGCCGATCCTGGAGGTCATCGAAATCGTCGGCCAAACCGCCGGGAACCGGATGGTTGAAGACGCCATACAGGCCGTCGGCACAGACATTGAGAAGGGAGAACACCTAGCCACTGCGTTGGCCCGGCAGCCGATTTTCCCGCCAATGCTGGTGCGCATGGTCAGCGCCGGCGAGTCCACGGGAAAAATCGACGCGATGCTCGAGAAAATAGCGGATTTCTGGGACGAAGAAATTGAAGCGCTCCTGGACGCGCTCACCTCCCTGATCGAACCCCTGCTGATCGTCTTCCTGGGCGTCGTCGTGGGAGGCATCGTCATCGCGATGTTTCTCCCGATCTTCAAACTCAGCGACGTAGTGTCAAACTGACCACCAGCAGCGCGATTCCGTAGAGAAGCCCGCCAAAAACGGCGGCTTTCCAACGGGCCTCCCGTTGGACAATCCACGCGATCTGGTTCCGCAGCAAATAGGGACTGCCCACCCAAAACATCCCCAGAATCACCCAAGCATACGCCAAAACGACCAGAAGCAGACGTCCGCTCTCGGGGCGCATCCAAGCCGCCTCAAGCAGAGGCTCAGCAGCCAGAAGCGCCAACATTCCAAGCGCACGGACAGCGAGGAATTCTTCCACGTAAAAAAGCGCCAGCCCGGCTGCCACCGGAATGCCCATAAGAACCCGCCCCCGCCATTCGGTAAACTCCCCGAGATCAATCGTGTAAACCAAGCCCCAGAACCAAGCAGCAGCCAGTAAAAGGAGGAAGAACCCGGCAACCCGCGACCTGGGAAACTTGGGGAGCCGTGCCTTGACCCAATCCGCCCGAACGAGCGCAAACGCATGCACGGCAAGAAGAAAGAGCGCCGTGATGATGAGCGCAGTTCTGAGGTCGAGAGAATAGATCATGGAAACAGAGAGCGCAAAGACAACGCGCCCGATTCCGTGCGGACAAGCTGAAAAGTGAGATTCCCTAGCCCGCTAACTCAGCAAGGCGGGATCTCCATAAAGGCTGAATCCACTCGAGCGTGTGATGGCCACGTCAAAAATCTCTCCAACATGCCGGGAAGCCCCCTCAAACAACACAATTTTGTTGCCCGGCGAACGCCCGGTCAGCCGGTCCGGATTGGTCTTACTCGGGCCCTCGCAGAGAATCTCAACGCGGCGACCCACCAGAGCCTCGCCTTTCTTCTTAGCAAAAGCGTCTACCACCCCCAGGAGATCCTGGTTTCGGTCCTCTTTGACCTCCTCGGGCACTTGATTTTCCATAGTTGCCGCCGGCGTATCACGCCGCGGCGAGTAACGAAACACGAAGGCATTGTCAAACTCCACCCTCTCCACCAGAGCCCGCGTGGCGGCGTAATCTTCGGCGGTTTCGCCAGGAAACCCAACGATGATGTCCGTGGTAAAAGCCATGTCCGGGCGCGCACCGCGCAACTGATCAATCAGGCCGAGGTATTTTTCGGCCGTGTAAGCGCGGTGCATGGATTTGAGGATGCGATTGCTGCCCGATTGGAGGGGGAAATGCACGTGTGGCATGAGCTTGGGCAATTCCGCGAAAGCCCGCACCAAATCCTCCCGAAACCCGATGGGATGCGGCGACGTAAAACGCAATCGCCGCAGGCCGTCCACCGCATGCACCGCCTCAAGCAATTGAACAAAAGGGCTTTTAGCGTTGCGCTTCTCAAACTCATGGCGCCCGTAGAGGTTCACAATCTGCCCAAGCAATGTCACCTCCTTGACTCCGCGGTCCACCAATCCCCGCACCTCCGACACGATCTCTTCTATGCGCCGGGAACGCTCAGAGCCCCGTGTGGCCGGCACGATGCAGAAAGTGCAGTGCATGTTGCAGCCCTGCATGATTGAAACAAAGGCGGTGCACTGTCTTTGTTTGAGCACGTGTTCACGGATGGACTCCTGGGATCCCTCCTCCTCCTCCACATCCACGATCGAATACCGCACATCCTCTAGAAGCTGGTCCCGCAAGGCCTCCTTGCGGCGAACCAGCTGGTCAACGTAATCGGCCACCTTGTGAAACTTTTGGGTGCCAACCACCAAATCCACGTGCCCCACATCGCGCACCAACTCCGCGCCGCGACTTTGCGCCATACAACCCAAAAACCCAAAAACCATCTCCGGTTTTCTTGCCCGCATCCGTCCCAGCAACCCCATCTTCCCCAAAGCCTTCTGTTCTGCCATGTCCCGAACCGAGCAGGTGTTGAGCAAAACCACGTCGGCATGTTTTTCGTTGGGCGTCATCTCGTAACCGCGCTCGATGAGCATCCGCGACACCTGCTCGGAGTCGCGCTCGTTCATCTGGCAGCCGTACGTTTTTAGGAAAACCTTGGGCATGGCGAGCGCGCAACTTAGCGAAAAGCCAAACGACAGCAAGGCGGCAGAGCATAGGCCCCGATGCCCACCGCAGCGGCTCCACCGCGATCGCCCGATACGCTCGAGAACATTGACAAGCGCGTTTAGTTTTTAAACCGGCAAAAGCGATCCGGCTCCCGGGACTTACTGAGTCTTCCTTGCATTCTCCCCGCCTCTCCCCCTGGTGACGCGCCCGCCCCCCGTCCGAGGACCCGGGAATCGCACACCGGTAAATCGCAGCCAAACGGGCCGGCCCCTAACCGCTTGCAGGCTCTCGGCGAACGCTCTAATTCTTTTGAGATGCATCTCAAACCCCTCCTCGCCGCGGCTCTCCTCTCGCTCAATACCGCCCTCTTCGCGCAGGACCCCTCCCACTTTGAAGTGGGCGCCCTGAAGTTTGAACGCCCGACCACCTGGGATTGGGTGCCGGTCAATTCCCCCATGCGCAAAGCGCAGCTCAAAATCTCGGGCAAGGAGGCTGACCAATCGGCTGAAATTACCTTCTTCCATTTCGGACCGGGAATGGGCGGCGGCGTCGATGCCAATGCCAAACGCTGGATTGGCCAGTTTGAGAGCAAAGAGGACGTCGCCAAGATTGAGCCTCAACAAGTGGGCGCGGCAAAGGTCACTTTGGTCACCACCGAAGGCATTTTCCGCAGCGGAATGCCCGGGGGCCCCACCACCGCCCTCAACGATTACGCGCTCCTGGGTGCGATCATCGAAAATCCAGAAGGCGACGTTTTCATCAAAATGACAGGCCCAGCGTCCCTGGTGAAATCTCAGCGCACCGCGTTCCTCGACTTTATCGCCAGCGCTGTTCCCGTCAAAAAATAGGGTTTCCAGCCAAGCACCCCGCGAAGGCACTCCGCAGCCGTTTTCATGAATTACTTCGTCACATCCTTTATATCGATACTGCACTTCATCAGTGAAGATCTCCTTCAGTGCGACTCGAGCACCACGATCGGCGAAATATTCTGCGAGGAATTCGACGACCTAGATTTCGAATTGGCGCTCTCCTGCTTTGAGGCCACTCACAAGGTCGCTTTCTCGGACAAGCTCTGGGAGATCGATCCCGAGGAATACGAGGACCTTTCGGTCGAGGAATTCATTGAAACCTACGTGGACACCCGCGAGCAACGCGACCCGCTCTTTGTCACCAAGCGATTCCTCATGTATCAGGAGTCGCTAACCAAGGCGCTCACGGAGGAAGCAGAGGAACCGCCCTCGGACGAATATTAGGAGCGGTCTCAGACAAGCCAAAGCGGCCGGAATTAAGGCCTTGCGGTTCTCGTGAGCTGCAAGGCCTTTTTCGTTTCAAAAGCGCCGCGCCATTTCATGTGCCCCGCTCCCCGAAAAGCCACAAGACCCCTCCCTAGAAAGACCAACCGATGCTCACTGGGGAGGATGGGACTCCAACGAGGGCTCCGCGGAAGTAAGCCGCCCGAAAATCCGTGTTTCCTCTGCGTGTTTCCACGGCTAAGAACACCGGTCCTATTTCCATGAGCACAGAGTCCAATCCAGCCCCTGAACCATCCGATTTCATCCGAGACATTGTCGCCGCGGATCTCTCTGCCGGGAAATACCCCCAGGTGGTCACCCGCTTCCCTCCGGAGCCCAACGGCTATCTCCACATTGGCCATGCCAAATCCATCTGCCTGAACTTCGGAATCGCGAAGGAGTTCAACGGCGTCTGCCATCTGCGGATGGACGACACCAACCCGACCAAAGAAGAAGTCGAGTACGTGGACTCCATCATCGCCGATGTGCGCTGGCTCATCGCCGGCTGGGCCGACCACGTTTTACGCTTCAAACAAGGGGGCGACACGGACGCTCAGAGGGTCCCTGCCGACTCCCCGGGAGCCGAACCCTTCTACGCGAGCGACTACTTCCACCGGCTCTACGATTTCGCCGTCGATCTCATCCGCGCAGGCAAAGCCTACGTGTGTGACCTTTCTCCCGAAGACACCGACCGTTTCCGGGGAGCTCCGGACAAAGTCGGTATTCCCAGTCCATTTCGAGACCGCTCCGTGGAGGAAAATCTCGACCTCTTTGCACGGATGCGAGCGGGCGAGTTCCCGAATGGCGCTCGAACCCTTCGTGCCAAGATCGATATGAGCGCCCCGAATGTGTGGCTTCGCGACCCCTTGCTCTATCGCATCCGGCACGCCGAACACCATCACACCGGCAACGCTTGGTGCATTTATCCAATGTACGACTTCGCACATTGCCTGAGCGATTCGATCGAAAAAATCACCCACTCGATCTGCACGCTGGAGTTTGAAGTCCACCGCCCCCTCTACGATTGGATCCTGGGAAACCTGCCCGTTGCGCGCCCCCGGCCGCATCAGTTTGAATTCGCGCGGCTCAACCTGAGCTACACAGTCATGAGCAAACGCAAGCTCATGCAACTGGTCAAAGAAGGCCTCGTCAGCGGTTGGGACGATCCCAGAATGCCCACCATCTCCGGCATGCGCCGACGCGGTGTGCGCCCGGAAGCGCTTCGGGATTTCGCCTACCACATCGGGGTGACCAAATACAACGGCGTCACGGACGTGGCAGTGCTTGAGCACGCCATCCGCAGCGACCTAAACCGACACGCCCTGCGCCGGTTGGGCGTGCTGCGGCCGCTCAAACTCGTCATCACCAACCTGCCCGAGGGCTACCGTGAAGACGTCGAGGCCACCAACAATCCCGAGATGCCTGAAGCTGGGACCCGAAAAATGCCATTCACCCGGGAAATCTACATCGAACAGGACGACTTCATGGAGGTTCCTGCCCCGAAATATTTCCGGCTAAAACCCGGGGGCGAAGTGCGCCTCAAATATGCATACATCGTGAAATGCGAGGGATTGGTGAAAGACACCGAGGGGAAGGTGATCGAAGTGCATTGCACTGCGGACCTAGAGTCCAAGAGCGGCGGCTCGACCGCCAACCGCAAGGTCAAAGGCACGATCCATTGGGTCAGCGCCACGGAATGCATGGACGCAGAGGTTCGCCTGTATGAGCGACTTTTCACTGAGGCAGATCCCGAAGCCGACGGCCGCGACTTCAAGTCGTGTATGAACCCCGCCTCGCTGGAGGTGATCTCCGCCAAGCTTGAGCCTTCCTTGGCTGAGGCATGCCCGGAGGAGCGTTATCAGTTCGAACGCCTCGGCTATTTCTGTTTGGACAATCGCGGCTCCGCTCCGGACCGCCTGGTTTTCAACCGGACACTCTCGCTCAAGGACACTTGGAGCAAAGCCGCCCAAAAGACCTGAAACACTATGCGGGAATAGGCCCTTGGGAGAACCTGCGAATGTTTCCTGGACCGTTCATCAAACAGAACGGCAGATTCTTATCAGCATCCGACTTCGGCGCTCCAGGGAATCTGGCCTCAAAAGGTTTGGAGCACCGAAGAAAAATTGGGCTTGTCAGTGCGCATCACACAGTTACGTTGCACGCCCTGCCTCGCCTGAGGCATCTGCTCTGCGCGGTTAGCTCAGTGGTAGAGCACTACCTTGACACGGTAGGGGTCACAGGTTCGAACCCTGTACCGCGCACCATTTTTCCAATAAGCGTCACCGGTCCGCCTCCCCCGGTAGCACAGCCGCCCACCAAATGTAACGTGCAGGTTGCCTTCGCCGTCAGATGAAACATCAGCGGGAGAGGATGTTCTCCCTGCGGCCTCTGAAAAACGTTTTAACCGGGGGCGCCTCCAAAGTTGGCATCGGGCGAGGAAAGCGGCATTCGCAAGCAACTCTGCCTTCCGCAGGGGTTTTGCACTCGTGGAAATCACACTTGGTCTCAATGGGAGAGATGCGCTCCACATTGACCTACTCAAGCTCGCACAGACGGGCCATGGAGAAACCCGAAACGCCTCTCGGGAAAACCTTCCCTTAACCCCTCACGCGAAGCGGCGTGCAGGCCAAGATACCCGTTCGAACTCCTGCGGTTGGGCCTAATAACGAAATCCGGACACCCCGCTCTCCGGCAACCGAATCGGCGCCATCCGTCAGCCGTCTGATTTTCACGGATCACCCGCTTCAAGGGCACACATGGCACCCCCGGCTTGCACCGTCGATGCATCCGTCCTCCTTTTGGCTCCGGATGGCCGAAAAAGAGCCCCTCCGATGCGCGCTCCAAAGCTGTTTGGGACAGCGGCAAGCGTCCCGGCATTTGGTTGGATTTCAAACTCATCCCTTCCCCGCAACCTGCAGCCAATCAGTCTCCCAAGCCACAGCCACACGGTCCCACCACTCAATAATCAATTGGTCAACAATCAATGAGAAGTGCTCGGAGCGGGACTTGAACCCGCACGGCTTGCGCCATACGCCCCTCAAACGTACGTGTCTGCCAATTCCACCATCCGAGCTTTGGGAGAGCGCGGAAACTAGCACTCAAAACCATTGGTGCAAGCTATACTTTCTGAGTTCGGAGGAAATTTCTTCTCCTTAAGCAGACGCCAAATCTCAGGCCGCAAGACCCATGGATCCAACCTCCACGCAACCAAGTTCCAAACGCAAACAAAGCCAACCCAGTTTATCTGACCACGGGCCAGTCGGTCCCGTCAGGAAGCCGCTTCGAGGTGTTGAAGAAAGCTCTCTTGGAGGATGCCGTAAAAATGAACCTGAGTGAGAGCCAGTGCCCGGGGGTCCCCGCCGAAAGAAACACCTCCCTCCAAATCCCGCTCCTCAAAGCCGTGGATTGTCGCCAGAGATAACCGGGCTTGGTTGAGGCTGTGTACCCAGGCCTCGAGATGCTCAAGAGGGATTCTCAACGTAAAAGGCTCTGAACTGCGGGCTTCGGGGAATCCCGCCAGATCCCCTTCCACAACCTCCCGGCTGGTGTGAAAAATCTGGCGTAAATCCGGCTGCACATACTCGCGCCAATCAGCCTCCCATTCAGGATCCAAGCCGGCGGTAGGCGAACTCAGTAACCGCTCCTCTACAGCCGGGTGTTCCGTATCCACACAGCGGGTCACTTGAAGGAGCAACTCACTGAGGAATTCGGAGATGCCCATGATCACCAGACAATGAGAATCCAAACGGTGGATATGCACGGGGAAAGGAAGGGTTACTGGGTCTTTTCCAAGGTTGCCAACAGCAGATGTCCGTGAAGGTGCTGCACATACACCTCTGCAGTTTCACGAGCCCCGCTCCATACCACCGAACGGCCCTGGTGATGGACTTCTAACATGTGTCGATTTGCCCGCTCACGGGAGTAGCCAAAAACTTTCTGAAAAACCCGGGTGACATAACTCATAAGGTTAATCGGGTCGTTGTGAACGACCACGTTCCAGGGCTTGGCCGTGGATTCATCGATTCGAGTTTCAGGTTCGAGAAGAATTTCCGCCATGGAACATGCAGGGCTTTTTTATTGAGCCGTGGGCGCTTCAGTCCCGCCAACGCCACCAGCGACCGCTCCGGGTGAGGGCGGCGCAAGCAACTGCTCAAGTTTCCCAATCCACTCTCCCGCGCTCGGGTGCGTGGGATAAGTTTTGATCACGTTAAACATGTCCCCGATCGCTTTGTTGCGCTGCCCAAGCGCCAGAACGTCCTGCGCTCTCTTCCAAGCCAACTCCGGTCGGCGCACCTGCAGGAACCTCTCGGTTTCAAATGCGAGTTTTGCCTTTGCAACGGCTTCAGATTCCTTCCTGATTTTTTGGTCCCAATACTCCACGAGCCGCGGATCGCGCTGATTGCGCAGCTCGGGAAGAACGATATTTTCAAAAATGCCATCCAGATTGCCGGGATTGCCCTCCCAGTTTTGAATCCGCAGGTGTTCAGCGATTTTCATGGCCAAGACCGGAGGACTCCCTGCCAAGCCCCTGCCCAAAATCTCATCGTGCATGCGTTTGGCTGCGGCCTCATCTTTGGTCTTTTCCTTGGCGTTGGGGCTCTTGCTGGTCGCCGCCGTTTCCCTGTCGCGTTTAAGCCGTTCCTCAAAAATTTCCATGGCCTGCTGGTCTGCCGTCAGTTCCCTCGTATATTGCGTGATCGCGGGAAGTAAGTCCTTTACGGCGACACCCGATGAACGCTGCAGGGTGATCCCCAGCCACATGTAGAAAAGCCGGGCGGCATTCTGGCTCTCCTTCTCCTTAAGGGCTTCCCCCTCCTGATCTTTCCACGCCCGCAGTTGGGCGCCCTCCTTTGACGCCCCCTCCATTTGGGTCAAACGCACAGCCTCCTGCCATGCCGTAGCCGCAGCAGGACCGCTGGCAGCCGCTGCCTGCACATCCCGGAGCGCTCTCTGTTTGAGAGATTTGATCTGATTTGTCTGGGTCTCACGCAGACTCCTGAGGGCTTGGAGCAACTGCGCGATATCCACGGGCGGCGCATCCTGCGCGGACACAGAGCTGAGAGCTCCCGTGAGACCATCAATGAGTGCTGATGCGTGTCTGAGGGGGCGCTGCATGAAAAAAGGATGCTGGTTAATTCAGAGTTTTCTGAGGTTGAAAAAGGCCTGGATTCTTTGGGGAAAAAGGAATCTGCGGCGGGGCAACATGGCAGCAAAGGGAGCTTGGAACTGCACTAGCGCGGGAAAGCAGCCGACCGGTTCCGAGGCGATCCCGCCCGCTCCAGGCAACCGGCAAGAATTTCACCTTGGACCCTGTGCATCCGTGCAGCCTCGCTTGTGGTGCCATCCTCAAATCCATTGAGGTGGAGAAAACCGTGGATGACGTAGAGAGCGAGCTCTTCCTCCACGCAGTGACCGTAGAGGGGGGCGTTTGTCTGGGCAGTCTCGGCGCTCACCACGATCTCCCCGTGTTCAAATGTGATGACGTCGGTGGGTTCAGGCAGATTCATGAATTGCGAATGTACTCTGGCAATGACCCGGTCGGATACAATTGCTACATCGATTTCGGGCAGTGCTTTTAGGGCGAAGTGGCCGTCCGCACTGATCTCGCAGGCTTTCTCGAGTCCCAACCGCGCGACGCGCTTCAACCAAGGCATGTCAAAACGAACAGCCCGCTGGCGGTTGCAGAGAGTGAGGGTTTGCACAGCAGTTCTTTTACCGGGAGTTCCTGCCCCAAACCAAGCCTCTCTTTGAGCCAAACCCATGCGGCTCAAACTAAAGCCGCCACGTTGCATTCCGCCCATTTTCTGCCAGAAGAGGAGGATGATGGCCGAGCTCACTCGTTGGCTGACAGTTTCCCAGGATTACTTCCACCAGTTGGGCTGGGTTGGCGTGCTCGCCTACACAGGCATCATCGTCGCCGCCCAGTTTTTTCTCGCCCCGCTTTCACCGGTGGCAATCACGGGAGGATTTATCTTCGGGCTGCAAGAAGGGCTCATCAGCATCACGGCCGGCACTGCGGCCGGAGCCGCCCTCAACTTTCTGGCAGCGCGCCATGTGGCCCGGGATAAATTCGCGGAGCGGATCGGGCGCAACGCTAAATTTCGTAGCATCGACGTGGCGCTCGCGGAAAAAGGCTGGCGCATCATTTTTTTGCTGCGCCTCTGCCCGATCCCCTTTGGCTTCTCGAATTTCGCCTACGGCCTCACGGCCATCGCGTTTTGGCCGTACTTTGCGGCCACGGTGGTGGCGATCATTCCCGCCAACATTTTCTTCGTGTGGCTGGGTTCCACTGCGCAGGCGAGCCTGGAGGCAGTTCTCGGCAACCAGCGGCCCCGGCACCCCTTTGAATACGCGCTGATGGGCGTCGGGATGGTGGCGGGATTGGCGGCGATGACATCGATCGGAAAAACCGCAAAAAAGGCGATCAACAAAGGCGCTTAGCCCAAATCAACGAACCCAAAACCGCGAATCACGCGGAGGTGCCGACGGCAGAAGCCGGGGTGCGCAGGGTTGAGGATGTGCCCCGAATCATCTTTCGCGAATCATCTTTCGCGAATCATCTTTCGCGAATCATCAGGTCCGAAGAGCGGGGAAAAAACCGTGGACAAAGAAGGGCGCCACTCGCTCTCTGCGGGAGGCGCCCTTTTAAAAAAAGGCGGGTGGCGATAAGCCGAATTTTGTTCCTCCGCGCCTGCGCACGGATTCGATGATCATTTCTCTCATGCCGCCGGAGCGACAAGCCTTGCCTGCGCAAGGTGCGACTAATACCCGGGAAGGTGAAGCCGAGGCTCCACGGGTTAGGCGACCCAGCTTCCCTGTTCTGTCTTGCACCGCATGGGGTTTTTCGTGCCCCGGCACTTGCGCGCCGGGCGGTGGGCTTTTACCCCGCCTTTTCACCCTTACCACCGGCGTCTTGCGACGCCGCTGGCGGTTTATTTTCTGTGACACTCTCCGTCGCGCCGGACTTTGGCCCGGCGCTCCCGCGTGTTCTCCACGGCATGCTGCCTGACGGTGTTCGGACTTTCCTCTAAACCGGTTACCCAGCCCAGCGATCATCTGCCACCCGCGCGGTCAATGTGGGGCGACGCCACTCTTCGGGCAAGACGGGAGTTTCCATGGCGGTTGGTTCCTTAAGAACGCTGGGACGCCGGAGCGATCCTCGACGGAACTTTTGCCAGGCCCCGCCTGCCACAAGGGTTCGACGGCGGACTGGACAACTTGGACCGGGCGCAAGCGGGTTGGATTTCTCGGTGCACACCCGCGTTGCTCGACCTATTGCAGGAGTCAGAATTGTCCAAATCACCCCTCCCGCTGCCCAGGTCTCCGGGTCATTCTTGCGAGCCATTCTGCCGTTCCCGGGAATTGGGGATTGAGTTGCCCACGAACTCTCGGATTCTCCACAGCCTGCCAATGTCTCCTGCCGAAACGTTTCTAGATCAACTGCGAGCCGCATTGGATGCTGGAGTTTTCGTCAAACTCACCTTGAGCAGCCCCCTCAATGCGGATCCCGGGCTGAGGAATGTCTACGGGCGGGTGGTGCTTTTAAAAGCGGGGCCCCAACTTTCGCTGCTCCTGCGATACGCCACTCGCGACATCACCAAAAATTTTCCGTTCCCGGAGGGGCTGGCTCGCATCAAACCGCTCGTCGAGAGCGGGTTCGCATCGGCCAACCTCTTCACTACCACCGGGGACTGGGAGCTCCGCCAGCGCCCCGGGGAGCCCCCAAGGGTCAAAGCCCGCCGAGCCACATTTACCCTGGCCCCGAGCCCCGACCACGACCGGCTTAAGCCCCAGATCCTGGCCCCCGATGTCACCTACCTTCAAGCACTCGGCGTCACCAACGCGCAGGGAGCCCCCAAGCCAGGCATGGCCGACAAACTGCGGCAAATACAGCGGTTTGTGGAAATTTTCGGCCATCTCCTCAGCGAACAGGAGGGACTCGCGCCCCCCCAACGCGACTCCCGCCCTTTGCAGGTGGTGGACATGGGGGCAGGCAAAGGCTACCTGACTTTTGCCGTCGCGGACTTCCTCAGAAAAGCCGGATACAACGCCTCAGTCAAAGGCGTGGAATTCCGGGCAGACTTGGTGGAACTAACCAACCAAGTCGCAAAAGCCGCGGGAATCGAGGGGTTGCAATTTGAACAAGGCACGATTGCTCAACACAGCGTGTCGTCGGGACTCGACGTGCTCATCGCTTTGCATGCCTGCAACACAGCCACCGACGACGCCCTTTTCCAAGGGATCAGCGGCGGGGCATCGCTCATCATCACCGCCCCTTGTTGCCATAAAGAAATCCGCCCCCAGCTCACCGCGCCCCCCGTTCTTGCGGACATCTTCCGGCACGGAATTCTTTGTGAACGCGAATCCGAGAATTTGACCGATACCGTCCGCGCCCTTCTTCTGGAAATCCACGGATACAAAGCCAGCGTGTTTGAGTTTATCTCCCACGAGCACACCGGAAAAAACCTGATGCTGACCGCCGTGAAACACCCCCGGCAAACCGACCCGGACGCCGCGAGGCGCAGGCTCCGCGAGCTTTTGGCCTTCTACGGAATCGCGACCCAGAGGCTCGCCCGGCTGCTGGGCGAGCTTTAGACCGAGCCGCCGCTGGCGACCGCCACTCTTTGACCATGGTAAAACACTGGACCCCGCTCGAATTCAGAACCCTCCGCCAACTGCGGGATGGGTTTCTCGCCGGCACCGCTGGCAAATCCAACTATTGGACAAGTGAAATGCAGCTGGAACTCTATGACCGCACGTTTGCGGAGCGGATCGGTTGGAAATGGGGAGGTGTTTTGAACGAACTCGGCAAGCGCGGCTGGCGCCCTCAAAGCCATCGTATTGTGGATTGGGCGTGCGGGACGGGTATTGCGAGCCGTAGCGTCTTGGATGCGTGGCCCGGGCAATTCCGCAGCCTCTCTCTTCACGATCGTTCTCCCGGGGCCATGCGGTTCGCCGCCGAGCGCGCCCGCGCCCTTCATCCCGATCTCCAAATCCAGGCCGACGACGCGGTGGATGAGAACACGCTCGTCGTGCTTAGCCATGTGATCAACGAACTTCCCGACCAGCAGCTCAACAGGCTCCTTGAGCAGCTCCGTAAAGCCCGGGAAATCATCTGGGTTGAAGCAGGCGCGCACGCGGAAAGCCGGCAATTGGTCACCGTTCGGGAAACACTGAGGGAAGGCCATCCCGCCTTTGCCGCGGTGGCCCCGTGCACGCATCAAGCGGGATGCGGCCTGCTCAGCCGCGCCAACGAACGCCACTGGTGCCATCACTTCGCGCAGCCGCCCAGCGAGATCTTCCAGGACGCCGCTTGGCATCAATTGAGCCTCGAGTTGGGGATTGATTTGCGATCGCTTCCCTACAGTTTTTTAGTCCTGCAACGGGGGGCTCCGTCGCTGGCCGAAGGGTTCTCTCACACCCTCGGGCATCCTCGGGAATTTAAAGGCCACGACAAGGTTCTGAGCTGCCACGCAGGGGGCGTGTCGGAATTGATGCTCCAAAAGCGCGACGCCCCCCGGCTCCTTCGGCAGATCCGCAAAGGGCATCATTGCGGCGTCTACCGATGGAAAATGGCCGGGGGAAAAATCGTGGCGGGCGAGCACATTGCCGAGGGCGACCCGGACCATGAGGTGTAAGGCCGCACGAAATGGCCGAGTCGGGCAGGTTGCACGGAGCGCGGGTTTGCGCGTAGCGTGACCGCGATGAACCTGTTCTCTTACAAGAAAACCGTCGCCGCGGCAGTGGCCACAATGTTACCCCTCTGCGCCATGGCTGAAACTCCATCTGAAAAGGGCGAGAAATTTCTCGCGCAAAATGCGAAAGCCGAGGGCGTGATAACCACCGCCAGCGGCCTCCAATACAAGGTCCTCAAAGAAGGCACGGGCAAAAGCCCCGCCGCATCCGACACAGTTGTCGTTCACTACCGTGGCACGCTGCTCGGCGGCACGGAGTTCGACAGCTCCATCAAACGCAATGAACCCGCGGAGTTCCCGCTCAACCGGGTGATCAAAGGATGGACTGAAGGCGTTCAACTCATGAAAGAAGGCGCGAAGTTCCAGTTTTTCATCCCACCCCAGCTCGCCTACGGACCCGGCGGCACACCGGGCGGTCCGATCGGTCCGAACGAGACGCTGGTGTTCGAGGTGGAACTCCTCAAGGTGCGCTAAAAACACCTCCATCAAGGAGCCTCCTATTTAGTCGTTTTATCGGCGCGTCTTCTTTCGAGAAGACGCGCCTTTTTTTGCGCGCCTCCAATTTTTCTTTCACTCGCGCCGGAGGCCAAGCCACTAGATGACCCAGAGTGTCTGGGCGGAAAAGTCCGAAGGCAC
>JBEIUI010000177.1:0-3514 GCA_040374425.1 Verrucomicrobiia bacterium | reverse complement strand
GACGATGGGCTGGCGGGAACCCCTCAGTAAGCGCTTCTTTCCTCTGGGAAAAACATCCGACAGCTCCGATCCGACCGCCCAGTTGGCACCGCAGCCCGCCCCTCCCAAGCGGGGACTCCTGCGGAGCAGCCTCGATTACGGACCGTACCGGGTGAAAGACGGGATCGTACAATTTCTCAACAGCCACGACCCGAGGGCTCTGGGCAACCCGGCAACGGCCGAGGAACGGTATCCGCGCCCCGTGGGAGCACAGGCGATAACCCCCTTGAATAAGGCGGAAACGCTCCGAGATTAAAGGACTGTAATTAAACGATGAAAACTTCGAATTTTCTCAACTTGATGGTTTGCGCGGTGGGTTTGACGGTCCCTCTCACGGGTTTTGGGAAGGATAAAGACAAGGACAAGGACAGGCATCGGGAGCACGATCGGCAAAGATCTCGGAACGTCTCCGTGAGCATTAGCACCGGGAGCCGGTATGGCTACAACCGGGGCTACGAGGGTCCCTATCATCATCCGTATTACGGCGGTTCGCCTTACCGGCACTACGGGGCCGCGCCTTACTACCGCTCGCCTTACCCGCGCCATTACTACGGCTACTCGCCCTACAGCTACGACCCTTATCCATTCGCTCCGAGCCCGGGGATCGTCGTTTACAGGAGCTATCAACCGGCGCCTCAAGTCGTCTATCGCGGTTACCAAGTCGATTCGGGCTCAGGCAGCATCGCGATGGATGTGCAAAGGGAACTCCGCAGACGAGGCTATTACCATTCCTCGGTGGATGGAGATGTCGGCCCCGGAACGCGCCAGGCCATTCGGACTTACCAAATTGAGAACCGGTTGCCGGTCACGGGCCGGATCGACGGAAGCTTGTTGCGATCCCTCCATCTCCAATAAACAGCCAAGCTCCCGCGCCTGAGGATCTCCGGTGCCCGCTCGGGAACCCAAACTTCAGCACCTCCTTTCCCGAATCCCCCAAACCGGGCTGATCCATCCGAACTCTAGGGCGTCTGACCGTGCTGAAAAACATCCTCTACGCTTTCGTATTTTTGGGCCTGGCCAATCCGGCGTCCGCCCAGAAAGAGGAAACGGCGCAGACCTCCACCATCTATTCCACGCGGCATCCGGATGCGGTTTTCGATCTTGAAGAAAACCCACCCGTGATCGCGCGGATGGTGGAGCAGTTGGTCATGGCGGCGACAGGTCGACCGGACGCAGCGAGCGGGTGGCGCACTTTGGTGAGCCCCCAGGACCGAGTGGGGATTAAGGTAAGCGCCGCGGGTGGCCGCTATTTCTCAACCCATCAGGCGGTGGTCAAGGCCATCGTGGCCGGGCTGGAGTCCGCGGGAATCCCGCGCTCGCGGGTGATCGTCTGGGACCGGGACCCGGAAAAGCTCGCGGAAGCTCAGTTCGTGGGGCGCCCCGGGAACTACCAAGTCCGGAGCGTTGCCGGCCCGAAAGACTACGATCGCAAAGCGACCGTGTTGGCCCCTGTGCTGGGCCGATTGATTTGGGGAGACGCGCTTTTTGAGGAAAAACAGCGAAAGACGTTTGGGGCGGCCCCGGATGCATCCAGCTTCCTAAGTTCCACCAGTCACATCGCGACGGTTCTGAGCCGGGAGGTCACCAAGGTGATCAACGTGCCGGTGCTCAGCGACGAGGCGCAATGCGGGGTGGCGGGTGCGTTTTATAACATGACGATCCCGAATCTGGATAACTGGCGCAGGTTCATCCAGCCCGGCTTGTCCGGCCCCGAGAGCCTGCCGGAGGTGTATGCCGATGAAAATATCGGCCCCAAAGTGGTGCTGCACATGATGGACGGGCTCGTCGCTCAATATGCCCATGGCCCGCGGGGCAACGGCAATTACGCGTTCGCGCACAAGACGCTGTATGCGAGCAAGGATCCCGTGGCCTTGGATACGCATGCTTTCCGCCTGATCGAATCCTGGCGCGTGGAAGCCAAACTCCCCCGGATGGAAGGCCGCGCCGACTGGCTCCGGACGGCCGCTGAAATCGGGCTGGGAGAATCGGATCCCGCCCGGATCCGGCTCCAACCGGTCGCCCTCTCCAAATGAACCCCTCCCCTGACCTCGGAGGCCGCTTGTTGGCGGGGGTTTCGCGCTCTTTTTATCTGAGTGTCCGAGTCCTGCCGGGCCCACTCCGCGCTCCGGTCGGACTCGCCTATCTCCTGGCGCGCGCCAGTGACACGATTGCCGATTGCGCGGAAATTCCATGGGCTGTGCGCAGGGAACATCTGGGAGTTTTCGGAGAAATCATCCGCACAGGCACCCGGGATCAGCTCAGGGCTCTGCAAACCCAAATCCAGCCCCAACAGCCCGATGAGCGCCGCCTCATCGAGCGCCTCCCGGAATGTTTGGACTGGCTCGAATACGTTCCTGAGTTCGAGCGCGCGGAAATTCGGAGTGTGCTCGCGCTCATCATCCGGGGGCAATCCCTCGATTTGGAACGGTTCGGAGACGGCTCGGCTTGCGCGGCTCTCGCCGATGCGGAGCAACTCGAGGAATACACGTATTTGGTGGCAGGCTGTGTCGGGGAGTTTTGGACCCGGCTCTGTATCGGGCTGATCCCCTCCTTTGCCCGGCTCGATTCCGGGAAACTCTCTGAATTGGGCAAGAGCTTCGGCCAAGGCCTCCAGCTCATCAACATTCTCAGAGACCTGCGGGCGGACCTCGAGTCGGGCCGCTGCTACCTACCTCAATCCGAGTTAGCCGCAATGGACGTGGCTCCGGACCAGATTTTAAAACGTCCCGGGGCTGCCCAGCGAGTCGTGGAACGCTGGATGGATCGGGCACGGACGCATTTGGACGACGGCCAGCGCTACATTGCGGCCGTTCCAGGCCCGCGGGTGCGGGTGGCCTGTTTCCTTCCCTGGTATCTGGGAAGGCGAACCCTGGCGCTGCTCGCGGTGCGTCCCCCGCTCCTCAGCCTTACCCGAGTCAAAGTGCCCCGTTCGACTGTCCGCAAAGCGCTGCTTTTTGCGCTCCCCGTGGCGTTCTCTAACCGCGCCTTGGATTGGGTGGCCAAAAGCCCGTGAACCCGACGCCAGCCGCAGGCCTGGGCTCACGCATCTAAAAAAGCGCGAGGTGCCCGCACGCGGGGATCGCTTCGATGCCGGAGGCATCCCAGAAAATAGCCGGCGGTTGAGCGAGGCAACACCGCCGGACGGCAGCCCCCCGGGGCGGCACCCCGGCAGGGGTGCCGGAGACCACCCGGGTAACCAATCCTCTGCCACCCCTCTGCGGGGTGATCTGTTTTTGGGACGGCGTTCCGGTGGTGTCTCTGCGCTCTGCCTCCGGCTACTCCCTCTGTTCCCCTCGGGAACAATGCCCTCCGCTTTGCCACGCACTCTGAGAACTTGTGCGTCCCGAATGGCAGTGAGTTCAGGCTCCTTTTCGACGTTTTCCTCTGTGACCAGGGCGATGGGCCGTTTTTTTGGGCGAGCGGATTCGCAAACTCTTGGCGCCGCGCGTTCGCGTGAACTCCCGGAATCTTTGAG
>JBEIUI010000022.1:0-35082 GCA_040374425.1 Verrucomicrobiia bacterium | reverse complement strand
TAACCCCATCATTTTGCCCCTATGAAATTTAGCGTCAGCAAGGAGAAGTTCCTCGAAGGTTTGCAGACTGTTCAAAACGTCGTCAGTTCGCGTACTACGCTGCCGATCCTGTCCAACGTGCTCCTGCACGCGGCAGACGGTCAGGTGCGGTTGACCACGACGGATCTCGACGTCGGCGTTTGCGGCGTGATCGATGCCCAAGTGGAGAAACCCGGCGCCACCACTTTGCCGGCGCGGCGTCTGGCCACGATCGTGCGTGAATTGCCGGCCAGCGAAATCCAAATCGAAGTCGACTCCAAAAACGTGGCCGCGATCCGTTGCGGGCAGAGTTTCTTCAAGATCATGGGGCTTCCCGAGGAGGAGTTCCCGCCCCTGCCAAAGTTTGAGAACGCGAAGGAATTCAAGATCGCGCAAAAGGACTTGAGGGATGCGCTGAAAAAAACATCCTACGCGATCTCCACCGATGAGACGCGCTACGTGCTCAACGGCATCCTTTTTTCATTCAAGGAGAACAAGCTGACGATGGTTGCCACGGACGGCCGGCGCTTGGCTCTGGTGGACATTGAACTGGAGTTTCCCCGTAGCAATGAAGTGGAGATGATTGTGCCCACCAAGTGCGTTACCGAACTTCAGCGTCTGCTGGGAGACGAAGGGGATCTGCGTATGACCGTCGGCGAAAACCAAATCGCCTTCGAGATGAACGGCACCCTGCTTGTTTCCAAGCTCATCGAGGGGAACTATCCCAACTACAAACAGGTCATTCCTGCGGAAGCCAAGGAGCGGGTGACCTTGGAGCGGGACCAATTCCGTAACGCCGTCCACCGGGTGTCCCTGCTGGCGAGCGAGAAATCCAACTCGGTCAAGCTCGTGTTCACCAAGAACAACATTGAGATCGCGGCCAACACACCCGACATCGGCGAGGCGCATGAGTCCCTGCCCGTCTCATACAAGGGCAAGGAGTTCTCCATCGCTTTCAACCCCGAGTTTCTCATGGCGCCTTTGCGCAACCTCCCCAACGATGAGGTTTACCTCGATCTCATCGACGAGATGAGCCCGGGCGTCATCAAGATCCAGAGCCCGTTTCTTTACGTGTTGATGCCCATGCGCATCAGCTAGGGAGCCTGTTTTCTCCCCGAAATGCACCATGGAGCCGGGGATGCCGTTTTGGGGTGAAATTCCTTTTGCAATTTAGGACCGACTCTGCGACACGTTTCGGCCCCGCAAGGGAACATTCAGTCAATCAATTTGCTCGCGTGGCGGAATTGGCAGACGCGTACGGCTCAGGACCGTATGGGGCGACCCGTGGAGGTTCGAGTCCTCTCGCGAGCACTTTTTGACAAACTCTTCGCCTTCCCTACGGAGGCTTAAGAAGAGAGCCCGGATCGCAATCCCAGGCAGTGCGCCAGGCGCCGTCCTGGGGACTGATTCGAAAGAGTCGAAGCTGGCGTCGGCCACGGGCTGGACCCGGGCGCACAGGTGGGCTCGGCTTCTGGTTTTAAGAAAAACGCCACTTAACTTCTCTGGAAGCCTGTGGCCTCGGGAGGGAAAGACGGGGCGTCCGTCTCGGCAGCTCGTTTCCAGAGGGCCCGACTCTTTTATTCGTCAGTCGGATCGCAACCGGTGACTTGCTGGACCGCCCAGCGCAGTTCGGACGCGCTGACGGGTTTGCTTACGATCAGGTCGATGGGCTCGGGCTGACCGCCCACGGCCTGCATCTCCTCGCCAAAGCCGGTGAGGAGAATCACGGGCACTTTGGAGCGTGTCTCGGCAATCGCGTGGGCCAGCTGCTCCCCGTTCATCTTCGGCATCGATTGGTCTGTGATCACCAAGTCGAACGTCTCGTTCTTGAATCGGTCCAGGGCGTCGACGCCGTCAAAGGACGTCTCCACCTGATGTCCATCGGCCTTGAGGTATTCGGTGATCAGCTCGCAGATGATTTCCTCATCGTCGGCGACTAGGATTCGCAGGCTCTTGCGGGGAGCGGCTAAGGTCCCGGCATCTTCCTCTTGGGCGGGGGCCGCGGAAGGCGTGGCGCAGGGCAACAGCATCGAGAAGGTGGTGCCTCGCCCTTTCTCGCTGGCGATCTGTATCGTGCCGCCGTGGCGTTGAATGATCCCGTAAACCACAGACAGCCCCAGTCCGGTGCCGTGTTCGCCTTTCGTCGTGAAAAAAGGTTCCAAGCAACGTTCCCGCTCCTCTTCTGTCATCCCCGTCCCCGTGTCCGAGACGCCAAGGAGCGCCCCGTCTGCATCCCGGCTGGTGCGGACCACGATGGTGCCTCCGGTGGGCATTGCATCGACCGCGTTGAAAATGAGGTTGGTAAGCACTTCCCGAAGTTCGGCGGCGTTTCCGTTGATTTCCGGGACGTCCCCCAACTCCGTGTGCACCGTGATCTGAATGCCCTCGGCCTGGCATTTGGCTTTCCATTTGGGGGCGGTCAGTGAGACCGCTTGCTGGACGAGTTCGTTGAGGTTCAGCGGGATCCGGATTTCGTGACCGCTGGCGGGCCGGTAAAAATCCCGCAACCTGCGGACGATCTGGGTGGCGTCTTGGGCTGCGTGGATGACATGGCGGAGATATTCGAGATCGCGGCTGGAAGCCTTGGATTGAAGCACCGGGAGGAGCAACTCGCTGTAGCCGAGCATCATCGTCAGGGCGTTATTGAAATCGTGCGCAATCCCGCCGGCCATCATGCCCAGTGCGCTAAGTCGCTCCTGTCGGACTATGTGTTCCTGGGTGGCACGGAGTTCCACGAGAGCCGCTTCGAGCTGCGCGGTGCGCTCTCGGACCTGTTGCTCGAGCTGCACGTTCTGTTTCTGAAGCTCAAAGTGAAGAAAACGATTTTCAATCAGGTTCTTCATCCTCAAAACCACCTCGAAGTGGTCCAGGGGTTTGGTCACGAAATCCTTGGCGCCGCTGGCCAGTGCCCGGCGTTTGGTCTCCATCGTGATGTCCGCAGTGAGCACAAGAATCGGCCGGTAGTCGTCCGGGGCGGATGCCGTCTTGAGCTGTTCGATGACTTCAAACCCGTCGAGGTGGGGCATGTGAAGGTCGAGCAGCACCAAGTCGGGTTGGACCTCGAGGTAGATGGGAAGCGCTTCCCGGGGGTCGGTCGTGCTGCGTACGTGGGTGCCGCCGAACATCTCCAAAATCCGTTCCAGAAGGCGCACGTTCGACGGTTCGTCGTCGACAATCAGCACTTTTGCTTTGCTCAGGAGGGGTTTGAACATGGAAGTGGGAGCGCCGGCCGTTGGGGTGTGTTGTCTGGCACGGAACCATCGACACGCGGGACCCACCTGATATGCCTTCTAGGGAAAGCTCTGACGAGAAAATTAGGGCGTTCCCGCCCTATGATTACTCACGAAAAAGGCTCCGCCATTCAGGTTATGTTCGCTTCCATAGCGCACCGTTATGATTTCGCTAATCATCTGCTGAGCGGCGGCCTGGATTTCCTGTGGCGCCGGCGCGTCGCGCATTGGGTGCGCCGTTGGAATCCGCCCCGGATCCTGGATCTCGCCACGGGCAGCGGAGATCTGGCTCTGACTCTGCGGAAGGCCTGCCCTCAGAGCCTCGTTGTTGGCGCGGATTTCTGTCAGCCCATGCTGGAGGTCGCACAGCGCAAGGGTTTGGGGAATTTGGTGGTAGCCGATGCCATGGCGTTGCCCTTCGCGGAGGGGACGTTTGACGTCCTCACCGTCGCATTTGGGTTGCGCAACATGGCTTCGTGGGAAGGCGCGTTGCGTGAGATGTTTCGCGTTCTCAAGATTGGCGGGCATCTGCTGGTGCTGGATTTTTCCGTGCCGCCGCCGCCGCTTCGCTGGATTTACCGTCCCTATCTGCACTCCGTGTTGCCTCGGGTGGCGGCGTGGCTCACCGGCCAGAAAGACGCTTACGATTATTTGGGGGACTCCATAGAGGCGTTTCCTTGCGGGGAAGCAATGTGCGCTCTTCTCCGGAACGCAGGCGCGTCTAGTGCCCGGTGTGAATCCCTCACGGGCGGGATCGTCTCTCTCTATGTGGCGGAGCGTGGTATCGGGGGGGGCAATGGGGCTTGATGGGCTTGGGAGCGGTGTTTCAGGGTCCTCCGCGCAGCAACCGCTGCACAAAAATCAAACATCCTATGAATCAATTCCTCGTTCAGAAGTATGCTCCTCTGCTGCTCGCATTCGCGTTGCCTTTGAGTGCCGGTGCGGCTGAAAAAAAAGCGGCTCCCCCAGCCTCTCCGGCGGAGGCGCCCGCCGCTGCGGAGAAAGCGGCTGCCACGGGAGCCGCGAAGCTTCCCTATCATGGCACGATTAACTCCGTGGATCCGGTCGCGAAATCTTTCACGCTCAAAGGGCGTGAAAAAGACCGTGTCTTTGGTGTCACGGAGACGACCAAAATCCTCCGCGATGGAGTTGCGGTGGAACTCAGCACCCTGAGCCCCGGCGACGAGGTGCGCGGCCAGGTGTCCAAAACTGGCGATAAATGGGGGGCTATGAGTGTCCTGGCCGGCGAAAAAATGCCCGCTACAAAAACCAAAAAACAGGAGATCAAGTCTCTTGAAGGCAAGACCGAGCCGAAAAAGTAGGTGAAGCTGGGCGGCAAAAAAAAGCATCGAGGCGGCGCCGGGGGCATTCCACCGGCGCCGTTCTTTTTGTGGAGCCATGAAGGGTTCCTGGGCCCCGATTGGAAGTCGAATCCGGGTTGCCCCGATTCGGGCGGTCCGTGGTCTAGACTGCGGGGGAAACGAAATGCCCACGCCAGGGTTGCAGACAGCTGCCCCGGAGGCTGCATTTGGGAATATTTGGGAATTGTTAGTCGTCCGATGTTTTGGCACCGGAACCGCCAATGGCCCCAGCACGCGCGGGACAGGGCGATGCGCTCGGCATCCGGTAAAACGTTTGAGCGCTCGGGAGCAGCCAAACTCGCCTTGACGCTCCCGAAGAGAGGGGGTATTCCGGTTTTTCTGAAATCGGTCCTCATATCACCCCTCATGCTCGCACGTTGCGCACTCGTCCTTGGTGTCATCGCGATGGCTGCCTGTGCCTCGCGCGACCCGCGGTTTAACGGCGAAACCATCTACCTTGGGGGTGTCAAGAGCCGCCCCAAAGAGGAGAAACGCGCCAATTACGATGACATTTCTTACTGGGACGGAGACGGGGTCTCAGGCAAACCGAGCATCTTCATCAGATTGGGGGAACAGAGAGCCTATTTTTATAAAGGCGGGGAACTTGTGGGGGTTTCCATCCTCTCCAGCGGCCGGGAGGGACACGATACGCCGACGGGCTCATTTAAGATCCTCCAGAAAAACGAGAGCCACAAGTCGTCGCTCTACGGGGATTACGTCGATCCACAGGGCGCCATCGTCCAGAAAGACGTCGATACCTCAAAGGATCCGAAACCGGCTGGAGCGATTTTTGACGGTGCGAAAATGCCGTTTTTTATGAGGATCACGGGGGGGGTTGGGATGCACGAGGGCTTTCTGCCCGGATACCCCGCTTCCCATGGTTGCATTCGCATGCCAGGGTTCATGGCGAAGAGTTTTTTTGACAGCGTGAACGTGGGGACCCCGGTCACCATTGCACCTTAAGACTCAGTGGAATTACCTGAAATTTCAGTGGTTGAGCTCAGGGAACTTCTGGAGTCCGGTCGCCCCCCCCGCCTCATCGATGTGCGTGAGGAAAACGAATGGAACATCTGCAGCATCCCGGGCGCTGAACTCTGCCCGCTTTCCCAGTGGCCCACGATCGTGAACGAGAAGCTCACTGACCCCGAGCAGGCCCTGGTGATTCAATGCCACCACGGCGGCCGTTCAGCGAGGGCCGGCGAGTATCTTCTGCGGAAAGGTTTTAAGAATGTCAAAAACCTCGCCGGTGGAATCGACGCGTGGTCCATCCACGTGAACCCCAGCGTGCCCCGCTACTAGTCAAACACGGCTCGCGGCAGGGTCCCGGTCGGCCTCGGACACTCCGCCTTTTCCTGTGGTTCTTGTCATATGAACCGGGCTCCTCCCCGACCCGGGGCAGCGCCCCCGCGCGGTGGGAGAAAGCTCGTGTTCGGCTCCGGGCTTAAGCCGGGTTGCGAGCGGAATGCACCCGGGAGGACACTTTGAGTCGGAGTGCGTTGAGCGCGATAAAACCCGTGGCGTCGCTCTGGTTGTAGGCCTTGGTTGGGTCGGCCTCCATCGTCGCGATGTCGGGATTGTAGAGGCTCAGCGGGCTCTTGCGGCCGGCGGCGATCACGTTGCCCTTGTAGAGCTTCACGCGGACCACGCCGGTGACGTTTTTCTGCGACTCCCCCACAAACGCCTGGAGGGCTTCGCGTTCGGGGGCAAACCAGAACCCGTTGTAAACCAGAGACGCGTATTTCGGGATCAGCGAGTCGCGCAGATGCATCACTTCCCGGTCCATCGTGATGGATTCCATCTGGCGGTGCGCGAAATGGAGGATGGCCCCGCCTGGTGTTTCATAGACGCCGCGGGATTTCATCCCGACGAACCGGTTTTCCACCATGTCCACACGGCCTACTCCGTGGCGGCCGCCCAGTTTGTTGAGTACCCGCATGACTGAGAGGGGCGTCAGCCGGGCCGAGCCGTCGGCAAGGAAAGTGATCCCGTTGGTGATCCCCAGTTCGTGGAGCAGTCCGTCGAGCCCGGTGCATGCCAAGCCCACGCAGATGCCTTTTTCAAAGTGCAGCTCCAAGGTTTGAGCTTTGTCGGGGGCGTCCTCGGGCGACACGCTCAGTACATACATGTCCCGGCTGGCGTCCGCGCTGGCATCAAACCATGGATCCTCCAAGATCCCGCTCTCGAAGCTGATGTGAAGGAGGTTGCGGTCCATCGAATAGGGCTTCTTTGCCGAGGCCTGGACCGGAATCCGGTTGGCTTCCGCGTAAGCGATCATCTCCGCGCGGCCCGGAAAAGTCTCCCGGAAACGTTCTTGGCGCCAAGGCGCGATCACTTCCAGCTCCGGGGCAAGGGCGGCGGCGGTGAGTTCAAACCGGACCTGGTCGTTTCCTTTGCCGGTGGCGCCGTGGGCCACCGCGTCCGCCTTTTCCGCACGTGCGATTTCCACCATGCGTTTGGCGATCAGCGGCCGGGCGATGCTCGTTCCCAGGTAATACTGGCCCTCGTAGATTGCGCCCGCCTGGATCATCGGGAAAATGAAGTCGCGCGCGAAGTCCTCCCGCAAATCGTCGATGTAACATTTTGAGGCACCGGTGCGCAGCGCCTTGTCCTCCAAGCCGTCGAGCTCCTCCTCCTGGCCCACGTCGGCGCAGAACGCGATGACCTCCGCGTGGTAAGTTTCCTTGAGCCAGGTGAGTAACACGGAGGTGTCGAGACCTCCCGAGTAAGCAACGACGATTTTCATAAAGGTTGGCGTGTTCTAGCTGCGGATCGCCTTGGATCAAACATGGATTTTCGCTTTTCCGCTCCTCCATGCAGGGTGTTGCGCATGCCTCTCTTTCAACGGAGCGTCGGTGGGTTTCCTGCCGCACCCCGGAGGATCTGAGGAAAAGCTCGAGCGGGGGGGCGGATTCGGTTCAGGGTGGAGCCCGTTTCGGGAGAAGTTTGTATGAGCGATCCACAGAAAAAAGGCGTTGAGAAAGCCGGAATACGGGAAGCCGTTCGGCATCTCTTCCTCTGCATCGGGCCGGAATGCTGTTCGCGTGAGGCGGGCCAGGAACTCTGGGAGTTTGTAAAAAAGAGGCTCAAAGAAACCCGCCTCCCGGCGATGCGCACCAAGGCCGGGTGTTTCCGGATCTGTGTGGGTGGCCCTTGGTTGGTGGTTTACCCCGAGGGCGTCTGGTACGGAGGCCTGACTCCAGAGCGTTTCGAGCGGATCCTCCAGGAGCATCTCCTTGGGGGGCGGCCCGTAGAGAGCTGGGTTGTTGTCCGCAACGCCTTGGAACCCGGTTGCGGTCCGGATTCATGCGGCGGACGCTGAGGACGCCCCGGGGAGAGGCAAGTGCGCGCAGGTTTCCAGCAACCTCTCGAACCGCGCTTGTAATTCAGTGGCTGGCATAAATCCCGTCCTCACTCCCCGCCAGACGCGCGCAAATTTTCCGGTCGGCCCGGTGACGAGGCGCCGGGCAATTTCTTGCAGGGCATCCGGGGTGCCGTAGCCCTTCAAAAAGGCGTGGGCGCAGGGCAGCCATAAATCGGTCCGGGCACGGCCAGCGAGATCCTCAAGAAATGCGCAAACGTCATCAGCCTGCCGGGCATCGGAGGGGAACGACCGGAGGTGCATCACCTCAAAATCGATGAGTCGTGCGCGGTCACTTGCCGCGTCGTAGATGAAGTTTCCCAGATGTGGGTCTCCGTGGGACCAAAGGCCATCGAAAATCGGGCAGCGGCAGGTGTGACTGCGGCGCAACTCTCGTCCGGCCGCCGCTGTCATCATCGGCCGCAGGCTGCCGTCGTCGAGGGGGCCGGTGAGGTTGATCCCCGGAATTTCATCGGCTGCGACTGCGGAGTTTTCCCACGAAAACGCGCGGAATTCCGGGCCGTGGAGGAGGGAAAAACTGTGCACCTCCCAGCGCTGCCAAGCCGCTCTGTTGAGGAGGGTCCGGAGCGGGCTGTTGGCAGCCCGAAAAAAGAGGTTGGCGCAACCCAGAACTGGCACGGCGCTCGCACGCCGTCTTTTGATCCAAAGGGTGCGGCCTTCCACCCGCACCTTGGAAGTCGCGTTCACCTTGATGCGATCCAACAGACTGGCGGGCGATGGGAAAGGCGGTGTCATCAAAAGGCTGCGGAGTCTAACCCCTGATTGTTGGCGGGGGAAGCGGCGGCCCGGTTTCTGCCGACGCGTATGTGCGAGAAAAAGCCCGGGCACCGTTCGGATTAGAAACGGTGCCCGGGCGATTGGAGACGCGGTTTTAAGGCTGTGCTGGCTGGCCGGGGGCCGCCGCAGCGGGTGTCGGTGCTTGGGCGGGGCTGTCGACGAGGGGCAGTTCGAGAGCGTCCTTGTCGACGCGGTTGATTTCGAAAACGCCGGTCAAGCCGTCGGCGCTGCCGTGGGTCATCTCCTCGGGAGTCGGCGAGCCGAGGAGCAGTTTTCCCGAGGTGTTGTTTGCGGTCTTAAAGGTGAGGGTGAGGGTGGGTTTATCCAAGCCGTGCTCGGGCTGGGCTTGGCCTTTCCATCGCACGGCACGCAAGCCTGCGAGGGTGTTCACAAGGGATTGTGCGTTGGACTGGTTGATACTGCCGTCGCCCTTGGCGAGCTTCCACTTGTCTTTGTCACGTTCCAAGGAGATGGGCGGCTGGCCTGCGCGCTGGACCTCCACCGCCGTGACGTCTTCGGGTTTGAGGCTGTAGATGCTCAGAGGCTGCCATCCGATGGCGTCTGTGGCGATCGAGTCGACGAACGTCTTGGGAACCGTGACGATAAACGGCTCGTCATCGAGCTTCGCATACACCTGGTCGCCGTCGGTCTTCCCGAAATGAATGGATACAATCGGTTTTTCGCCCGCTTTGCTTTCGGCCGTGTTTTCGGAGGCGAACGAACTGAGGGTGAGCTTGAGGGAGGGCTGGTCGAGACCGTATTTGGGCAGGTCACTGGCCACGTCCGACTCAAAACGACCGACGTCGAGCGACTTGAGTTCGTTGAGTAGCGCGTTGGCCGCCGCCGCGTTGGCCGGTTGTTCTTTGTCGGCCTTCCGCACCCAGTTCTCGCCGCTGCGCGCAATGAGCAGCTTGTTTTTGCCCGCAGGTTCCAGCGTGATCCGGTCCACGATGTCGGACTCCACGCGCGCCAGCTTTTTGTCGCGGAGATCGTTGGGCGTGGTGTCGAGCAACTGTTCCACGCTCTTGGGTAGCACGAGTGCTGCATCGCGGGAGGAGAGTTTGGCGTAGACTTTCTCTTTTTCGTCCTTGGGCTGTGCGCCAATTTGGAGCACGGAGGGTTCCTTGGAGCCCTCGACAAACAGGGTGATGGTGCCCCGGGGCTCTTGAAGGCCGAAACTCGCGAGATTGGCCGAGTCGGCGACAAAGGAGTCGATCCGTGCGGTCGTGGCTTGGGCGATTAGATCCCCCACTTTCGAGTCGTCGCCCCGTGCCTTGAGGGGTTTGACCAGCGTCCAGCGCCGGTCTTTCTTCTCAAGCTCGATTTCGCCAGCCGAACTCTTGATGAGGACCTTCTCAACGAGGCTTGGCATCACGTCCGAGAGTTTCCTGTCCCGGAAGTCATCCGCCTTCTTTGAGATCTGATTTTTGAGCTCATTGGAGATGACATACACGGGCTCTGCGCCCTCGACTTTGGCGTAGATTTTCCCCTCCACGGCCGATTCCTTTCCGAGCACCAACTCCAGCGGTTTGTCTTTCCCGGCGAACGTGAGCCGGGTTGCGGATCCTGACAGGCCAAATTCTTTGACCTGAGATTTGTCACTTTCCGCTCCCGGCCGGTCGATGCGGGCGTCGTGTTTGAGCCGCTCGGCCGTCGTAAAGAGCTGGTTGAGGATCATGGAATCGGCGCGGTCCTTCACCGGTTCCAGCAGGGTCCACTGGTTGTCGTCCCCCTTGCGTAGGACGATTTTTGTCTCGGAGGTTTTGATCGTCACCGTGTCCACCTTGTCTCGATCCAGCTTGGCCACGAGTTGCGCAGTTTCGCGGGCTTCCTTGGAGCTGGGTCGGGTCCTTTCGCCAAACCAGACATAGGCTCCAAGGCCGCTTGCGATCACGAAGAGAATGAGAGTCGTACGGGAATTCATGAGGATAAATGAGGGAGAGATTTGAGAGGGGATGCCCCGGGCTGCCGCCCCGGAACTCAGGCCCGGGAGGCCGTGGTTTTCCGGGGAAGGGCCAGATCGAGGAGTCGCATCAGGACCGGCGTACCAGCCAGACTCCGAACCCGAGCGCCGCCACGATGCCGGGAATCAGGACGATGACGGTAAACGCCAGCTTCGAGAGCTTGGATTCATTGAGGTCGAGCCGGACAGGCTCTTTGGTTTTGGGCGGGATCCCGATGAGTTGCTCGCGGTTGAGGAGCCAGTTGAGGCTGTTGACCGCGAAATCCAAACCCACCTCCGCCTGGCGCAGGCCCTCGTCGGTGAGCCAGCCGGCGTTGCCCACCGCGATGAGTCGGCTGGTTTCCACTTTCACACGAGCGTCTGCCAGCGCGCCTTTCTCAACGGCCGCGGCGAGCGTCAGCGGGCCTTGATGGTCTTTCTTCGGGTCGAAGAATGGGGTTTCTTTGGCGCCTTGGTATTCGGTTTCCCCCCAGAAAGCCTTGGAGGATTCAATGAGCGGAATAATCCGCAGGTTCTGGCTCTGCGCGCGTGCCTGATCAATCTGGAGTGATTCCGTGGCGCCGAGCATCGCGGTGTCGACCCCAGCGAGGTCTTTTGTGATCGCCCGGGAACGCTCGGAGATCGTGGCGCTGGGCGAGAGCAAGACGGCGGTGACCAGGCTCAGCTGCTGGTTTTCGTCGCGGGCCGGAACTCGTGCCGTACGAATGACGCGATCGTTGGTCGGGGTGACCCCGTGGCTGAGCAGGAACGCGTTGAGCCGGGAGGTCTTGCCGTCGGGATCGAGTAGCACAAAGAGCCGCCCGTTTTTGTTGAAATACTCGCCCACCAGCTGGATCTCGCGCTCCGAGAAATCGGCGCGCGGGCCGAAGATCACGAGGCCCGAGGCGTCCTCGGGCACCTTGTCGACCTCATTGAGTTTGAGGGAGTCGAGTTTGACGTTCTGGCGTTCCGTGTAGGCCTTGAACGCGGTGACGGCCGGGGACTTGAGGTCGGGTTCGCCGTGACCGGCTACGAAGTAAACCTTGTTCTGGCGGTCTTCAGTGATTTCGAGGAGGGCGCTGGTGATGGCCTCCTCGCCCTTGAACGCCTTCAGCCTCGGAGGCTGGCCGCTCATCATCGCCATCTGATCCATCCGATCAAACTCGGCCATGGCGTCGGCGTTCACGAACTTCGTGCGGCCGTTGTAGTCGAGGATGACAATGTTGTCCTGAGCGCCGAACTTGTATTTGGTCGCCAGTTCCTTGGCTCGCACGATGTTGCTGTAAGGGTTTACCAGCTCCACCTCGAATTTCTTTTTCGAAGCGAACTCGTATTCGCGCAGGAGCTGGTTGACGTCGCCGGCGATCGCGATGCCGGGATTAAAAAACACAATCGCTTTGGCGGGTTTCTGCAAGTTGCTCAGCAGATTGGTGGTCATCGAGCTGAGCGCGTATTTATGATTGTGCGAGAGATCCCAGCGCTTGAACTGGCGGAACCCGATGAAATTGATCATGCCCACGAGGGCCACGACGATGAGCAGCTGGGTAAAGACGTTGAGTCCGATCTGGAGCCGCTTGATTTTACCGGCGGATGCCGTGTTGGGAGAGGAATTGTCTTGAGCCATGATAAGGAGAGAAAGTTCTCAGGAACGTGCGGGACGAGGAGGCTGGGCGGGGCTTAAGCTTTCCATTTCCGGTACTGAAACACCTGGAGATTGACGAAGAGCACCAGCGCCGTCATCGAGAGATACCACACGATGGGCCGCGAATCGATCATGCCCCGGGAGAAGTCCGCCATGTGTTCGATGGCCGACACGTAGCTGATCAGGTCCCGGAGAACGGGGTTGGTGACGTTGAAGATAAACGTGATGAGGCCGCCGAGGAAGGCGCCGAACACGGCCACAAACGTCATCACGGCGGCGTTGATCTGTTCCTTGGTAAGCGCCGAAGCCAGGCAGCCGATCGAACAGTAGAGCATGCCCACCAGCGCCAGCAGCAGGTAGGTGCCGCCGTAGGCCCCCGCCGCCATGGCGGCCTGTTTCCCGGTGATGAATTGGAACGCCACGAAGTAGGCGAAACTCGGCACCCAAAGCAGGCTATAGAAAATGAACGCGCCGAGAAATTTTGCCGCCACCACCTGCCAGTCTTGGACGGGTGCCGTGGTGACCATCTCAAACGTGCCCATCCGGAATTCGTCCGCGTAGGCGCGCATGGTGATCAGGGAAAAGATCAGGATGAACGGAAACCAGAAAAGGACCGTGTTGAAGGAGGCCTCGACGACGGTGACTTCAGCTTCGCTCCGGTTGAGGAACATGACGCCGGAGTAGAAGTTGAACCCCGTCGCAATGAGGAAGAAGAACATCACGACGTAGGCGATGGGTGAGTAGAAGTAGGACTTCAACTCGCGTCCGAGCAGGGTGAAGAGAGTTCGCATATTTGGGCTATGAAAAAATGAAGGAGGAGTGTTTTGGGGCGCCGGACCGCGGCCCGGGCCGGGTGTCCGCCGGGTTGGGCTGCGCATTGTTGCGAGGACGGGTCCGAGTAGCCCCGGAGCGGGTTAGCTGTCGGCGTGGGTCAGTTCCACAAAGACATCTTCAAGAGTGGCTCGCCGACGCAACAGTTCCCGGACCGACCAGCGTCTTTCGGTGGCGAGCCTGAGTACCTCGTCGCTTGGCTCGGCGTTGGTCTCCAGCTTTAACTGAAAGGTTGTGTAGTCGCCGTCGGCTTCTTCGGTGACGTCTTTGACGCCCGGCACCTGGGAAAGGCGCTCCCGCGCGTTGTCTCCGTGGACATTGGCTTCGATCCGCAGGGCGCCCGCTACGCGATGGGCGCGCAGCAGGTTTTCCGCGGTGTCCGACGCCCGGATCTTGCCCTTGTGGATGACAACGACTCGGGAGCACATAATCTCCACCTCCGGGAGGATGTGAGTGGAGATGAGAACCGTGCGTTTGTTGGCCAGATTTTTCACCAGATCCCGAACCTGTCGGATCTGGTTGGGGTCCAAGCCGATGGTGGGCTCGTCAAGAATGAGCAGGTCGGGATCGCTCACGAGGGCGTCCGCCAGTCCGACGCGCTGCCGGTATCCCTTGGAGAGCGAACCGATAAGTTTGCGCTCAACGTCACTCAAATCGCACATCTCAAGTACGTCCCCCACGCGCTCCTTGAGCTTGCCCCCCGCCACGCCCTTGAGCTGGGCGCGGTATCGGAGATATTCCCCGATCCGCATGTCTTGGTAGAGCGGTGTGTTCTCCGGAAGGTAACCAATATGCTGGCGCGCCTGAATCGACTGCTCGAACACGTCGAACCCTGCGATTTTTGCGGTGCCCGAAGTCGCCGGGAGATAGCCGGTGAGGATTTTCATCGTCGTGCTTTTTCCTGCCCCGTTGGGGCCCAGAAATCCGACAATCTCTCCTCGCTCAACTTCGAAGTTCAGGTTGTCGATCGCGGTGAAACCCGCGTATCGCTTGGTGAGGTTTTGGACTTTAATCATGGGGTT
This sequence comes from Verrucomicrobiia bacterium, assembly GCA_040374425.1. Taxonomy (GTDB): domain Bacteria; phylum Verrucomicrobiota; class Verrucomicrobiia; order Chthoniobacterales; family Chthoniobacteraceae; genus CAIURC01. Next base: position 20,880 of record JBEIUI010000022.1, on the reverse strand, counting down.
TGCAAATCTGGGGGCGCCGGGGCTCTGGAGCCGCGACGCTCTGGTTTTTATGTTCCGCCGGGCATCGTCTGGCTTTATCGGGCCGTGAGCGGGACGGGCTGGAGCTGGCGCAGGTTGCGGCCGAGCACCCGGCGGATCACCCCCACGCTGAAGTCCACCGTGGAGCCCGGTTCCACCTGTTCCAAAAGGTCCTCGACTTGTTTGGCAGACCCGACCTCATAGCGGCCGACTTCGTGAATCACAAGCCCCTGCTTGAGGCCGGCTTGCGCCGCCGAACTCAGCGGATCGACGTCGGCAATGAGCACCCCGAGGCGGGTGTCGCTGCCAAAAGATTCCCGGAGTTCCGGTGTCAAATCCTGGAGCTGGAGTCCGAAAAGCTTCCGGGCCAGCGTGCGCGGGCCGCTCTTGCGGGCAGTCTCTTTTGTTCCGGCCATCCGTTTGAACTCCTCGACCTTGGCGCGGACGATCTCCCCGGGGATGGCGAACCCGAGGCCTTGGGTCGGAAGGCCCTGGGGCGTGTAGGCCATTTTCACCGAGCTCACCCCGACCAGTTTGCCCCGCAGGTCCACCAACGGCCCCCCGCTGTTGCCGGGGTTGATGGCCGCATCGGTTTGCAGCAGGTCTTTGAACTCCACATCTTCCACCGTGAGGCTGCGGCCTTTGGCGCTCAAAATCCCGCGGGCCACGGAACTGCCGTATCCCAGCGGATTGCCCAGCACCAGGACGCTTTGGCCCAGGTAATTGGGGGAGAGATCCTTAGGGTCGATAAAAGGCAGGGGCGTTTTGCTGTCGATTTTGATGAGCGCCAAATCCGTGTCCACGGCGCCGGTGATATACTGCGCTTCGTGGGTCTTGCCGTCGGCGGTCGTCACCGAAATTTTGAGGTCCGCTGCCCGTTCCACCACGTGCTCGTTGGTAAGGATGTAACCGGAGGGGTCCACGATGAACCCGGATCCCAAGCTCTGCACCTTCTGCCGAAGTGTGCGCGGAGGCCGCATCGGTCCCCCGAAAAAGTTGTTGAAGAAGTCGTCGTAGGGATCCCGCACCATGCGCTGGAGGATCCGTTCGGTGTTGATGTTGACCACGGCCGGCATGGCTTTGGCCACGGCGATCACGCTGGGCTCGGTGGCGGGATCCGTCTGGCCCGCAGCAAAATCCAATCCCGCAGCCAGTGTGGCTACGGCCCAGAAGAAAACTTTGATTCGACTTGCGTGCATGGGAGGCAATCGGCCCGTCGTCTGACAGCAAGCTACCGAAGGCGCTCAAATTTTTTTTTACAAGACGGGAAAGCACGCTGGGCGCAATGGGCGGTTCGCCTGGCTTTGGGTGCCATTCAGGGGCCGTTGCCAGCGCGTTGCTCAAGGGGTGCCTGCAATTTTTCGGGCTGGCGCAAGCGCCATCCGCGGGCGGTTCCCAAGAATTTTCTTTAGGGGGAGCACTCCCTGGGCGTAGATTCCGCCCCCTCCTTATGGCTACTTCGTTCGCGAATCGTTTCAACGCCGATCTGCTCGAGCAAAACTTTGAAAGCTGGCAGAAAGACCCGGCATCCGTGGATACGACCTGGGCGGCCTTTTTCGAGGGTTTTGAACTGGGCGCGGTTCAGTCCCGAACCGGGCAGAAAACCGAAGCGGAGTCTGCGCCGGGAGACCCTTTGGATGCCCCCCTTCAGACGCGGGTGGACGGCCTGGTGTATGCCTACCGCACTTTAGGTCACACGATCGCCCAGGTGGATCCGCTCTCCAAGGGACGTCCGGAGAACCCGATGTTGAGCCTGCGGGAGCTCGGGTTTGATGCGAAGGATCTGGATCTGGAGGTGAGCTCCAAGTTTTTCCAAGGCGGCAAACGGATGCGCCTGAGGGAGATGATCGAGATTCTGGAGGCGATTTACTGCGGCCCGATCGGGGCGGAGTTCATGCACATCCAGAACCCACGGGTGCGCAACTGGGTCCGGGAGAAAATGGAAACCCGTGCCTCCGATTACGTGCTTTCGCCCGAAACGCAGCGCCGGATTCTCGCCCAGATCCAGGGCGTCGAGACCTTCGAGCATTTCCTGCATACCCGGTATGTGGGACAGAAGCGGTTCTCGATTGAAGGAGGGGAGGGGTTGATTGTGGCACTCAACGGGATCTTGGAGAGGTGCCCGCAGTTTCAGGTGGAGGAGATTGTCATGGGCATGGCCCACCGGGGGCGCCTGAGCGTGATCCGCGAGTTTCTTCGCAAACCATTGAAGGCGATGTTCGCGGAGTTTTCCGAGAACTACACCCCCAACACGGTGGGCGGAGACGGCGACGTGAAATACCACCTCGGCTACACCACCGAGTACGAGTTTGAGGGCGGGCGCAAGGTGTGTGTGCGGTTGTCGGCCAACCCCAGCCACCTTGAGGCGGTGGATCCCGTGGTGCTGGGGATGGCCCGGGCACGGCAGCGGATTTGTCAGGACACCTTGGAACGTTCCAAGGTGGTGCCCGTCTTGATTCATGGAGATGCGGCGTTTGCGGGGCAGGGGATTGTGGCCGAGGTGCTCAACATGTCGCAGTTGCAGGGCTATCGCACCGGCGGCACGGTTCACATCGTGGTGAACAACCAAATTGGGTTCACCACGTTGCCTGCGGATGCGCGGTCCTCCCGTTACTGCACAGACGTGGCCAAGATGATCGAGGCACCGGTTTTCCATGTGAACGGGGATGACCCCGCGGCGGTGCGGTTCTGTGCCGAGCTCGCATTCGAGTTTCGGCAGCAGTTCAAGGCCGACGTGGTGGTGGACATGTATTGTTACCGCCGGTTCGGCCACAACGAAACCGACGAGCCCCTTTTCACGCAGCCCTCGTTGTATGCGGAGATCCACACGCATCCCTCGCTGGGAACGCTCTTCCAAGGAAAACTCATCGCCTCGGGCGTGATGAGCGAAGCGGATGCCGAGGCCTTGAGCAAGGAGGCGGATGCCCGGTACGAAGCCGCTTTCACCGAGGTCAAGGCTGCGGAGAAAGATCAATCCATCAACAAATTTAGCGCATCGACCGCGGAGTTTCAGCCGCCCTACTCCCATGCGCCGGTGGACACCGCGATCAGCCGGGAACGGCTCGAGGAAATTGTGCGCGGCCTGACCACGGTGCCCGAGGGGTTCCGGGTGTTGCCCAAGCTCAAGAAATTCTTCCTCGATAAGCGCGTCGACGCGCTCAAGCGCGGGGAGGGGTTCGACTGGGCTTACGGCGAGGCCCTGGCCATGGGTTCGCTCTTGATGGAGGGGGTGCCGGTGCGTTTGAGCGGCCAGGACTGCCGCCGCGGCACATTCAGCCAGCGGCACGCGTATTTCTACGACGAAAAAACTCGGGAACGATACTGCCCGCTCCAGCATTTGAGCACGGACCAGGGCCGGATCTGCATCTACAACTCGCTGCTCAGCGAGCAGGCGGTGCTCGGGTTCGATTACGGATACTCGCTCAATTACCCCGAGATGCTCTGCATGTGGGAAGCGCAGTTTGGCGATTTCGCCAACGGCGCACAGGTGATCATCGATCAGTTTATCTCTTCTGCCGAATCCAAGTGGCAGCGGCCCAGTGGGATTGTGCTGCTTCTGCCGCACGGCTACGAGGGGCAGGGCCCGGAGCACTCAAGCGCGCGCTTGGAGCGGTTCCTTCAGCTCTGCGGCGAGGACAACATCCAGGTCTGCAATCTCACGACCCCGGCCCAGTATTTCCACGCTCTGCGCAGGCAGATGAAGCGGGCATTCCGCAAACCGCTGGTGATCATGACCCCCAAGAGCATGCTGCGGCTCGATGCGGCCGCCTCCAAGCTCGAAGACTTCACCCAGGGACGTTTCCACGAGATGCTCCACGGACCCTTGCTTGGCAAGAAACAGGACGTGACCCGGCTCATTTTCTGCACCGGGAAGGTTTACTACGACCTGCTCAAATACCGGGACGAGAACGAGATCAAGCGGGCGGGTTTCATCCGTGTCGAACAGATCTATCCCCTCGACGAGGAGCAGCTCCTGGCGGCCGTCCGTGAGTATCCCAAAGCCAAGACCTTTGTCTGGTGCCAGGAGGAATCCCAGAACATGGGGGCTTGGACCTTCATCGGCTGGCAGTTGCGGCGGCTCTTGGACCAGCCTGTCTGGTATGCCGGCAGGGCGGCCAGTGCGAGTCCCGCCGTGGGTTCGCTTGGAATCCACAAACGCGAGCAACAACTCATCGTCGAAGACGCATTTACTCTGGGTTAAACTTGCCGAGGAAGAACCTTGATTTCGCGTCGGAGGGTGCAACTCTCGCCCGCTTGCGCAACGCAGTCTTCGCCGAACCTTCTCCTTTCATCGTAAGCTTCTCATTCCACACCCACTCATGAGCGCCGAAGTCAAAATCCCAGCCGTCGGTGAGTCCATCACCAGCGGTTTGATCTCCACCTGGCATAAACAAGACGGAGACACCGTCTCCGCGGGAGATGTCCTGTTGACTTTGGAAACCGACAAGGTTTCCACCGAGATCACGGCGGAAAAATCCGGGGTTTTGCGGATCAAAGCCGCAGAAGGCCAGGAGGTGAAGATTGGCGAAGTGGTGGCGCTTATTGAAGAGGGTGGATCCGCCGGCGAGGCGCCTGCGAAAGCGGCGAAGGCACCGAAGAAATCCGAGAAGGCCGCCGCGCCGGCTCCGGCACCGAAGGCGGCTCCGGAACCCCAGGTGGCTCCCGAAGCTGCCGCGCCCGCGCCTTCGTTCGCCAACCTCGCTGCCGCCGTGGCCACCGCTAACGTGTCCCTCGCTACGGTATCGGAGAACTTGCCGCCCGTTGTTGTGGAAGGCCGGAGCACCCGCAAACGGCTCTCGCCGTTGCGCCGCAAGATCGCGGCCCAGTTGGTGATGGCGCAGCACACTTCGGCGATCCTCACCACTTTCAACGAGTGCGACATGAGCGGCGTCATGAAGCTGCGCAGCGACATGCAGGACGCTTTCACCAAGGAACACGGAATCAAACTCGGGTTCATGTCGCTCTTCATCAAGGCCACCGTCAGCGCCCTCAAATCGGTGCCCTCAATCAATGGTCGCATGGACGGAGAGGACTTCGTCCAGAATCACTTTTACGACATCGGTGTGGCCGTCGGCACGGAGCGCGGCCTCGTTGTCCCCGTGGTCCGCGACGCGGACCAGAAGAGCTTCGCACAGATCGAGAGGGACCTCGCCGCATACGCAGTCAAAGCGCGCGAGGGAAAAATCAAAATCGAAGACCTTCAGGGCGGCGTTTTCACCGTATCCAACGGCGGCGTTTACGGGTCCCTGCTGAGCACTCCAATCCTCAACCCGCCTCAGAGCGGCATCCTGGGGATGCACAAGATCCAGGAGCGTCCCATGGCGGTCAATGGCCAGGTGGTCATTCGGCCCATGATGTATCTGGCGCTGAGCTACGATCACCGGGTTGTCGACGGCAAAGAAGCGGTGACTTTCCTCGTTCGGATCAAGGAATGCATTGAGAACCCGGCGCGGCTGCTTTTGGACCTCTGATTTTGAGCCTCTTTCTGGGCCTCTAAGAGCCATGGCTGAAACCCGGCGGCCTGCCCTGCTTCGGCCTACCCCGCAGAAGGCTCCTTCCTGTGGCTTTCCAGAAACTGGCCTGGCCGAGTTTCCATCTTCATGAGCGCCGAAGAGCGGCTCCTGGGAATCCGTGGTTGGCTCATTGATACGCCCGAATTCGGCCGTCTCCGGTCTTGGCGCGACGGCGCGTTGGTTATCGAAAACGGGGTGATCCGGGAGGTCGGCGATTATCTTTACCTCTCCAAAAAACCGCGTTTGCAGCCGGTCCGCTGGCTCGATGCGGGCCGGTTCGCGGTGTTTCCCGGGCTCATCGATCTGCACACGCACGCCGCTCAGTATCCTGCCGTGGCACGGGGCCGGAGCGAGTTGCTGCCGTGGCTTAGGCAGCACATTTTCCCCCAGGAACGCGATTTTACCGGGCCCCGGGGCCGGCGTGAGGCGGGGGCTTTTTTCAACGAACTGCTGCGCCAGGGCACCACGACGGCCGTTCTTTATACGGCGATTTATCCGGACAGTTGTGACGCGGCTTTCATGGCCGCGGCCAAGAGCGGGCTGCGGGTGATCATGGGTAAGATGATGATGGACGTGGGTTCTTACGGTAGTTTGCAGCCCACCAAGATCGCTTCGGTCTCACTCCACGAAAGCGAGCAGCTTTGCAAACGCTGGCACGGTGCCGGGGACGGCCTCATCGAATACGCCGTCAGCCCACGGTTCGCCGTCGCTTGCAGTGAAAAACTCCTCCGCGGCGCGGCGGATCTCGCGGCCCGGTCCGGCGCGTATCTGCAGACCCATTTGGCTGAGAATCTCGAGGAATGCGAAAAGGTGCGGCATCAGTTCCCTTGGGCTTGCGATTACACGGACGTGTACGAGAAGTGCGGGCTGCTTTCGCCCCGGACGATTCTCGGCCATTGCCTGCATCTCTCCGGCCGCGAGCGGGAGGCCATTTCAGCCAGCGGGTCGAGTATCGCGCATTGCCCGACCGCCAACCTCTTCTTGCGCAGCGGGATTTTGCCTCTGGATGAGGTGCGCGCGGCGGGAATCCGGCTGGGCCTCGGCAGCGACGTCGCGGCCGGTCCGGAGCTCAATCTCTGGCAGGTCATGCGCAGCGCCATCGAATCCCAGAAAGCCCGGTCATTTTACCAGAAACACATTCCCGTGCCGACCCCGGCGGAGGCCCTCTACCTCGCCACGCAGGGCGCGGCGCTGGCTCTGGGGAAAGGCTCCCAGATCGGCAGCTTTGAGCCCGGCAAAGAGGCGGATCTCCCGGTGATGGATTATTGTGCGTTGCTGCCCTATCACGGCAGCGTGAGATCCGATCTGAGCTCTGAGGACGTGCTGGGCCTCTGCATCTATCGTGGCGGTCCAGGGGCTGTCATGGAAAGTTTTGTCCGTGGCCAGAGCATCTACCGCGCTCCCGAACCGGAGCTCTTTTGAAAAATCTGGTTTTTGTACATTGCCGCCCTTTGCCTTCCATCCCACTAATTCCGTCCGTTCACATGCCCAAACGTCTTTCGAAATCCGAGGCTGTCGCCCTGCCCGATCCCGTTGCTATCGCCTTGGCTGAGGACATCGGGTCCGGAGATCTCACAACGGAATACTTTGTGGCGGATGGCTCCGCCAAAGCGCGGGTTTTTGCGAAAGAACCTGCCGTGGTGGCCGGACTGGAGGTGGCTCTGGAAGTGTTCCGCCAGGTCGATCCCGAGCTCCAAGTGCGGCCCGTGGTCGAGTCCGGGGTGCGCGTGGCCAAAGGCGGCAGCGTCCTGGAAATCGAGGGCTCCGTGCGCTCCATCCTCACCGGGGAACGCGTGGCGCTCAATTTTCTCCAGCGGCTTTCCGGGGTCGCCACGTTGACCCGGCGTTTTGTGGAGGGCGCAGGCAAACACAAGGCACGGATCCTCGACACGCGCAAGACCACTCCAGGGCTGCGGAAGATGGAAAAGGCGGCCGTGGTGGCGGGAGGCGGAGTAAACCACCGGTTTGGGCTTTTTGACATGGTGATGGTCAAGGACAACCACCTCCTTGCTGCCGGCCAGACCGCGCAGTTGCAGGAGGCGATTGTGCGTTTCCGCACCCTCCATCCCGGCGTCCGCGTGGAGCTCGAGGCCGACACCCTCCAGCAAGTGCGCGAGTTCCTCAACATCCAGGGGGTGGACGTGATTTTGCTCGATAACATGAGCACCGGAGAAATGCGCGAGGCCGTCAGCCTCGGTGCCGGCCGTGTCCAGTTCGAAGCCAGCGGAGGAGTGACCCTCGAAAACGTCGGGGCGATTGCTTCCACGGGCGTGGATTTCATTTCGATCGGCGCGTTGACGCACTCGGCTCGGGCGATGGATTTCTCGCTCGAATTGCTCCCGTGAAATCGCTCGATGCCGCCCTGCTCCGGGCGCTGCGCGTCGCGGGCGGCTACTGTTCCGGGAGCGATTTAGCCGAACTCGCCCGGGTCCCGCTGGCTCAGGTCGAGGCACGGATGGTTCCGCTGCGCACGGCCGGCTTTGAAATCGAGGAACGTCCCGGGCTGGGCTATCGCCTCTTGGCTTGCCCGGACCGTCTCATTGCAGATGACATTCTTTCCCGGATGGGTGCCGGGACTCTGATCCGAGATGTCCTCGTGTTCGAGGAAACCGATTCGACTAACGAACGGGCGGCCGCTTTGGGGAGAAGTGGCGCAGGGGGAGGGCTCGCGATTTTTGCGGAGCGTCAAACCTGCGGCCGGGGGCGCTTTGGAAGGCGCTGGGACTCCGCTTCGCATCTCGGACTCTGGTTTACACTCCTCTTGCGGCCGGCTTGCGCTTTCGCCCGCTGGCCGCGCATCACCACGGGTGCCGCCGCCGCAATCGCCGCCGCGTTGGATCGGATTCTCCCCGGGGGCGTTTCCGCCCGGATCAAGTGGCCCAACGATATTCTGGTGTCTGGCAGGAAAGTGGCGGGGATTTTGATGGAAACCGGGGTGGATCGTCAGCAGCAGCCTTTTGCCGTGCTCGGCATCGGCCTCAACGTAAATCACGGGGCGAACATGTTTCCGGTTGAATTGGCGGAAAAAGCCACCTCCCTGCTTCAGGTTGTCGGCCGGAAAGTGGATCGCTCGGATTTGGCGGTGTCGATTTTCGAGGAGTTCGAATCCCGGTTTTCACTGCTCGAATCAGGGTTTGACCGGGTGATTGGGGAGGTGAGCCAGCGCAGCACGCTGCTCGGGGAATGGGTGCAATTCCAGGAGGCCGGTCAAATCCTCGCGGGCCGTGCGGAAGCCTTGGATGCGGAGGGGCACCTTCTTTTGCGCCGGAGCGACGGCGGCATTCATCGGCTCAATGCGGGGGAAGTGAGCTTGGTGGTGGCCCGGGCCTGAGGCCGGGCAGTGGGCCAAAATTTCCAGAGTGTTGAGTACGCGTTCTGCTCCCACGACGGGAACGTTATGCAGATCGAACATTCGGATTACCAGGATCAGATGGTGCGCGGGCTCACCCACAGGATGAACAACATCCTCACCCTTTTCCACGGGCACTTGGGCTCGCTCCTTCAGGATGAGAGCCTTGATCCCGCCATCCAGAAGACTTTGAATCAAATCGTCGACGGCACGTCTGCCGCAGCCGAGTTGATGGACCGCACCCATTCCCTGATCCGGCCCACCCGTTTGGTGTGCCGGGAGGTCGACTTGGGGGAGTTTGTCTCCGGGATGAGATCCGCTTTCGAGGAGCTGCGTGGTCCCAAGCAACATTTGGAGCTGCTCACGCCGGAGGGCCTGCCCCGGGTGTGGGGCGACTTAAGCCGCGTCAGAAACGCGATTCTCGAGCTGGTTCGTAACGCTTTTGAGGCCGCACCGGAGGAAGGTGGGGTGAAGATCTCGCTCCAAGTGGAGCCTCCCCTCGGGACCGCAAGTCCCGCCCTTCAACCCCTGACTTGGATCTCCCTGCGAGTGAGCGACAACGGACCCGGGGTTGCTCCCGAGGCCCAGGGAAAAATGTTCGCCCCATTTTACACGGAGAGAAAGCAACGCAACGCCGCGGGCCTCGGGTTGACAGTTGCGCTCTCCTCAATCCAGCAACTTGGCGGGGCACTGCGCTACCGCAGGGAAGCCCCTTGGACACACTTTGAGCTGGTGCTCCCCTCCCGCAGCCGGTTGGGTTCGGCTCGTTCCACAGAAAGCCGCCCGTAACCCGTTGGTGGCAATCCGCGCGGGCCGCGCCTTGGGGGCTGATTTCGAGCCTTTCAAGGTCCCCGGGGTTTTCGCGGCGGGTCTCAGCTCGCGAGCGGAGCTGATTGCCGGCGATTTAGGATTTGACGGCCTGCGCGGGTTTCTCCACTTTCGCCGCCCTTTCTATGCGACACACCATCTCGGTTTTGGTCGAGAACAAGTTTGGCGTGCTCACGCGCATCGCCGGAATGTTCAGCGGCCGCGGGTTCAACATTGATACACTCAATGTGGGCCCCACTTTGGATCCTTCCACATCCCGCATGACCATCGTCGTGCGCGGGGATGACACCGTGCTGGAACAGGTCACCAAACAGCTCAACAAACTCATCGACGTCATCGAGATCCAGGATTTCCAGGACGACGAATGCGTGGACCGCGAACTGGTCTTGATGCGGGTCAGCGCCAACGCCCAGACCCGGGCCGAGGTGATGCAGATCTGCGATATTTTCCGGGCAAAAATCATCGATGTGCAGCACAAAAACGTCTCCATCGAGCTCACCGGCAATGAGAGCAAGATCAACAAGTTCCTCCTCCTCATGGATCCTTTCGGGATCAGCGATTTGACCCGCACTGGCAAGGTGGCCCTGGCTCGCCGCTCCGAATAGTCCAGCCGCTCTGTCTTCCTCTCAGTCTCCCAACGTTCTTTCTAATCCCACTCCCATGCCTGCCAAAATCTATACCGACAAAGACGCCGACATCAAACAGCTCAAGGGCAAGACCTGCGCCGTGATCGGCTTCGGCTCCCAAGGCCACGCCCACGCGCTCAATCTTAAAGATTCCGGCGTCAAAGTAATCATCGGGCTTTATCCCTCCAGCAAGTCCAGGCAGGTCGCCAAGGAAAAGGGCTTTGAAGTGTTCGACACCGCCGAGGCAGTCAAACGCGCCGACGTGATTTTTGTCGCCGTGCCCGACACCAAGATCCCGGCGGTTTATAACAAAGACATCGCTCCCCACCTCGCCAAGGGCAAGACGTTGCTCTTCAGCCACGGATTCGCGATTCATTTCAAGACCATCACCCCGCCCAAGGAAGTGGACGTGATCATGGTTGCGCCCAAGGGGCCCGGCCACATCGTCCGCCGCCAATACACCGAGGGCAAAGGCGTGCCCGCGATCATCGCCGTTTATCAGAACCCCAGCAAGCAGGCCAAGAAGACCGCGCTGGCTTGGGCCAAAGGTGTGGGCGGAACCCGCGGCGGCGTGATCGAGACTTCCTTCAAGGAGGAAACCGAGACGGATCTCTTCGGCGAACAGACCGTGCTTTGCGGCGGCGCCAGCGCGCTGGTGCAGGCCGGATTCGAGACACTCGTCGAGGCGGGCTACTCCCCGGAGATGGCCTATTTTGAGTGCCTCCACGAGCTCAAGCTCATCGTCGATTTGATGAACGAATCCGGGATCGCCGGAATGCGCTTCTCCATTTCCGAGACCGCCAAGTGGGGCGATGTGTCCGTTGGACCCAAGATCATCGATGCGGGCGTCAAGAAGCGCATGAAAGCCGCGCTCAAAGACATCCAGACCGGTAAGTTCGCCAAGAGCTGGATCAAGGAATACGAGGGCGGATACAAGAACTACAAAAAGCTGCTCGCGGCCGGAGAAAAACATCCGATCGAAAAAACCGGGGCTCGGCTTCGCAGCCTGATGCCTTGGATCCAGAAAAAGAATCTCAAGGGCGCCCAAGCCGCTTACTAGGGATGAAGTAAAGGGCGCGTGGCGCCTGGTCTTCGACAAGTTTCAAAAAACCCCGGGATGTGTTTCCCGGGGTTTTTTGTGCTCGTATCCCGGATGGTGGAGCCTCTCCGGAGGGTGCCGATTTGAGGCTTTGGAATTTCTGCGCGGGTTCCGTGTTGCTCCGGAGAAGCGATTAATGCAGCGTTCGCAGCCCATGCCTTCTTCTCCTGTTTTGACGCTCGGCCATTCGCCCGATCCAGATGACGCTTTTATGTTCTACGCCTTGGCGGAGCACAAAATCGAGACGCACGGCTGGCAATTTGAACACATCCTCCAGGACATCCAGACTCTCAATGAACGGGCGACTCGCGGGGAGCTGCATATCTCGGCCATCTCGATTCACGCCTATGCTTACGTGCTCGACCGTTATGCGTTGTTGCCTTGCGGCGCGAGTATGGGCGACGGCTACGGGCCAATGTTGATCGCCACCAAGGGAACAAGTTTTCCCGCAGATCCCGATGGGTTGCGGGCTTGGCTGCGGACTCGCAAAATTGCGGTGCCCGGCGAGATGACCAGCGCGTTTCTGGCGCTCCGCCTCTACATGGGCGATGTGGATCACGTGGTGGTGCCCTTCGAGGAGATTTTCGCGTTTGTTGCGGAGGGCAAGGCCGACGTGGGGCTGATCATTCACGAAGGTCAGCTCACCTACGAGCGCGAGGGTTTCGTCAAGCTGGTGGATCTGGGCGCGTGGTGGAAGGCCGACACGGGCCTTCCCCTGCCGCTGGGTGGAAACGTGATCCGCAAAGACATTCCCCCCGCAGACCGCTCCGCGCTCAACGAGATTCTCAGGGAAAGCATCCAATACGGGCTGGAGCACCGCGGTGCAGGGGTCGCCCATGCGATGCCGCTTGCGCGGGGAATGGACACGACGCTCGCGGATGAGTTCATCGGGATGTACGTCAACGAATACACCCTCGACTATGGCGAGTCGGGGCGCCGGGCGATCCGCGAATTCCTGAGCCGCGCTCATGCAGCCGGACTTATTCCTGCGCCCGTGGAACTTGAGTTCGTGAGCTGACGCTTGGCTGCCTCCTCCGGATGAATGCAGGGAGCGCAGAGAATTCCTGAGCTGGGATTTTCTATGTGCTCTTTGAGGTCTTTGCGGTGAACGCGGTCACCGAGGATCAAGGACGGAGGGGAAACCGCAGAGACCGCAGGGAGCGCAAAAAGCACGGGTGTTCAGTGATTTCCAATCAGCACTCCGCGCGCGGAAACCGCAGCTTGTGGGTTACCGGGCTTGTTCGGTCGGCTGTTTTCCGGCCGTCTCGGCTGACCCCTTGAGTTTGTCCGCGAGCCCCTTGTTTTCGGCGTCGAGTGCCAAGGCGCGTTTCCAGTATTCGAGAGCCACGGAGGTTTTTCCTAGGGCATGGTATGTGTCGCCCACGTGCTCGAGCACCACTGCGTCCTCGGGTTTCACGAGGTCCACCGCCCGGAGCAGGCTTTTGAGGGCTTCCTCGAAAAAGCCCTGTTTGAACTGAGCCCAGCCCAAGCTGTCGAGGAACGCGCCGTTCTCGGGCTCCATGGCGAGCGCTTTTGTAATGAGCTCGGTGGCTTCCTGAAGGTTCTCGCCCCGGTCCGCCCACATGTATCCCAGGTAATTGTAGGATTGGGCGGCGTTGGCGGGATCCAGATCGATACTGCGCTTGATGAGTTCGGCCGCTTTCTCGGTGCGGCCGGCTTGCTCGGCGGCGGCGCCGTATTGGAAATAGAACTCGGCGGTGAGTAACTCCTCGTGGCTACGCTGCGCCTCCGCAAGGGCCTCCGCAAAAACCGTCATGGACTCGGTGTGTTTTTTGGCCCGGGAGAGCGCAATGCCGAGGCTGAATGTGAGGTCCGGGCGATCCGGGAACCTGGCGCGCGCGTCTCGGAGGGTCTCCAGGGCCTGTTCAAAGCGTTTGCCTCGTATCAGGAGTTCCGCGAGCCGCAGGTGGTTGCGCGGGTCACTGGAATCCGCTTTGAGGCTGTTGCTGTAACTCTGGAACGCTTTGTCGAACTCGCCTTTCTGCTCGTAGAGTTCCCCCAGCAACTCGAACGTTTCGAATCGGTTCGGGGTTTCCCGGGTGATGTCCTCCAGGACGCGGATCGCTTCGTCGCGTTGATCGGTGAGGATCAATGCGCGCGCTAGCTTTTCCCGGAGGTTGGCGGTGCCCGGCTCGGAGGCGTTGGGCCCGAGCTCAATCGCCGCCCGGTAAATGGGAACGGCGTCTTTGATCTGCCGGGAAAGGATGAAGTAATCGCCCGTTTTTGCCAGAATCCCCGCTTCATTTTTCCCGAGGTCTGCCGCCTTGAGGTAAAGGGCGTTGATCTTTACCAGGTCCTCCCAAGGTGTGGCAGCGTCTTCCTTGAGGTAAAGCCGCGCGGCGAGTTCCCCGAGCTGCACCCAGTATTGGGCGTTCCGGCTGGGGACTTTGGCGGCTTGCTCCAGGAGATGCGCTGCCTTCTTGGTTTCGCCGCCGGTGAGGTGCAACTCGAAGAGCGCCAGGGTGCAGGCAAAATTCTCCGGGGCCAGGGCGTAAGCTTGCTCCGCGTATTTGAGCGCGAGATCGGGTTTCTTGAGGCTGCGAGAGTAAAGCTGGGAGAGATAAACCAGTGGGAGCGGCTCTTTTGGGGCCGCCTTGATCGCGTCCTTGAGCACTTGGATCGCGGCCGCCGGGTCTTTGCGCTTGGCGAGCTCGTAAGCCACCTTAAGCGCTAGCTCGGTGTAACCTGGGTCCGCATCGAGAGTCTTTCGGAACCCGGCAAGCGCGCGGTCAGCGTCGGCGTCGTCCTCGGCGATGAGCGCGTAGGCGAACTCCGCCAACGCCTTGGCTTTAAGTGAGCCTTCATCCGAGAGCGCCAGGTCCTGCGGCAGGGGGCGGGGTTCGGAGGCGTGCGCATCCGCGAACACGGAGTCTGTACGCACCGAAGACGCCGGTTGATCCAGCGTCTTGGAGGATTTTTTTTGGCTTTTGCCGGAGTTGCCCGTGGTAGACGGGCCTTTAGTGAACAAAGGCCAAGCTCCCAAGCTGGGAGCTGGAACTGCGAGCCACGCTGCGGAAGCTGCCGCAAGGACCAAAGGTTTTGCGGAGAAAACCGCTCGAGCCGAAGAACAGAATGCCTTCCGGAGCGATGTCATCCGCGCACCCTAGCGCCTAGGACTTGTAGCGCAAACGCTTCTTGTGGCGGTTTTCTTTCATCCGCTTGCGGCGCTTGTGCTTGGCGATTTTGGCTTTCCGTCTCTTTTTGAGTGAACCCATGAGGATATGCGATTAATTCGGCGTTGGCTTGAATTGGGGGGCGGCGAGAAAAGCAGGAAACCCCCACCCGGGCAATGGGAATTTCGCGGTAAAACCACACAACCCTCCCGGGCCGGCGTGTCCGGGCGCGAATCCCTCTCCAACACACTCCTTAATACACCACTTTGTTGAGTGGATACTCGATGATGCCCTCGGCGCCCAGCGCCTTGAGTTGGGGGATGATTTCGCGGACGACGCGTTCATCGAGGATGGTTTCTACAGCCACCCAATCGGACTGGGCCAGATGCGCCACGGTGGGGTTCCGTAGCGCCGGCAGGTTCTTGAGCAGGCTCTCAAGCTGATTTTCAGGCAGGTTCATTTTCAGCCCCACTTTGTCGCGGGCGGCGTGTGCGCCCTGCAGCAGCAACGCCAGCATGTCCATCTTCTTGCGCTTCCATGGGTCCTGGAACGCCTGCCGGTTCGCAATGAACTGCGGGGAGGATTCCATGATCGTCTCCAAAATCCGGAGTTTGTTGGCCCGCAACGAAGACCCCGTCTCGGTCACGTCCACAATCGCATCCACCAAGTCGGGCACCTTGACCTCGGTGGCTCCCCAGGAGAACTCCACCTCAGCCGTCACGCCGTGCTGGGCCAGGTAACGCCGGGTCATTTCAACCGCCTCGGTGGCGATCACTTTGCCTTGGAGATCTTTGACGGAGCGGATCGGAGAGTCCTCCGGCACAGCAATCACCCAGCGCGTGGGTTTGTTGCTGGCCTTGGAGAAGGTCATCTCGCAGAGCCGCTCCACATCCGAACCATTGTTCTCAATCCAATCTTTGCCTGTCAGTCCGCAATCAAGAAACCCGTGCTCCACGTACCGGGAGATTTCCTGGGCGCGCAGGAGGCGGATCACCAGTTCAGGGTCGTCCACGGCCGGTTTATAGCTACGGCTGGCTCCAGAGATGTTGAACCCCGCTTTGGCGAAGAGCGCGAAAGTGGGTTCCTGAAGGCTGCCCGAGGGCAGGCCGATGCGGAGGACTCGTGAGGCGGTGTCCATAGGAAAAAAGGGAGTCAGGTTCTAGGGAGCGGGTTTCCTTCGGGCGAGGAAAAAACAGCGGGGCCCTTGCGCCCCGCACCGCGGTTGACCGGACGGGCTCCCGCGCCCTCTCCTGAAAAGACAGGTTCCCCAACCCCGGCGCCGGTGCACGGCCCGGCTGGCGGGCTTGTTCGCGGGCTTTAGAAGCTGGGGAAAACCCGGCTAAAGAGCGGGACGCCGTCTTTGCGGATCTCGACGGGGCGGCCTGCCACCTCGAAATCCAGCGGTAACTGTTCCGCCTCGGGGCTGGTCTCAAACTCCAGCTCCCCGCGGCTGCCGTCCGCGTCCGCGACCACCACAAGGGTTCCCCGTGCGATATCGCCTACCAGCAACTCGTAGTCGCCCGGCTCCGCATTCTCGAGCTCCACCTCAAACCGCAGTTCGCCGGAGGCCTTGCGTTTGAGCGCCGCCTTGGCTCGGGCGCCGGAGCCGGCCACGGTGCCCAGCAGCGGCACGCTGATTTTCACTGGGGTCGTGGTCGGGCCCGTTGCGCCGGCACCGCTGCCCAGCACCTGGGAGAAGAACGTGCCGGTTGTGGAAACAATCTCCAAAAGTTGCCCACGCGGGTCGAAATTGAGCACGCGTTTGCCGCTCTCCGGCTTACTCGTAAATTCCACTTCCCCCTCCAATCCATCGCCCGTGCTCGCCACCCGGATGTTGCCCCGGACCGTCCCCGCCACCACCACGGAATAGGTGCCCGCGGGCACATCCTCCACTTCCACGCTGAAACGGTGGCGTCCCTTGTCGTCCACGCGGTATTTGGCCTTGGCCTTGCCATCCGCATCAAGCCCGGTGGACGCCACGGATTCCTCGCTTTCCGAGGCGGTCTCGGGTTTTGGGGTGCCGGCGCCGTTATCGGTGCTCGGCGTGAACACTCCCTCGAAAAACACCGTGCTACCCTGGCTAACGGTGAGTGTCTTTCCCGCGGGATCGAAATTCAAAGGCAGTTCATCGGGGTTGTCTTCGCCTGTGGTGAATTCGACCTCGCCTTCGCTCCCCTCTGCACCGGTTGATACGACGATTTGTGCCTCGGTCGACCCGTCCACAAGCAGATCGTAAGTGCCGGCGGGCACGTTCTCCACCTCCACAGAAAAATGTTTCCGTGCTTGCGCATCGATGAGCAGCCTCGCCTTCGCCTTGCCGTCGGCGTCCGCTCCCGTCGAGGGGATCCCCGCCTCGGTCAGGCGCGGGGACGCCAGGTTGACGCCGCGTGCGACAGCCGCCACCGGGCTGGAGAAAATCACCGTTCCATCCCGGACCACATCCACAACGACGCCCCGGGGATCAAAGTCCAGCGGCAGCACCGCCGGGTCCGTGCTGGACGCCGCAAATCGGATCCTCGAGAACCGCAGGTTTGCCGGAAACGTGCCGCGCTGGATCCCGCCGACGTAGAGCTCGATGGGGCTCGTTCCGGGCGTCACCCGGGAGAGCTCCACCCTGAACGTGCGGCGTCCCGAGCTGTCCAGCCGGTATTCGGCCTCAGCTTTTCCAATGACGCCGGTGGCGCCCTTCAGATTGATCCGCTCCACGGTGACGGCGCCGGCCGTTTCTCCCTGGGTGGATAACTTGGCCTCAAGCACGCTCTGGTCCCCCGAGAGCACCCGCAGTTCTTTTCCGCGCGGATCAAAATCCAGCGCCGAATACCGTCCGCCGCTGGGCGCGCGGAACCGCACATTGGCCGTGCCGGATCGGTTCGTGGTGAACGTGCCTTCGAGAATGCCGCCCACCTCGATCTGATAACTGGTGTTCGCTGTCAGCTTTGAGACGCTCACAATGAGCTCTGAGCTTTTCTCCGTGAGCGAACAGTGCACCCGCCCCGCCGCATCCGGGTCGACGCTGGTTTTGGTGAGCGGCGATTGGATCAGTGAGGAGTTGGCGGCCCACAGGGGACCGGTGAAAGCCGCGAGCAGACTGACGGCGAGGGAGGGGATTCGGGGATTCATAAGAGGGAGAAGTCGAACCTTCCCAAGGAGCTGGTCCCGCGCCAATCCCGCAGTTTTTAGTTTTCGATTCGCGGGCGCCCGGGGGCGCCAACGCAACGGCGTTTCGGCGGGAAATTGCGCAAGGCGGCAGCCGGGTGGCGTGGGTGGCGTCTGCGTCGGAGACAGTGCTTTGTCTTTGTTTCGCCATCGAATTGTCACGCAGGAGTGACCCTTCCGTTACCCAACATTAACAATACAGGTTTTGACCCGATGGCGAGCTGCGAGGCTTCATAGGGTTGCGTTCATGGCAGTCAGTTCTGCCGTGGCGCACGCGAGAAACTCTCAAACAAGGACGCCTTCCCAACCAGGAAACAAAAGCGCCGCTGTCATCAAAAAACAAGCAGCGCCCGGCATCCCCGCAGGGAGCCTCCGCGCTCTTTCACTCTCCCAATCATCACAACCCTAACAAACAACGAATGAACCCACTTAAATCCCTGTTTATCGCCGGTGTCGCGACCGTCTCGCTTTCGAGCGTTGCGCACGCCCAAACCGAGTTGCGTCTCACGGGCTCCACGGCTTTCCGGTCCGCCACGCACACCGCACTCACGAAAATCTTCGCAGTCGGTTACAGGGCCACGCACACCGGAGGGTCTCTGGGTTCGGCCAGTCAGGCGATCTTCAGTGGCACTGTTGATGGCCAGGATGTAATCATCAGGACCTCCTGGTCGGGTTCTGTGGGGGGCGTGCAAACGGTCACCCAAAACCTCAATGTGAATTTCCTTCCCGCGTCGGCGCTTCCCGTTTCTGGAACAACCACAAACGCCACCACTGGAACCGAACCAGCCATTCCCGATGTGGCCTTGGCCGACAACTACCAATCGGCCACACCCTTCACGTCTCCCGTCCTCACCGATACAATTGTGGGTGTGGTTCCGTTTAGGTGGGTGGCCAGCAAAAATTCTCCTGCGGGCCTGACCAACATCAACCCGCAGCTCGCTCAGGCCCTCTTTGGAAGCGGCTCCGTGGCGCTCTCGCTGTTCACGGGATCGGCGGCCGACGAGGGTCAAAAAGTGTGGGCCACCGGGCGGGACCCGGATTCAGGTACCCGCCTCACGACTTTCGCCGAATCCGGCATCGGTGTCGGCGCTGCAGTGGTGCAGTACCAACCCGTGATCTCCGCGGGAGCCGTTACAAGCCAAGTTCCCTGGCCGGTGACGGTGGTCAACGGGATCACGTTTCAACAGGGTAACGGGGGCTACAGCAGCGGAGGTAGCCTTGTGACGACGATGCAGGCCACTACGAGTGCAATCAACGGCTTCTACGTGAGTTACATGGGGCTCTCCGACGCCACGACCGCGATCGCCGGCGGAGCCGTAGGGCTGAACTACAACGGGGTATCCTACACCCTCGATAACGTGAGAAACGGCCTCTACACTTTCTGGTGCTACGAGCACCTCCTGTACAAGAGCACGCTCACCGGGGTGAAGAAGACGGTGGCGGACAGGCTGGCGACCCAGATCGCGACGGTCGATGCGCCCATCAAGCAAAGCGAAATGCGCGTCGTTCGCCAGACCGACGGGGGGTTGGTCACTCCAAACTTCTAAGCCAACCGCATTCCAACTCGCGGCACACGCCTGAGAAGCCGGGGATACGCCCCGGGGATCGTCAGTCGGCCTGCCCAAAAAATTCGTAACTGAACACTGAATGAAAAAATTTCTCACAATCGCCGCTCTGGCTGTTTTGGGTGCGGCGGCTCTGCCCCACTCGGCGCAGGCAGCTACGGTGACCTACACGCCAGGAGATTTGTTCCTGAGCTTTCGCGCCTCCGACGGCGTCGGCGCGACACAAAACTACGTGGTGAATCTGGGCCAAGCCTCCGGGTTCGGCACAAGCGGCGCATCTGCCGTCGTTTCCGCCGCTGGCGATATCGATACGGATCTGACCACCCTCTTTGGAGCGAATTGGAAGACGCGCTCTGACGTTTACTGGAGCGTTTCCGGCACGGTGGGCTCGTTCAACCCGGTGGGCAGTGACCCCGCCAAGACGCTCTACGTCACCCGGGAAGAAACTGTTCCGGGGGCATTGGCGACTGCGTGGGTGCGTCGGAGCGACACCACTCAGGGGGTGACCACGACCAAGATGAACGCGATGGCTTATGCTTACGACGGCAAAACTTCCACGGCCAACTCCAAAGCCATCATCCAAAACACCTCGGACACGAACAGCTACGCATCTTTCCAGCCCGGGGGCACGATTCCTAACTCGGGTCCGGCCCCGGGTGTGAGTTTCGCCGCGTTTAACCCGACCATCGAGGGGAGTTTTGCTTCCGGGACGGCGGGTTCGGTTCTGGACTTGGTTCGGCTGGCGCCCGCCTCGGGCGCCGACATCGGAACCGCGGGCGCAATCGTCGGCCGATTCACGCTGAGCGATTCGGGCGAACTCCGATACACCCCGGCGGCTGCGATCGGAACGAGCTCGGTTGCCGTCGCGTCGGCCTCCTATTCCGTGGCTGAGACTGCCGGCACGGTGGGAGTCAAGCTGGTGCGTTCCGGGGATCCGTCCACGGCGTTCACGGTGAACTTCAGCACGGCCAATGGCACTGCCATTGCCGGCACGGATTACACCGCGCAATCGTCCGTTCCGGTTTCCTTCGCTGTGAACCAGCTGGAGGCTACCGTGCCGGTGAGCATCCTGAATGTTGCCGGGTTCCAGGCGGACCGTGCCTTCACGGTGAGTCTGTCATCGCCCAGCGGAGCCACTCTCGGGGCGCAGACCAGCGCCACGGTGACGATCAGCGAGGCGGCTCCAAACAGCACGCTCGCGTTCAGCTCGGCGACCTACGCGTTTAACGCCCGGAACAACGCGGGTGCGCCCAGCAGCCTCTCTGTCGAGCTCACGCGCACCGGCGGCAGTTCGGGCGCAGTGACCGTGGGTGTGGCCGTCACGGGCGGCACCCTGGTCAACGGCACGGATTACCAGACCTACAACCCCACCACCGTCACATTCGCGGACGGGGCCACCACCGCCACCACCACGATTCAGCTCAACGCGCTGGGCGGCGGGGGCAGCATCGTGCTCGGGCTGAGCAACCCCACCGGGGGCGCGGTTTTGGGGGCCACCTCCACGGCCACGCTCAACGTGGCGGCCTTTCCCGGTTTCCTCGGCTTCTCCGTGGCGGCATTGCAGGCCAACGAGGGCACGGGCGACGTCGTGG
>JBEIUI010000080.1:0-16252 GCA_040374425.1 Verrucomicrobiia bacterium | reverse complement strand
CGAGTTCCCGCGCATCAAAGATCCGGCCCACGGGAGTTTCACCTACGCTTTGGAAAAGCGTGAATCGCCGGCCCAATGTCGCGCCGGGTTCGATCCGAGGCGCTTCGTCGGCGCGCGCGGGGTTCTCCGCCACCGTCGCGTAATCCTCCGAGCTGATGTCCGGCTGCGAATCCGCGGAGGCCCCGTGCGTTGATCCCGTTAGCTCCGCGAGGCTCGATTCGATTTCCCTCCTGAGCTCGTTGGGGCTTTGGGGGCGCTGGGCCGGGTCTTTTTCCAGCAGCCGTCCCAAGAGCCTCGCTACAGGGCGGGGAATGTCTTGGAGCTTCTCCAGGGGAGGCGGTTTGGAGAGATGCTGGCTCATGACCTGGGCGGTGGAGCCAGCAAAAGGAGTCTGGCCGGAGAGCATGTACCAGAGGGTGACCCCGAGTGAGTAGATGTCGGAACGCACGTCGACGTTCCGCTCCTCGAGCTGTTCGGGACTCGCGAAATGGGGCGTTCCCACAAAACCTCCCAACGAGATGGGGGCATGCTCCTGGGTGCCTTCCTCGGGAAGAAAGGATTTCACCAGCCCAAAATCGATGACCTTGGCCACCAGTTCGTCGTCCTCTTGGACAACCATCAGGTTGGAGGGTTTGATGTCGCGATGGACCAGCCCGTGGGGATGTGCAGCGTTGAATGCCCGGGCGACTTGGGCGGCGATTTCAAGGCCCAATACGGGAGAGAGCGGCCCCTTTTTCCTGATGAGTGCATCAACGGTTTCACCGTCGATGAATTCCATGGTGTAAAAACATTGGCCGCCCTCCGCGCCCAGGTGAAACACGGAGGCCACGTTGCGATGCCGGAGTTTGGCCGCGGAGCGCGCCTCCCTTACGAAACGTTGCCGCGATACCTCGCTCTCCAGATGGGCGGCGTTGATGACTTTTAACGCCACCGGAATCCGCAGATTCGTGTCGAACGCTTTGTAGGTGATCCCCATCGCACCCCGGCCCAGTTCATGGGGTGAGCCGTCCGCAAGCTGGAGGACCTCGTAGTGATCAAACCTGAGAGGGTCGGGCATGGTGGTTTGAGAGGAATGGCTGTGGGAAAAGCACGGGGCGGCTGGTCGGATGCGCTGATTTTTTCTCAACCTCCCGACCTCCCTCCCTAAATCATTTTTCTCCGCAATCCACTAATCCCTTTTTTTCCCACGATCCTCTGTGCTGGAATAAAGCTCTTCATGGGTGCGACGCTTTATGTTCAGCCGGCCAGCGCGGTGCCGTTCGAGGTGGCGATTGGAAACACCGCTACCATCGGGCGGACCCGGGAAAACACGGTGTGCTTGAGTTTCAGTCCGCAGGTCTCCCGGCAGCACGCGATAATCCGTTGTCACAACGGCTATCAGTACCAGATCATCGACCTAGGCAGCCGGAACGGCACTTTTGTGAACGAGCAACGGGTCGTCGTGCCGGTTACCCTCGAGGCGGGGGCCCAGATCCGAATTGCAGACAACCTGCTCACATTGAGGGAATCTTCCGAGGACAAGAGTGCCGAGCAGCAGCAGCTCACCGTCGTGGGCTCTCTGGCGGCCGACTTCCTCGAGTCCCGGCCCGTGGCGCTTTTGGTCTGCGACATCCGCGGGTTTAGCTCCATGTCGGAGAGGATGGCCAGCGGTGACCTCGCCCAGGCGCTCGGCGTTTGGTTCCGTGAACTTGGCAACCTCGTGGCGGAAAGTGGCGGCACCATCGACAAGTTCATTGGAGATGCTGTCCTCGCTTACTGGGGGGGCGCAGCGGGGCCTCTCAATTGTGTGGCGGCGTTCGAGACGGCTACAAAAATCCGTGCCCTAGCCGAGCACCGGAAATGGCCTTGTGGCGAAAAGTTCGAAGTGGTGATTGCGCTCCATTACGGCAAGGTGACCTGCAGCAACGTGGGCGTCGCGGCGGAACGCGATGCCACGATCATTGGCGACGCCGTCAACACGGTTTTCCGCTTGGAATCGGTCAGCAAGGAGGTGGGCCAGGGGCTGGTTCTCTCCGAGGACATGGTTGAACACCTGCCCGAAAAAGGTTCGTTTACCGATTTTGGCTCCCGGGCGCTTAAGGGCAAAAAGCAGCTCGTGAAGATCTTCGGCTGGAGCGTCTGACGCCGCAGCCCGAGGGGTTGGAGGGAATGACGGGCGGGCGGGCGAGCTTGGGGCAGTTAGGTTTCAAAGCTGGCCAGGAGTTCCTCCGGGGTCACGGTGGCCGTTCCGAGTTTGCCCACCACAACGCCGCTGGCGTGATTGGCGATTTCGGCGGCCTCGGCCGGAGTGGCCCCCGCACTCAGGGCGAGCGTGTAGATGGCGATGACGGTGTCACCCGCGCCGCTCACATCGAACACCTCGCGTGCCCGTGTAGGCGCATGGTAGGGAGGGGCATCCTGCCGAAAGAGCATCACCCCGTGTTCGCCGAGCGTAATGAGCAGGTTTTCAGCATCCCATTTTTGGGAAAGCCTCCGGCCTGCTTCCAAGAGGGCGGAATCAGCCGTGGGCGGTTCCACGGGGTCGCTCACGGGCAGGCCGGCGCTCGCAAACGCCTCCACCCGGTTGGGTTTCATTACCGTCACGTGCCGCCAGGTAAGGGGGTTGTTCGGGTTGGGATCCACTGCGAGGATTTTTCCTGCCCGATTCGTCAGCTCACAAATCGACTCGGCGAAGTCCTGGGGCAACATGCCTTTCCCGTAGTCTTCCACGATGACTGCGTCGGTTTCCGGAAGCAGCGCGGCGAGTTGTCGCAGGGCGGCGGCGGCGTGTTCGGGCCGCAGCGGGACGCGTTTTTCCCGGTCGATGCGGACCACGTGCTGCTGGCGGGCGATGATCCGGGTTTTGACAATGGTTTGATAACAGGGCTCGGATTGGACGGGCCCAACGTCGATGCCTTCCTCGGTGAGCAGGCGTTTGAGGTGCTCTGCGTGTTGGCAGGTGCCGGTGACTCCCATCACGCTCACCTGAGGGCAAAATTCCCGGAGGTTCCTCGCCACGTTGGCAGCGCCGCCGGGAAAATAGGATTCGCTGGAGACTTCCACCACGGGCACGGGCGCTTCCGGTGAGATCCGTGAAACGCGGCCCCAGATGAATTCATCGAGAATCAGGTCGCCGATGACCAAAATGCGTTTGTTGGAAAATTGGGCCAGGAGCGATTGGACGCGCGCGCGGTTCATGGGCAAAAGGACTTTATCGGGGACTTCAAGATCGGGGGCAGGAAATGGGGCGTTTCAGGAAATCAGCGGGGAATCGTTGAGTTCCTCGACAACGGCAGCAAAGAGCAGGGGGATCATGATCTCGTGGTGGCCGACCATATAGAAGCCCTGTCCACCGAGTTGAGTGGGTCGGCGCTGGACATTTTCCGAGGGTCGGTAATGGCGGGTCATATCAAAAGTGGCCGTGGTGAAATGCTCGACCTGATGGCCGAGGTTTCGGGCAATGGTCAGCGCTTTGAGGAAAACTTCCGGCATAATCACGGCGCTGCCGACATTGAGCACCACGCCGCCTTCCAACTGGGCCACCACCGATGTGAAAAGCTGAAAATCGCGGTAGCTCGACTCCCCGAGAACGGCCCCGTTGCTGCTGGGATGCTGGTGGATGATATCCGTGCCGATGGCGATGTGCACGGTGACGGGGATATCCAGCTCGGCTCCGGTCGCCAACAGACTCTGGGCCCGGTTTTCGTAGCCGCGCGCGGCCTCGCCCAGGGCGCGACCGGCTCCCAGACCGCGGGAAACGCCTTCGGCCAAGGCCTTGTTCATCTCGCGTCCGGTTTCCTCGACCATCCCAAAGCTTCCGTCGTTGAGGCCCCGCTGGACGTCCTCGCTGGTTTCCCCCTGATAACACAACTCAAAGTCGTGGATCGCACCCGCTCCGTTGAACGCCACGGCACTCAGGAGCCCCTGCCTCATGGCGTTCACGAACACCGGGTTGAGCCCCACTTTGATGGAATGCGCTCCCATCATCAAAAGCACGGGTCTCCGGTTGCGGATCGCCGCGGCGACGGCGGCGACTGTTTTTCTGAAGTCCTGAACTGCGAGAAAATCCGGCAGGCTCTTGAGGAAGTCCTGGAAGGAGCTCCCGGGTCGATGGGGCTTAGCGAACGCTTCAGTCGCCACCTTGTTGGCGCGTTCCGACACCGGATAGGTGCGGACCTTTGAGAAATCAAGAGGCGTGAACTTCATCCCCCCGATTGCTCAGGGCCGGTGTAGGGGCTGTCAATGACCTTTTAGAGAAGCCCTTGCAAACAGTCGCGAGGCTGCGGCAGCAAACGGTGGGGCGCTGTTCTTTGGGGGGCGGAGTGGAAGGCTTCTTTCCTGAATGTGACGATTTCGTCACGTGTTTGTCACTCTCTGCCCTGACCTTCCGCCCCGCCGTCCAAGGTCCCCGGTGGTCGGCCCAGCGGTATCAACCCCAAAAAATGTCTAGGATTTCAGGAATCAAGCGCCAGTTTTTCGACGCTTCGGTGCTTGGACATCGCCGCCGCTGGAGCCGGGCTTGGGGGGCGGCCCCTCTGGTTCAGTCGTTTTCTTTCGTCTAGGTCATCTCTCTGATTATGAAACCAAGCATTCTTCTCACGGCAGTGGCCGCTTTGGCGCTCACGAGTTCTTTCGCGTATGGGGGCAAACTGGTGATCAAAGGCTCTGATACTCTGGGGGCCAAGCTGGTGCCCCAGCTCGCAGAGGCATTCAAAGCCGTCAATCCCGACACCAGCTTCGAAATCGCAGCGGAAGGCTCCACCACGGGCATTGCCGCCGTGATTGACGGCACGGCGCAGGTGGGAATGTCGAGCCGCCACGCAAAAGCCACCGAAATCTCGGCGGCCACCGCCAAGGGGGTGGATCTGAAGCCCGTGACCGTCTGCTATGACGGTCTGGCGATTGTTGTTCACGGCCAAAACCCGCTCAAAAGCCTCACAAAAAAGCAGGTGGAACAGATTTTTGCCGGTGACATCACAGACTGGAGTGCGGTCGGCGGCAAGCCGGGCAAGATTTCCATCTACACCCGCAACACTTCGTCGGGCACGTATAGTGATTTCAAGGAGTTGGCCATGAAGAAGCGGGATTACGCCGGAAGCTCGCAGAAGATGGCGGGCAACGAGCAGATTGCTGCGGAGGTTGGCAAGAACATCAACGGAATCGGTTATGTTGGGTTGGCCTACGTGAATGCTGAAGGCGTTCAGGTGCTCCCGGTGGACGGGGCGCTTCCGTCTCCCGAGTCGTTGCGTTCCGGGGCTTATCCTTACTCCCGGCCGACCTTCTACTACACCAACGGCGAACCGCAGGGGGAAGCGAAGGCGTTTGTGGATTTCACCCTCAGCCCCAAAGGACAGGCGATTGTCGGCCAAGTCGGGTTTGTGGGCCTGAAGTAAACTCGGATTTGCGCCGGATCCGGGCCCGCAAGGCTTCGCGGTCCTCGTGCCCCGGCGGTTTGTTTTTGTTGCAATGCCTGACTCTCAATCCATGGCCACTCCGGACCGCCCAGTGGCGCGGGCGATTCGGAAGGAAAAACGCTTCCGTCCTCTGGGGTTGACGGCGGATACTGCCATTCGCCGATTTTTCCAGGGAAACGCCGCTTTTGCGATCCTCGCCCTCGTCTTGATCATGGTCTTCCTGCTGCGGGAAGGGGCGGGTTTTTTCGGCCAGAACAGCCGGGGTATCCGTGTCTACCGGCTCGCTGGCTTGGAATATGTGGACATTCTGAAGGCGCAGCTTGACCGCCATGCGGAGTTGACCCGCGCAGCCAATGCCTTGCGCTTGAAGATCTTCTCGGGCGCGCTCGCGAAGGGGACTGCGCCGGAGGCTGCAAGCGCATCTCTTGCCGGTTTTGATGCGTTTGCGGAAGCATTGGGGGACGCATCCGAGGACGTTCGCTCCCTGGCTTCGGACCTCACAGAGCAGGCGGCGGCCGTCAAACAGAGGGAGCAGATCTATCAAGATTCGATCGAGCAGAAAGCCATGTTGATCCGGGCCGGCAAAGCCGGGGAGGCCGCGGCGGTGCCCTCTGTCGCGGTGGATTTCTCGAGCGAGGTCAAGGCCCTCTTGGCCTCTCTGCCGGTCTACAAGGATGCCAACCGTTTGTTCGCGAAAAAACTAAGCGCCGCCCTGGGTATGGTCGGACCGCAGTCCGTTCCGGCTGCTTGGATTCCTCAATTGAGCGGACTCAAGGCGGCCACGGAACGGTATGCCGCCACGTTTCCCGCCGTTGAGGCCAAGCTCGCCGCTTGGCGTTACGATGCGCCTGTTCCCTGGTACCGGGCGGTGACGGCGTTTCTCTTCGGTCGGCAGTGGCTGACAGCGAGTTTCTGGCAGGATTGGTACGGGATCCTTCCTCTTTTCTTTGGGTCGCTGTTGGTCTCTTTGATCGCTCTGCTGATTGCGGTGCCGTTGGGAGTGGTGGCGGCCATTTACGTCAGTGAAGTGGCCGGGACCGGCGAGAAAACCTGGATCAAGCCGGCCATCGAGTTCATTGCGGCGATTCCCTCGGTGGTTCTCGGTTTTTTTGGAGTGGCCATTCTCGGTCAGTCTCTGAGGGCGGTCTCGGAGACGAGTTGGTTGTCTTGGGTTCCGGGCTTTCCCATGAGCGAACGCCTCAACGCGTTTACTGCGGGGTGTCTTCTGGCGTTCATGGCGATTCCCACGATTTTCTCCCTCGCTGAAGACGCCCTCACCAACGTTCCCCGGCATTTTAAGGAGGCGTCTTTTGCCCTGGGCGCGACGCGGCTTCAGACCATTCTCAGGGTGCTGGTTCCAGCGTCCTTGTCCGGGCTGATCTCTGCCATCCTGCTCGGGTTCGGGCGGGTCATTGGCGAAACCATGGTGGTCCTGCTCTGCGCAGGCAACCGCATCGCGATCCCCGATTTCACCGAGGGCCTGGGCGCCTTCTTTCAGCCCGTGCACACGATGACTGGAATCATCGCCCAAGAAATGGGCGAGGTGGTTCCCGGCAGCATTCATTACCGCGCACTCTTCATGGTGGGTATCATGCTGTTCCTTC
Source organism: Verrucomicrobiia bacterium (assembly GCA_040374425.1). Taxonomy (GTDB): domain Bacteria; phylum Verrucomicrobiota; class Verrucomicrobiia; order Chthoniobacterales; family Chthoniobacteraceae; genus CAIURC01. Next base: position 9,255 of record JBEIUI010000080.1, on the reverse strand, counting down.
TGGCCCTGGGGATTAACTACGTCGCCCAGCGCGTCGTGCAACGCTACCGGATCTCGATCGGATGAACCGCAATCCTTTTGCCCACCAGTCCTCCCGCTCGCGAGGGGTCGAACGGTTGGTTTTCGGTCTTTTTCGTGCCGGCACCTACCTGATCTTGGCGTGTGCCTTGACCGTTTTTGCCACGATTTTCTGGAAAGGTGGCGGTACGGTTTTCCAGAAGGCTGCACCCTATGTGAACTGGCAGTTTCTGAGTCAGTCACCCGAAACTTTGTACGTGTTCCAGCACGAAGACAGGAAAATGGAGCTGGGGGATCGGGAGTTTCGCGCGTTTAAAAAGGAGCGCGGCCTGGATGCGATTAAGGCGGACACGTACGCGCACAGTGCCGGAGGCATCTGGCCCTGCATCCAAGGCACGTTTTGGCTGGTGGTGGGTTCCATGACCATCGCCCTGTTTCTCGGGGTAAGCAGCGCGGTGTATCTGAGCGAATACAGCCATGGCGGCCGGCTGGTTGGCCTGATCCGTCTGGCGATCCTCAACCTCGCGGGTGTCCCCTCCATTGTTTTCGGGCTCTTCGGCTTGGGCCTGTTTGTCCATTTCATGCCCGTGCTCGCAGGAGCTGATGATCCCTCCGTTCCGAGTCTGCCTGTCGGGTTCGGCTACTGGCTCAATTTCTCCGGCTGGGGGGTCTGCCTTGCTTCGGGCTGGTTTACCCTGGCACTCATGGCTTTGCCTGTGGTGATCGCCGCCAGTGAGGAGTCCCTCAGAGCTGTTCCCAAGGGATTCCGCGAGGCATCCCTCGCCTTGGGCGCCACCCAGTGGCAGGCGATCCGCACCAACGTGTTGCCTTACGCGCTCCCGGGAATGTTGACCTCCTCCATTTTGGGGGTCGCCCGGGTGGCCGGCGAAACCGCTCCGGTAATGTTCACGGCCGCTTACGTGATGCGGGATGCGGGCGGCTCCTCCGGGTTGTTCAACTTCATCGGCCAGGGCGTGATGGCGCTTCCCTACCACATCTACGTCGTCAGCTCCAAAATCCCGCAAAACCAATACACCGAACGCGTCCAATACGGTACGGCGCTGGTGTTTTTAATTCTGGTCAGCGGAATCGCAACCACCTCCATTCTGCTCCGGACCCGGATGCGCAAGCGCTACCGCTGGTAACCCACCATGGCTCTTTTAACCGAACCTCGCATGGAAGCCTTTTCCCCATCTCCCGCCTCCACGGCGCATCCTCCGTCGGGCGAACCGGGCCCCGAGCCCGCCATGATTGACGTGGAGAAACTCGATTTCTTTTACGGCGCCAGCCAGGCGCTGCACGGGATCGATCTGCGGATTCCTGAGAACCGGGTGACCGCGTTCATCGGGCCTTCGGGCTGCGGCAAGTCGACGCTGTTGCGGTGCTTCAATCGAATGAACGATCTGATCGAAGGCACGCGGATTGCCACCGGACGGATTCTCATTCAGGGGGTGGACATCCACGATCCCGAAGTGGATGTGATCTCTTTGAGGCGCCAGGTCGGCATGGTGTTCCAGAAATCCAATCCCTTCCCGAAATCGATCTTTGAGAACATTGCGTACGGGCTTGAGGTGCAGGGGGTGAAAAACCGGAGGCGGCTTGAGGAGGTCGTGGAGAAAAGTTTGCGGGGGGCGGCGCTTTGGGAGGAGGTCAAGGACCGACTGCACACCAGCGCTTTGGGCCTCTCGGGTGGGCAACAACAGCGGCTTTGCATCGCCCGGGCCATCGCGGTGGAACCGCGGATCATCCTGATGGACGAGCCCTGCTCGGCGTTGGACCCGATCGCCACGGCGAAGGTCGAGGAGCTCATCCACGAGCTCAAGCGTTCCTACACGATTGTGATTGTCACCCATAACATGCAGCAGGCGGGCCGCTGCTCGGATCTCACCGCGTTTTTCTATCTTGGCCGCCTCGTTGAAATGGGCAGGACGGAGAAAATCTTTACCAACCCCGTTCAGACACAAACCGAGGACTATATTAGCGGCAGGTTTGGTTGATGACGGACCGCGCCGGGATCCGGTTTTTTCCCGCGCCCAACTCTTTTTATTCATGAACGTATTCTGGGAACGTCAGTTGAGCGAAATTCGCGAGCAGCTCCTGCTCATGAGCGGCCTCACCGAACGCAGCTTGGTAACCGCCCTTCGGGGGCTCGTGGAACGCGATGACAATCTCTGCGATGCCGTGGAGGAGGAGGACTCGCAGATCGACCTTTTGGAGGTGCAGATCGATGAGATGGTGATCACCTACATGGCGACCCACGGACCCGTCGCCAAGGACTGCAGGTTCATGCTGGCGGCCTCAAAAATCTCCAACAACCTTGAGCGGATCGCCGATCAGGCCACCAAAATCGCCCGGCACGCAAAAGGGCTCAACCAAGAGCCGCTTTTCAAACCCCTCATCGACATTCCATTGATGGCCGAGATCGGTCGGGAAATGCTGCGAGACAGTATTTCCTCTTACATTGAGGGAAAACCCGATCTCGCCGTGGAGATCATCGCGCGGGACCGCAGCGTGAACGACCTCTACAAGCAGCTCGCCCGTGAGTTGACGAGTTACATGATTGAGGATCCCAAAACGATCACCCGGGCTTTGAGTTTGCTGACCATTGCCAAGGCTTTGGAGCGGGTGGCCGACCACGCAACGAACATCGCAGAGGAGGTCTTTTACCTCTATAAAGGCCAGGACATTCGCCACGAGCGGGTCAGGAAACTCGCGGCTGCGGCTCGGCTCGAAGAAAACCGGTCCGGTCAGGGATGATGCCGGCGCTTTTGTTTTCTCACTGAAGGGCTCTCTGCGCGCCGGAATCTGCGCGGATCCTTATAAGGGGCGGTGCGCCGTGGGACATTTGGGCGGAGCAACTCGGCTTTTCCCGCCGGGCAACAGGGAGGGATCAGGTCTGCCCGGAATTTCTTTGCCGGGCTTGGCTGGGAGCTGTTAAGCAAGCGAGCCATTATCCGCCTATGTCTCTACTCCAACGCTTTTTTGGTCGGGACGACCAATTTTTTCAGCTCCTAGAAAATAGCGCATCAGAAGCGAAGCGCGGCGCGCTTCTGCTTAGCCGAGTGGCCGCCAACGTGGGCCAAGGAGTCATTGACGAAATGATCGGCGACTTGGCGCAGTCCCGCCGCAAGCATAAGCGGGTGAGCCAGGAGATCACGGAGCAACTTTGCAAAAAATTCGTGACACCTTTTGAGCGGGAGGACATCGAGGCGCTTTCGTCGGCGCTGTATAAAATCTCCAAGAACGTCGAAAAAATCGGGGAACGTCTGACGATTTCTCCTCCGGGAGCGAAAATGGAGAACGTGTCCCGCCAGATTTCGATTTTGGAACAGGCCACGTCGATTGTAACCAAAATGGTTGGGGAGCTCCGGGCCAACCGGCACGGGGAACTCATCAAAGACGACTACGAGCGGCTCCAAGTGCTTGAAGGCGAGGCGGATCGGGTGATGAACGACCTGCTTAGGAACGTGTATCACGGGGAGAGCGACGCCCGGATGGTGGTTTTCTGGAAGGACATTTACGAGCTGCTGGAGAAGGGTATCGATCGCTGTCGTGACGCGGGCTACGTGGTATTCCACGTGGTGCTTAAGAACTCCTAACTGGCATGGCTTTGCTGCTGACGGTGTTGTTTGTGGCTCTGGTGTTTGAGTACATCAACGGTTTTCACGATACGGCCAACTCCATAGCCACTGTGGTGTCCACCAAAGTGCTTTTGCCGCGCCAGGCGATCGCGCTGGCGGCCGTTACGAACTTGGTGGGGGCTTTGATGGGCGTGGCGGTGGCAAAAACCATCACCTCCGGGCTCGTAGACGCCAAGTTTGTCACCGAAAAAACCATCATCTGCGCGCTGCTTGCGGGCATTGTTTGGAATCTGGTGACGTGGTGGCTGGGGTTGCCCTCCAGCTCCACCCACGCCCTGGTGGGCGGGCTCTGCGGGGCCACACTCGCTTCGGCGCATGGCCAGTGGAGTGCGCTGATCTGGTCGAAGGTGACCGCCGGCAAGCCTTGGTGGGAGAACGCAGGGATCCTCTATAAGGTGCTCATCCCGATGGTCTCCTCGCCCGTGATCGGTTTTTCGGTGGGCCTGCTCATGATGAGCGGGCTCTACCTGTGGCTGCGCAACTGGCGGCCCAGCGTGGTGAGCGGCGTTTTCGGAAAGCTCCAGCTGGTCAGCGCGGCTTACATGGGCTGGACCCACGGCCTCAATGACGCTCAAAAGACCATGGGCGTCATCACCCTCGCTCTCGTGGCGGCCACAAAAGCGGGGGTGCTCGAAGGGGCCCCGGCGTTTCTTGCCTTCCTCAAAACGCCGGACTTGGGGCCTGCCCCGGTGATCCCTTTGTGGGTCAAGTTGACGTGTGCCGTGGTGATGGCCGCTGGGACCGCTGCGGGCGGTTGGCGGATTATCCAGACGATGGGGCATAAGATGGTTAAGCTGCAGCCCGTTCACGGGTTCGCCGCTGAAGCCACCGCGGCCTCCGTTCTTTTCGTCGCGGGCCAGTTCGGGATGCCGGTTTCCACGACACACGCCATCGCCACCAGCATCATGGGGGTGGGCTGCGCCAAACGAATGAGCGCCGTCAATTTTCCAGTCGTTCGCCGGATTTTATGGGCTTGGGTTTTAACCATCCCGGCCACGGGGCTGCTTGGTTATCTCGCCATGAGAACCACCCAGCAGTTGGGTTGGTGAGCGCGGAGCCCCGGTTCCCCTCGCGCGTCTCGGCCTTCCCCGGGGTTGAGCTCTTTTCTGGATTCTCTACCCCGTTTTTTCCCATGGATACACCGGAGGCTGATCCGCTCTCGTTTCAGGCTCAAATGGTGGCGGATCTCCGCGAAATCGAATCGCTTCACATGCCTTTCGGAAAATTCGGGCCCCAGCAATTTCCACCCCATGGCGTGCCGATCTATGATTTGCCGGTGGAGTATCTGGGTTGGTTCGCCAAAAAGGGCGGATTCCCAAAGGGGCGTCTTGGATATCTGCTCCGGGTGGTTTACCAAATGAAGGTCGATGGATCCGACGCTGCATTTGACCCCATGCGACGGCGCGCCGGCGGGCGAACCCGTTTGCGGCCACCGACCCGGGGCCGCTGAGGGCTCCGTCATTGGAGCCACGGCTCAAAGCGCGGTTTCCAGGAGACGCTTTCTTCGCCGGGGTGCTCTGCTCGGCGGCGCGGTTTGCCTTCCCTCAGGCCTTTGGAGCGCGGCCGCCGCGCCTCAGCCCCTTCACCCTCCCGCCCGGGCGGTGCCTCACGGCGGGGATTTCTCTTTTGTCGTGTTGAGCGATCTCCATTACCGCGATGCGCGCTGTGCTCAATGGACGGCCGCTGTCGTGGCTCACCTGAGTCAACTGCGACCGCGTCCAGCATTCTGCGTCCTCGCCGGGGATCTCACCGAGGACGGCACCCCCGGCCAGCTGACGGCGGTAAAGCGCGCTTTTTCGGGGCTGCCTTTCCCGGTCCATGCGCTCCCGGGAAATCACGACTGTGATCTGGAGGGGTCCTTTGAAAATTACCGGGCGGTTTACGGGCCGACGCTCAATTACCGGTTCAGCGTCGCCGGCCGGGAGTTTCTCGTGTTGGACTCCACCGAGGGCCGCAAAGTCTACCGGGCGCGGGTGTCCCGGGAGAGCCTGGACTGGCTTGAGGGACAACTCGCGGGCCTGCCACGGGAGCGCCCCTTGACCCTGTTCACCCACCTTCCCTTTGGGAAAAACTGGCTGCGCCCCGTCAATGCCGACGCCGTCATTCGCCTGTTTGCTCATCACCGTTTGGATGGCGTTTTTTCAGGGCACTGGCATGGCCTCACCCAAACGCGCCGCGAGAGCACCTTGCTGGTGACGGGGCGATGCGCGTCGCGCTGGAGACGGAACCACGATGGATCCGATGAAAAGGGTTACCTGCTTTGCGAAGTCCGGAGTGGTCGCCTTTCCTACCGGTTCGTGAGTGTGGGGCGACCTGGCGAAGAGGACATGCGGCTTGCCGCCGCGATGCGGGTCAATGTGGGGCTGTCGGCCGAGTACGAGCGGGGCACGAACAGCGCTGCCCAGGCGGGCACCCATGGTTGAGTCGGTGCATTTCAATCGAGCCCCCGCGTCTCCTCGGAACGGTGTGGGATCGTTTTTTAAAGATTTCGTGTCACCGCGCTCCGTTTCCCGGAGTGAGAGGAGGAACCAAATGCTTACATGTTTGCCGCCCCGGATCTACCGCCCGACAGCGAGTTTGTTTGCGCCCTGACCAAGCACCAGACGGCGCTCCGCGGCTTTTGCATGGGGCGACCTCTATCGACGTGCTCCCGGCACCGTTGGATTTCTACAAGCCGGCGAAGCCCCCGTTCTGCCGGGGCACTGGGCGGGTCGCGGTGCGTTGACCTCGACTTTTGGCGGCTCGCGCTTGACGGTGATGCGGTTCTTCGGAGGGCCGGTTCCATTGCAGTAGCCTGCAACTCTCCGCTGCGAAGTCTTCTTTTCTCTCTCTCTCCAATCTGAGCCCTCCTCCTTGATCTGTAATGCGCGGCGTGAAGAAAGAAAATCTCCCCACCAAGACCTGCGTGGTGTGTCTCCGGCCATTCACCTGGCGCAAGAAATGGGAGCGAAACTGGCCGGAGATACGGTTCTGCTCGGAGCGTTGTCGACGCGGCGCCAAAGCGGTAGGAATTTAGGCTGATGTGCACCGTCCGTCTCATCCTTGGCGACCAGCTGAATCCACTCCATCCGTGGTTTAATGAGGTCTCAGCGTCCGTGGTTTATGTGCTCATGGAGCTGCGTGCCGAGACCGATTACGTGCGGCATCACGCGCAGAAGGTCATCGCCATCTTCGCGGGGATGCGCCAGCTCGCTCAGGACCTCCGAGACGCGGGCCACAGGGTCCACTTCATTCGGATCGGCGACTCAGACAATGCACAGAGTTTTGAGGGTAATCTGCGGAGGGTTTTCAAAGAATGCGGCGCCACGCGGTTTGAGTATCAGCAGCCCGATGAATGGAGATTGGACCAAGTGCTCGCCAGATTGTGCGCCGATTGCGGGCTGCCCTCGGAGATGGTCTCCTCCTGCCATTTCCTCGACCCGCGTGACGGGGTGGCTGCGCACTTTGGCAAGAGGACTTGGCTGATGGAGTCCTACTACCGCGCGATCCGTCGCCGCACGGGGTTGCTCATGGACTCCGTGGGCGATCCGGAGGGCGGGACATGGAATTTCGACGCGGAGAACCGCAAACCGTGGCGGGGCAGCCCGCCGGCCCCCTTGTCCTGGGATTGCGCGCACGATCACTCGGAGCTCTGGGCGGAAATCCAATCCGCCGCGGTGGACACCTTCGGAGAGCCCGCTGCGGCGAACTGTCCTTGGCCGGCGAACCGGGCCGAGGCACTGGAGCAGTTCCGGGCGTTCCTGGACCGGGGCTTGCCGTTTTTCGGGGCGTATGAAGACGCCATGCACAGCACAAGCGATCGGCTGTTCCATTCCCGGCTTTCATTCGCGCTGAACGTCAAAATGCTCTCGCCGATGGAGGTCGCCCAGGCGGCTGTGGAGCGGCATCGGGCGGATCCCGCCAGGTATCCTTTGGCCGCAACCGAGGGGTTTGTGCGGCAGATCATCGGATGGCGAGAATATATCCGGGGAGTGTATTGGGCTCGAATGCCCGACTACGCCGGGGTCAATGAGTTGGAACACGCGATGCCTCTGCCGTCATGGTTCTGGTCGGGCCGCGTCAAGATGAACTGCCTGCGCCATGCCATCGGCCAGTCTCTTGAGACGGCCTATGCGCACCATATTCAGAGGCTCATGGTGATCGGCTCCTTTTGCCTGACGGCGGGGGTCGCACCTTCCCAGGTCGACCGCTGGTTTCTGGGTGTCTACGTGGACGCGTTTGAATGGGTGGAATTGCCGAACGTGCTCGGCATGAGCCAATATGCCGACGGCGGTTTTCTGGCGACCAAACCCTACTGCGGCGCGGCCAGCTACGTGTCGAGGATGTCGGACTATTGCCGGGGCTGCGCTTACGATCCCAAAGATCGACTGGGTGCCAAGGCGTGCCCGCTGAACGCTTTTTATTGGGATTTCTGGCTGCGGCATGCGGAGCGGTTCAAAAAGAATCCGCGCATTGGAATGGCCGTGCGTCAGGCGCTCGCCATGGCTCCCGAGGAACAGGCGGCGGTGCGGCGCAAGGCGTCGGAACTGCGCACCCGAATCGAGAGTCTTTAAACGCGGCGATCCGGCCGCCCTGAATTCCTGCGGAGACGCCGCCGAGACCGCTGGGGGAGGGTTGCGCGATCATGCGCATCCAGTCCGGGATTCCGCATGCCGACGGGCCCAAGCCAGGCGCGGCATTTTCTGGTGCCCGGTCGCGGGTAAGGGGGAATGGCATGGTGGCTTGCTTGCGCAGGGGAGGGGGCCGAGGGGGGCGTTTCCAGCCGCTTCTGCGGCGATTGTCTTGCCGGGATTTCTGCACGCACCTCCGGGCATGCGGTTTCGCACGAATCCATAAGAAGAGAGGACTCAAGGAGGTTAAAAATATGGCATACACTGAAATCAAGCCGTGGACGAAGCCACGGCGGGAAATTGCGCGGCGCGGTGATTGGAACTTGGATCCGTTGGCCTATCTCCAAGGACAGATGAATCGCATTTTCGAGGACACTCTGGGGCCCTCCCATGGTGGAGAAGCGTTGGGGCGTGCATTGGCTTTTGCTCCCGTGGTGGAAATCACCGATGCGGAGTCGGAGGTCCGTTTGACGGCCGAGTTGCCCGGAATCGAAGCAAAAGAGATCGATCTTTACGTGAGCCGCGACACTCTCACCATCCGCGGTGAGAAACGGCAGGAACGGCGGGTGGAAGAAAAGGGCGGGCAATGGACGGAGCGCGCTTACGGCGCTTTTGAGAGGACGATCCCGCTGCCGACGGAGGTAAAAGAGGAACAGGTCAAAGCGCACTTTCAGAACGGGGTTTTGGAAGTGGTTTTGCCCAAACGCGAAGGCGCCAAGGCGCGGTTTCACAAGGTCAAAGTGGACTAAAAGAGAGCGGGAGGGAGCGCTGCCCGATATTCACCCAAGCCGCGTTGATGTGCTAACGGCTGATCAACGCGGCCGCGGCCCCTTCTTTTCTCTCCTTTGCTGATTTCTGGTCACGGCGCTCTCACGCTTTCCGGCTTTGGGAGAGAGTGTCTGCCGCGGTTCAAGGCTGCGAGGGAGGTGACGAGGGAGGTGACGAGGGAGGTGACGAGGGAGGTGACGAGGGAGGTGACGAGGGAGG
>JBEIUI010000168.1:0-4025 GCA_040374425.1 Verrucomicrobiia bacterium | reverse complement strand
GTCCGGGGCGACATTCCATTTGCATCCCCGGGAAACGCGGTGAGATAGTCGACGCCCTATGACTCTGACAGAAAAGATCCTCGCACGCGCCAGCGGCAAAACGCGCGTCGCAGCCGGTGATAACGTGTGGGTGAACGTGGACGTGCTCATGACTCACGATGTTTGTGGGCCTGGCACCATCGGGGTTTTCAAGCGCGAGTTTGGCAAGGACGCCAAGGTGTGGGATCCCAAGCGGGTGGTGATCATCCCGGACCACTACATTTTCACGGCGGACTCCATGTCCAACCGCAACGTGGACATCCTGCGGGATTTCGTCAAAGAGCAGGGGTTGCCGTATTTCTACGACGTTATCGACGACCCGAACGGCCACTGGCAGTTTGACGTGTCCAAAGGGCAGACGCAGAAACAATACGGCTCAAAATACACGGGCGTGTGTCACACCACGCTGCCTTGGAAGGGGCACACCCGGCCGGGCGAAATCCTTTTCGGCACCGACTCGCACACCTGCATGGCGGGGGCGTTCAACCAATTTGCCACGGGGATCGGCAACACGGACGGCGGGTTCATCTTGGGGACAGGGAAGCTGCTGATCAAAGTGCCCGAGAGCATGCGGTTTTTCATCGAAGGCGCGATGCAGCCCGGGGTGATGGCCAAGGACGTGATTTTGCACGTGATCGGCGACATCGGGTTTGATGGGGCTACTTACCGGGCCATGCAGTGGGAAGGCCCCGGGGTGTATGGCATGAACATGGACGATCGGATGACGATCGCCAACATGGCCATCGAGGCTGGGGGAAAGAACGCGATGTTCCCCTGTGACCAGAAAACGATCGATTACGTCAACGAACGCACCGCGGAGAACGGGACGAAGAGCGAGTTCGAGCCTGTCGAGCTCGATGGCGACCAGAATTTTATTTACGACAAGGTGTTTGACCTCTCCAAACTCGAGCCGACGGTGGCCTGCCACCCGGACCCCGGCCAGCGCAAGCTCGCCAAAGAAATGAGCAATGTTTCTCTGGACCGGGCCTACATCGGCTCATGCACGGGCGGGAAAACCAGCGATTTCCTGGCGTTTGCCGAGGTGGTCAAAGGCAAGACCGTGAAGATCGACACGTTTGGCGTGCCGGCCACGACCAAGGTGGTGCAGGAGCTCAAGGACACCCAGTGGGACGGCCAGAGCGTGTGGTCCATTCTGGAGAGCGCCGGGGTGCGGATGACGGAGAACGCGTCCTGCGCCGCCTGTCTGGGCGGGCCGGTGGACACGTTTGGCCGTCTGAACACTCCGATGAAGTGCATCAGCGCGACCAACCGGAATTTCCCCGGGCGCATGGGCAACAAGGAATCCCAAGTGTTCCTGGCGAGCCCTTACACCGTGGCCGCCAGCGCGTTGACCGGCAAAGTGACCGATCCTCGCGAGTTCATCAGCTAACCCTTCCGGCTTTTCCGACCTATGTCTCACACTCTGACCAGCCCTGTTTACGTCTGCGCGGACAACATCGACACCGACCAGATCATTCCCGCCCAGTACCTCACCCTCGTGCCCACGATCGCCGAGGAATATGAGAAACTCGGCAGCTACGCCTTGATCGGGTTGCCTGAGGATCTCTACCCCACTCGTTTCGTGCCTGAGGGCGGGCTCAAGACGCCGTACAAGATCGTCATCGCGGGCCGCAATTTCGGTTGCGGCAGTTCCCGCGAACACGCGCCGATCGCCCTCGGGGCAGCCGGTGTGGAGGCGGTGGTGGCCGATTCTTTCGCCCGGATTTTCTTCCGGAACTGCGTGGCCACCGGAGAGCTCTATCCCTACGACGCCAACGAGCGGCTCTGTGATTTGGTTAAGACGGGGGACATGGCCACCTTGGACTTCGATGCCGACACCTTGACGGTCAACGGAAAGACTTATTCGCTCAAGCCTCTGGGCGAAGTGCGTCCGGTGATTGATGCGGGGGGCATTTTTAATTACGCACGGAGCACCGGCATGATCGCCGCCAAGGAGTAAATCCACCGTTTCCGGGACAGGGCGGCCTTTTTTTCACGCGGAGACGCGGAGAGTGGATTGGAAATCACTGAACACCAGTGACTGTCATTCCCGGCGTCTCCGCAATTCCGCGGGAACTTCGGTTTTAAGTTTTGAGAGAACCGCCAATGAAAGGACCTGTGTTCCGGGTCGTTGCGCGCTGTGGCATAGGGCTCGTGCTGGAGTTCTGGGCGTTCCGTAAAATTTACCAGATTCTCAGCGGCTCGGCGGATATGATGTCGGCGTTTGCCGGTTGTCTGTTCGGGTTTGCCGCATTGATCGGGGGAGCGTGTTTCTTTCTCCCGGAGCTCGTTTCGTTAATTGCCGCTCCCGTTGCCCGGTTTTTTAGCGGATTCGTGTTCCCTGAGGAGACCGGCAAGGTTCCCTTGGATTATACCCTGGCCCGGTTTTATGCGAAGACGGGGCGTCAGGCGGAGTCGCTCGAGCAGTATTTCAAGATCCTGGAGAATTATCCGCAGGAGATTGCTGCTTACCGTGAGGGCCTGGAATTGGCGCGATTAACGGGGGATTCTGCGGCGGCGGAGCGTCTTGCGAAAATGGCTCTGCGGAAGCTGAAAGATCCGGCGGCGCGGGAGGAATTTCTGAGGCATGGGCGGGGCTGATCGCCGGGCTTCACGGGAGGAGCTATTCAAACTGCACGCCGAGTACCCACGCGGGGCCTTTGCCGCAGTCGTGGGTTTTGAGCGGGGTGAGCGCGCCGGTGTCCTTGCTCCGGAGGTAAACGGCCAGGCGATGCGAGCCTTCGCCTGCGGACACGACGAAATTTTCGCCGCCCGGCATGAGGCAGAAAGAGCGGGGTGTTTTTTCCGTGGGGGTCTGGCCTTGGGAAGTCAGTGCGCCGGTTTGGGGATCAATCGAGAAGACGGCGAGGCTGTCGTGGCCGCGGGTGGAGGCGTATGCGAACCGGCCGTCGGCGCTCAGATGGAGGTCGGCGCAGGTGCCCTTGGCGGGATCCCAATCGGGCGGCACCGTGGGGACGGCTTGGCGGCTTTTGAGCGTGCCGACAGTGGGGTCGTAGTGCCAGAGCGCGACGCTTTTGGCTTGTTCGTTGATGAAATAAACCCAGCGGCCGTTGGGATGGAATTGCATGTGCCGGGGGCCTTCCCCGGGGCCGGCGATCACGTGCGGGGGACTGTTGCGGGTGAGCGCGCCGGAGTCGGCGTCGAACCGGAGCTGCTCGATTTTGTTGAGCTCGCCGGCATGCGGCACAAACGCGAACCGGTTGTCCGGATCGGTTTGGATGCAGTGGGCCTTTTTCCCGGTGGGCAGGGTGACAATGGGCGCGCCCTGGATGACCCCGTTGGTGATGGCGGAAACCGCCGCCACGCCCTCGCTGTAAGAGGCCGAAAGCAGCCAGCGCCCCGTCTTGTCCGGGCGGACATAAACCGGGTTGAACCCGGCCGGCGCCAGCACCGGCTCCCCTAGGCTGCCCGTCTTGGGATCCACAGCCAGGGTCGCGAACTCTTTGGTGGAGCGCACGGCGGCGTAGAGATGTTTGCGATCCGCGCTCAGGGCCAGGCTGCCGGGGGCCCCGGGAAGATCCCTTGAACCGGTCCGGGTGAGGTCGCCGGTGGCGGGATCCATGGCATAGATCCCGATCCGGTTGTCGCCGCTCTCGGAGACATAGAGGGTGAGCGGCGCGCCCGGGGAGGCCAGGGGGGAGGCGGCGAGCAAAAGCGCGCAGAAAAAGGGGGGCATCTTCATGGGGGGCGATGAAAGACGGGGGATGTGCGATTTCCAACCCGGTTTTTTGGAGGGCGCCGTGCGACCGCGGGATGGACGGGATGGTGTGATGGGTGGAACCTGTGTCAATCGCGGCTGCATTCCCTCCAAAGCTCTATTGGCGGCTTCAGGACGGGTTCGAGAAATGCGAGCAAAGTCACACCTAAAAGCTTTGGGTATTGATGTTGGTGAGGTGAATTTTGATCGCGGTGCGATCGCTAATCATGCCGACAACTTAGTTTTGAAATTGCGTGGCGACTTGACC
>JBEIUI010000125.1:0-9412 GCA_040374425.1 Verrucomicrobiia bacterium | reverse complement strand
GAACGTCGGGGCTGGGCCGAGGACGCCCGCTTTTACAACAGCATCACCACGAGCTGGGACGCCATCACCGCAGCCGCCGCCCGCACCGGCAAAGGCCAGGCTGAACTGTTCTAAAACGCCATGCCCCTGCCCCTTTCCCTGCCTGACCTTCTGCACGATGGACGCACCCATTTGGTGCGATTGCCCGTTCATCCGGCTGCCCTGGAAGTGGTGCAGCAAAAGCCCAGACCAGAGTCAGGGCCAGAGTCGCAGCTAGAGTCGGACTTGCTGGAAGCCCTTGCAAAAGGCCCTTTGAGCCGATCTGCCCTAGCCAAAAAGCTCGGTCACACCAGCGTTTCCGGAGGGCTTAAACGGACCCTGCGTCATCTCTTGGAGGCTGGTCGCATTGTCCGCACCCTCCCCGACAAACCCAACAGCCGGCTCCAGAAGTACCGCCTGCCCTAACCCGCTTTTTACCCATTCACCCATGAAACCCTGGCGCGAAACCATTGCCCCCCATCCCGACGTTCTGGAAGGCACCTTCCAACAGTCCGAATTTGCAGCCGACATCTCGGCGGTCAAAAACGGGAAAGCCTCCCGCGAATACCAGGACGCCACGGCATTCTACGAACGCACTTTCATCACCGAGGGGATGCGCCTTCTGCTTCTTTCGGTGGCCAAACGGCTCAACGGGCAGGGAGGCGATCCGGTGATCCAGCTCCAGACGGCTTTCGGCGGCGGCAAGACCCACACCATGCTCGCGGTCTATCATCTGGCCACGCGGACGGCCCCCCTGCGGGATCTGGCCGGCGTGCCCGCCATTTTGGACGAGGCGGGGCTTTTGGACGTTCCCAAGGCGCGGGTGGCCGTGATCGATGGCACCCAGTTTTCACCCGGGCAACCGTGGAAACACGGAGATCAGAGAATCCACACGCTCTGGGGTGAACTGGCATGGCAACTCGGCGGCGAGAACGGCTACGCCCTTGTGGCCGAGGCGGATTCCACCGGAACCAATCCCGGCAAGGCGGCCCTGGAAAAGCTGCTGCGGGAGCACGGACCCTGCGTGATTCTGGTGGACGAGCTGGTGGCCTACATCCGGCAATTCACGGGCGACGAGAAGCTCAGCGGCGGCACCTATGCCAGCAACCTGAGTTTTATCCAGTCCCTCACCGAGGCGATCAAACTGGTGCCCAACGCCATCCTGCTGGCGTCCCTGCCGGAGTCCGAGGTGGAAGCGGGGGGGAAAAGGGGTGTGGAGGCGTTGCGCGCCTTGGAGAAGTATTTTGGCCGGGTCCAGGCGCTGTGGAAGACGGTGTCGGTGGAGGAGTCCTTTGAGATCGTGCGCCGACGTCTGTTTGAGAGTGTCCAAGACGAGGCGAACCGGGACGCCGTGTGCCGGGCGTTTGCGGCGACTTATGTGGCGGAGGGGACCAAGTTCCCGGCCGAGACGCAGGAGGCCAAATACCTGCAGCGTCTGACACAGGCCTACCCGATTCACCCGGAGATTTTTGATCGCCTGTTTGAAGACTGGTCCACCATTGACGGGTTCCAACGGACCCGGGGCGTGTTGAAGCTCATGGCCAAGGTGATTTACCGGCTCTGGAGGGACCAGAACGCGGACCTGCTCATCCTGCCGTCGAGCCTGCCCCTCTACGATGGCGAAACCCGGAACGAGCTGGCGTATTACCTCCAGCCCGGATGGGACGCCGTGGTGCAGCGGGACATCGACGGGGAACGCGCGGAGACGACGGAACTGGAAACCAAGGAGCACCGGTTTGGGGCGGTGCAGGCCGCCCGGCGCGTGGCACGGACGCTGTTCATCGGCACGGCACCCTCCTCGGTTTCGACGCGCCCGAATCTCGCCCGGGGCTTGGAACGCAGCCGCGTGCTGTTGGGGTGCATGCAACCGGGACAGCCCTCCTCGCTGTATTCGGACGTGCTCAGCCGCTTGGTGGATCGTCTCTATTACCTCGCGGTTTCCGGTGAAAAGAGTCAGGAAACCTCGCGGTTTTGGTTCGATACCCGGGCCAATCTCCGACGGGAAATGGAGGAACGCAAACGGCGCTTCCACGATGTCCAGGAAGTGCTGCCGCGGATGGTGGAGCTCCTGCAACGGTTGACCCGGGGCGGCGGTCTGTTTGACGTGGTTCATGTGGCCACCAACACGGGGGATATTCCGGACGATGTGGCACTGCGGTTGGTGGTGCTCGATCCGAGCAAGTACTACAGCCGGGTGGAAAACCGGCTGGCTTTTGACGGCGTCCGCGAGGTGCTCAAGAACCACGGCAGCCAGCCGCGTTATCGCCCCAACCGTCTCCTGTTTCTGGCGGCAGACAGCGACACGGTGGGCCGTTTGCGGGAGGCGATCCGGTCCCTGCTTGCCTGGCAATCCATTCTCGACGACGTGGGCAACGGGCGACTCAACATCGACCGGGTCCAGGAGGAACAGGCGCGCAAGGAAGCCAAGGCCGTGGAAGACGCCCTGCCCCGGACGGCGCGGGAATGTTACCGGTGGCTCCTGTGTCCCGGAATGAACCAGCCCGGCACGAGGGAGGCGGACATCGAGGCTTTTCAGGTGAACACGGCCGGGGAGGAGTTGATGGCGGAGGTGAGCCGGATTTGCACCGAGAACGAACTGGTCATCAGCCGCTGGTCGGCCATGCACCTGCGTTCGCTCTTGCAGCAGTATTATTGGAAATCCGAGAAACCGGCGGTGTTGGCGGAGACGGTCTGGCAGGACACGCTGAAGTATCTGTATTTGCCCAGGCTGCGTTCGCGGATGGTGCTGGAACAGGCCATTCAACAGGGGGGGGCGGTGGAGGATTTCTTTGGAACGGCGCTGGGCGAAAAAGAGGGGCGTTACGAAGGATTCCAGATCGGGGAGAGTCTCATGCAGGTGGACAACACCGTGCTGCTGGTGGAACCGGGCGCGGCAAAGGCGTATCGAGACACGAACAGCCTCCGGGTGGCAGAGGGCGCGCAAGAGGAATACGGCACGGGCACGCACGGAAAGCCGAGGTTGGCCGAGACGCCCGGACTTTTCGACCGGACAAATTCCGGGGGGAAAGAACGGGAGGCTGTGCCCCGGGAGGGATTGCAGGCCGGGGGCGCGAAAAGCTTCATCGGCTCCGTGGAGGTAAAGCCAGAGATGGCGAAGTTGCGGATGACGGAGATCGCGAACGAGGTGATCAGCGTGTTGGTTGGTGATCCGAGGGCGACGATCACGGTGCGGGTGGAGATCAGTGCGGAGTTCCCAGGGGGCGTGGCGGATCACGTGCGTCGGGCCGTGTCAGAGAATGCGACTGCGCTGAAGTTCAAACTGGCCACTTGGGAGGGGTAAAGAGCCCGTTTCGGACGAGTTTCGCTGGGAACGCGGAGGCCCCCCCCCAGAGCCCCAGCTAAAAACTGAAGTTCCCCGCGAATGCACCTTATTAAGAAAAAGCGGCTCTTCCTTTAATACCGCATTTCCTTATTCAAGTTTCCCGCCATGAACCGCGCCGAGCAGGTTCCGTTCGTATCACCGCTACTGCCGGGGAACCGGTGCGTGCTTTTGGGCATCCCGCCAGAGACAAACAAACGGCCTATTCTCCTGCCCATGCAGCGCTGGGACCGGCGCTGCACCGCGGCATCCAAATGGATCCCGACGCGGCAGAAATCGACCTGGACCCAACGATCCAATCCGCCGCCAAGGCGGCAAACCCGCAGCACCTCCACCAATTGAAAGCCTTCTTTCAATCGGTCGGACGCATTGAAAGAAAAGCCGCGTTTTCTTTCAATGCCCCCCACCGCGTGGGCTGTTGGGTCAGTTCATTCCCCTCCCCGCCACCCGTGAACCGACGCGCGCGGATCTCCTCTGCCACGCTCCCGCTCCGAGCCCCCGCTGGCTCGCGGCACCCTGCTCAACGGCCTCCATCCTTCTTCCTGCTCCCATGAACGCAGAGCTTCCCCCGACCGGGGGGGCGGGCGCAGACGCAGCGGTTGATCGCAGCCCGTTTTTCATGAAGGATCCCGCCCCATGCGCCTACCCTTTCCCGAAGGAGCCACACCGGTCTTGGCTCACCTCGCGGACGCCGCGTCGGTTCTCAACGCGTTTCTTGAGACCGCGCGACACGGCGAGTTTCAACCCTGGCTCTGGCTTGCCACGAGCGCCGGGATCCAATTCTTCGCGGTGTATCTCACCTCCAAAATCCTCGCACACGAGACCTCCCGGCTCGCCAACGCTATCAAGGTCCTGGCCCGATTCTGGGTGGGCGCCCTTTGCGTTGCACTGCTGGTCGGCGCGGGGATCTGGATCGGCGCAGCCAAAGAATCTCCAGGGCTGACGACGACGAGCGTTTTGCTCCTGCCGCTCCTGTTATTCGCCGTGCTGTTGGCGGCGCCAAAGAGCATCTACAAGATCAGCTGGACCCGTTCCCTTTTGTTTCTCTTGGCGAGCGCCCTGTTTTTTACAGCAGGCGATCTCGCTGCTCGCTCATTCCTTGGAAACAGCGTGGACGGCGTTTTAAAAAGCGCTCAAGCCAAGGATCTCTTGCGCAAACTCGCGGCATCCGCCCCGGGCGGGTTGAAGGCGGCGCTGGTCGCTCTGGATGGATCCCAGGCCGAGTCCGACGACGCCCTCGCTGCGGACCGTTCCGCCCCCTTGCCCCAACGACTTGCGGCCATTCAGCGCATTTACGCGGCACTGGAGGCGCGCCGAGTCGCGTTGAACGTGGAAGACAAGAATGCGCTTCAAGCCTACTCCCGGGATGAAGCCCGCTATAAAGAGCTTCTGCAGCAACTCCAGGCCGATGCTGCAGCCGACGCGGGCGCGGCCGCTGGGAGCGTCCCCGCTGGAACCGGCCGTTAGCGTTTCAAAAGACGGCCCAGTTTCCGCCGGAACAACGAGGAAACCTCTTCGAGCCCGTCGATCCCCAGGGCCATGGCGACGCCGAAGAAAGACGCAGCGGCCACGGCAATGGTTCCCACGAGATAGGTGAGCTTTAGAACAAAGGGCAGATGCGCCCATCCGGCCAGGAGCGTCATTTTCGAGCCCCAACACACCAGGGCGAGCGGCACGGCGGCCACGGCGAGTTTGGCCAGGGTCCGGAGCATCAGCCGCGTCTCGAGGAATCGCGTGTGGCGGCGCATGAGAACGTAAAGCGCGAGGAAATTGGCCAAGGCCACGCACCCGGTTGAAAGCGCCAACCCGCGGTGCTGCATGCCGAGCCGGAAGGTGAAGAGCCAGTTGAGCCCGAGGTTGACGCCGATGGCGGCGAAACTCACCAGCATCGGCGTGTTGCGTTTGTCCAATGCGTAGAAGGCCGGGGCCAGCACTTTGATGCCCGAGTAGGCGGCCAACCCCAGCGCATACAGCTGAAGCGCCGCGGCGGTTTGCACGGTGCTTTCGGCCGAAAACTTGCCGTGTTCGTAGAGCAAACTGATGATCGGACGCGCCAGCACGATCAATCCCACGCTGGAGGGGATGGTGAGCAAAAACGCCAAGCGCATCCCGCGGGAAAGCGTGGCGCGGAACTCCTCCATGTTTCCCGCGGCGGCACTCCGCGAGATGAGCGGCAGCGTGAGCGTGCCGATGGCGACGCCGAACATGCCCAGGGGCAGTTGCATGAGCCGGAACGCGTAGCCCAGCCAGCTCACGGGGCCGTCGCCGGCGAGCTCCGAGGCGAACCGGCCGTTGACCATCACATTGACCTGAACGGCGCTGGCGGCGATCACGGCGGGCCCCATGAGCCGGAGGACGGAACGCACCCCGGGATCCCGCCAGACCAGGTCCGGCCGGAAGCGGTAACCCACGTTTCGCAAGGCGGGAAACTGGACCACCAACTGCAACGCGCCGCCCAGCAGGGTGCCGAGGGCAAGGCCGGTCAGAGATTTCGGGCCGAAATGCGGGTCGATCCACCAGGCGAACCCCACCCCGCCGAGAATCGAGCCGAGGTTAAAGAAACTCGACGCCATGGCGGGCACGCCAAAGACGTTCCTTGCGTTGAGCAGTCCCATGGCGAGGGCGGCCAGCGACACCAGGAGAATGAAGGGGAACATGATCCGGGTGAGATGCACGGTGAGCTCGCGTTTTTCCGGGCTGAATCCCCCCGCCAACACGCCGATGAGTTGGGGTGCAAACAGCGCCCCCAAAAGCGTGATGAGACTCAGCACCACCACGGCAAGCGTCGCCACTTTGTTGGCAAGGGCCCAGGCGGATTGGTCCCCCTCGTTTTTGATCGTTTTGCTGAACGTCGTGACAAACGCCGTGGAAAGTGCGCCCTCGGCGAAAAGATCGCGCAAAAGATTCGGTACCCGGAACGCCGCGACAAAAGCGTCCATGGCGAACCCGGCACCAAACAGCTTCGCGAGGATGAGCTCGCGAGCCAATCCCAGCACCCGGCTGCACATCACCGCCAAGGCAACGATCCCGGCCGAGCGGGTCGAGATTTTCTGGGGCCCGGTCGAGGCGGCGGGAGCGGAGCTGGCAGGCATGAAGAAGGGATGAGGGGTCAGGGGTGAGAGGGGGACTCCTGGTAGGCCGCACGCCGTAAACGGTCCATGATCGCGATGCCCAAGCCTTGCTCGGGAACGGGCTCGACAAAAATGGTGTCCAATCCGGCCTCATCCAAACGACGCATTTTGGCAAAGAGCGTGGCGGCCGCCTCGCGCAAGTCGCTCGTGGCACTGAGCACCTCCACCCGGCCAAACCCCTGCTGGGGTGGCCCGGAACGGAACCCCAGCCATCCGAATCGGGTGTCAGGCCCGGGCGCGGGCACACCGCCCTCGAGCAGGCGCAGCGGAGTACACGGGGCGTAGTGGCTTTTGAGCTGGCCGGGAGCCTGGAGTTTGGCGCCGAAATCCGCTTGATGGACCGGCGCAAAGACGGCCAGAGCTTCCTCGGTAATGGGACCACTGCGCAAAATCCGGAGGGACTCCCCCTCGATGGCCACAATCGTCGACTCCAACCCGTGCGTTGTCGGACCGCCATCAACGATCAACCCGATCCGTCCCGCCAGTTCGCCGTAGACGTGGGCCGCGGAGGTGGGGCTGATCCGTCCAAACCGGTTGGCGCTGGGCGCCGCGATGGGTTTTCCGAACCGGCGCACCACCGCCGCAAATACCGGATGCGCACTGAGCCGGACCGCCACGGTGTCCAGCCCGGACGCCACGAGATCCGGCACCCGTGCCCGGCGGGGAAGCACCAGGGTGAGAGGCCCCGGCCAGAACCGGGCGACCAGCGCATCGACCAAAGGCCGTGTGGCTGCGGGAATCGCGGTGAGTTCCTCCAGCCATCCCGGGTCCGGCAAATGAACAATGAGCGGATCGAAAAACGGCCGGTCTTTTGCCTCGAATATTTTCAACACCGCCTCGGCCCGGAGCGCGTCCGCCCCCAGCCCGTAGACCGTCTCGGTGGGAAGTGCCACGGGCTCGCCTGCCTCCAACACCGCAGCCGCTTTTTCAAGAGCGAACGCCAGCGTCTGTTCCGAGAGGGCGGACAAGACTAAGGTATCCATCGGCGTCAATCTTTGAACTCCCTCACCACGGAAGCGACGGCGCAAGGGCCCGGCGTGCCGAGCAAACCCTTTCGCGGGCCTGCTCCACATCCGATCCGAACGCCACCAGATGCCCCATCTTACGGCCCGGCCTGGCACCCGCTTTTCCATAAAGATGCAGCTTCACCTCGGAGAACTCCGCCGCCGCACGCCAATCCGGCTCCCCCGGGGTCCAGACGTCTCCGAGCAGGTTGGCCATCGCCGCCGGGCGCAGCAGATCCGTGGAACCCAGGGGCAGCCCGCACACGGCCCGGAGCTGTTGCTCGAACTGGCTGGTGATGCTGGCGTCGAAAGAAAAATGGCCGGAGTTGTGGGGGCGCGGCGCGAGCTCGTTGATGAGGAGTGAGCCGTCTGCAAGGAGGAACATTTCCACTGCCAAAAGGCCGACGATTCCCAGGGCCTCGGCGACGTGGACGGCCAATTCCCGGGCAGCTGCGGCGACCGGGTCAGGGATCCGGGCCGGGACGACGGTGACATCCAGGATGTGGTTGCGATGGAGGTTTTCGCAGACCGGGTAGGAGAGCGTCTGACCGGCCACGCCGCGGGCCACGATCACCGAGACCTCTTTTTCGTAAGTCACCCACTGTTCGAGCACAGCGCGGCGCCCCTCAAATGTCGCCCACACCTCCCCGAGATCCGTTCCCGGCTCCAGCTTGCGCTGGCCTTTGCCGTCGTAGCCAAATGCCGCCGTCTTGAGGACAGAGGGCAACCCAATGGTTTTCACCGCCTCCCGCAACGCGTCCTCGGAGTCCACCGGCGCGAACCGCGGCAACGGCAGGCCTGCTCCCGAGAGAAACTCTTTTTCGCGGAGCCGATGCTGGCAGACGTGGAGCACGTGTCCGGAGGGGCGCACTTCGCAGTGTTCAGCGGCCCATTCCACGCTCTGCACCGGGATGTTCTCGAACTCAAAGGTGAGCACGTCGATGCCCCGGGCAAAATTGCGAACCGCCTCCTCGTCTTCATAACCGGCCACCACCTCAAGATCTGCGAGTTGGCCCGTGGGAGTGTCTGCGTCGGGCGAAAATGTGTGGACCCGATACCCCATGCGCCGCGCTGCGATGGCAAACATGCGACCCAACTGGCCGCCGCCCATCACGCCCACCGTGCTGCCGGGAAGAAAAATGCGGGGATTACTCATGAAAAAAGGTGGATGAGAGAAAAATGAGCCGCAGTCTGGGAGCAATGCCCCGGCGCAGAAGGACGCGCTCCCTGGATGGATTGCGGCGGCCTTTTTTTAGGGCAACTGCGCCGCGATCACGTCTGCCGTCTGCTTCTCGCGGAAAGCCTCCAGCTTCTGTCGCACCGCGGCGTCTTGCAACGCGAGAATGCCCGCAGCGAGAAGGCCCGCGTTTTTTGCCCCGGCCGTGCCGATCGCCAGCGTGGCCACGGGCACGCCCCCGGGCATTTGCACGATGGAAAGCAGCGAATCCACGCCCCGGAGCACCCGGCTTTCCACGGGCACACCGAGCACGGGCAGCCAGGTCTGAGCCGCGATCATCCCGGGCAAATGTGCCGCGCCACCGGCGCCGGCGATGATGACCTGGATGCCGCGACCGGCGGCGTTGCGGGCGAAATCCGCCATCAGCTCGGGGGTGCGATGGGCGGAGACCACGCCTTTTTCATGGGGAATCCCGAACTCTTCGAGCACCGCAACGGCATGGCGCATGGTGTCCCAGTCGGAGGTGCTGCCCATCACAACGGCGACAAGTGGGGTGGCTGAATTCATGGCGGCTTATTGGAGCAGGGCGGCGATCGATGGCAAGCGGAGGTTGGCGAAGAGACGCGGGGTTCAGGGCTCACGCATCTAAAATTGAGCCGGCAGGCTGAATGTTGTTCGGCGGAGGCTTTTTGAGGCGAGCAGGGACGCACAAGTTCCCTGAGCGCGCAGCAGCCCGGAGGGG
>JBEIUI010000093.1:0-14446 GCA_040374425.1 Verrucomicrobiia bacterium | reverse complement strand
TCGGGCGACCCAGGAGCTGATCCGCAAATACGTGCTCAAAAATTTCGCTCCGGACGAAAGCGGCAACCGTCCGCGGGTCATGTTGCTCGTGTTCAAGGGCGAAGACGCTGTCTCCAAACTGCGGAGCACCGTCGGCCACATCGTCAATGAGCGGACCAGCGGGGAAACCATCCGCGACACGTATGGGGACTACTTTGCGGACGCCAACGGCAACGTCTCCTACTTCGAGCCCGCCGTGCTCGCGCCGCCGGAAGCGGCCAGCGCCGAGGCCAACCTCAAGCTCTGGGCCCGGTATTCGGACAGCGACGCCGGGGTGGTGGATGGGACGGTGGAATTCCCCGTCGGAGCCCATGTGGAAAAGACTTTGGTGCTCATCAAGCCGGACAACTTCCGGTTCCCCAACGCGCGGCCCGGGGGCGTCATCGACCTATTTTCCCGGACCGGCCTGTACATCATCGCTTTCAAAGTCCACCGCATGACCGTTGCCCAGGCCGAGGAGTTCTACGGCCCGGTGTTGGAAGTGCTCATGGACAAGCTCAAGGATCGCTCGGCCGAACAGGCCCGCGGGGTGCTTGAAAAAGAATTCAACCTCACCCTCAGTGACGACGCGGTCCGTAAACTCGGCGAACTGCTCGGGCCCATCAATGGCCGGGAAAACTGGGAACAGATCGTCAAGTTCATGGCGGGCCTCAAACCCAGCGAATGTCCCGCCGACAAACGCAACGAACCCGGCTCCGAGAAGTGCATCGCCATCTGTTACCAAGGCATCGATGCCGTCCGCAAAATCCGCGAAGTGCTCGGGCCCACCGATCCCTCCAAGGCGCCTCCCGGATCGATCCGGCGCGAGTTCGGCCAGACCATCATGGTCAACGCCGCGCACGCCTCGGATTCCGCCGAGAACGCCCAGCGCGAAATGGGCATCATCAAGATTGCCGAAAACAATCTCAAACCGCTCATCGAGAGCTGGTATTCGCGGTAATCCGCCCCGCCACATCCTTCATCGCAACCCTCATTGATTACTCCTATGGAACTCGCCCAACGCGCCACGATTCTGACTCCGTCGCTCACCCTTTCCATCGACAGCAAAGCCAAGGCGATGAAAGCCGAAGGCTTGGATGTCTGCGGATTTGGTGCGGGGGAACCCGATTTTGACACGCCCGAGCACATCAAATCGGCCTGCATGGCTTCGCTCGACGCCGGGTTCACCAAATACACCCCCAGCAGCGGCACCCCCGAGCTGCGCCAAGCGATTTGCGACAAGTTCAAGGCCGACAACGGGATCGACTACAAGCCCAGCCAGATCATCGTCAGCAACGGCGCCAAGCACTCTTGCTACAACGCCATCCTCGCCACCTGCCAGCCGGGCGATGAAGTCATCATCCCCGCGCCTTATTGGCTGAGTTACCCGGAAATGGTGCGTCTGGCAGGAGCCGAGCCCGTGATTGTCCATACCAAGGAAGAAAACGGCTGGAAAATGACCTCCGAGGAGTTCCAAGCGGCCATGACGCCCCGGACCAAGATGGTGATCCTCAATTCGCCCGGCAACCCCACCGGCTCCGTTTACAGCAAGCAGGAGCTCCAGGAGATTGTGGACGTGGCCTCCGACGAGGAGATCCTGATTCTTTCTGACGAAATCTACGAGAAACTCACCTACGAAGGCGTGCCGCACATCAGCACCGCTTCGTTGCCCGGAGCCTACGACATCACGATCACCATCAACGGGTTCAGCAAAGCCTACGCGATGACGGGTTGGCGGCTGGGATACCTTGGTGCGCCGGAACGCATCGCCAAGGCCATTGACGCCATCCAGAGCCACAGCACATCCAACCCCTGTTCCTTCGCCCAGAAAGGCGGCTTGGCGGCCCTCAAAGGTGACCAGCAGCCGGTGATCGACATGCGCGAGGAATTCGAAATGCGCCGCGACTACATGTGCGAACGACTCTCCAAGATCCCGAAGGTGACTCTGGTGAAACCCCAGGGCGCTTTCTATGTGCTCGTCAACATCAGCAAACTCTCTTTGACGTCCCAGAACTTCGCGGATCGTCTCCTGAGCAAACATCATGTGGCGGTCGTGCCCGGAATCGCTTTCGGCGATGACCGCACCATCCGCCTCAGCTACGCCACCAGCATGGATGTCATCAAGAAGGGCATCGACCGGCTCGAACAGTTTTGCTCCACGCTCTGAGTCATTTTCCAAAGCGCACGACACAAAAACTCGGTGACCACTCTAAAACGCGCTGCCGGCATCCCGGCGGCGCGTTTGTTTTTTGACGTGGCAAGCACCGGTTCCGGCAAACGCCATGGTGCGGTTCCGTGCAAACTGCGCTATACTTATCCCCCATGGACGCGCCGCGCCTTCGCCATTTCGCAAGCGACAACTACTCGGGCATTTGTCCGGAAGCTTGGGACTCGCTTCAGAAGGCTAATTTCGGCCACGCCCGGGCCTATGGAGACGATGCCTGGACCCAGCGAGCCGCCGATCTTTTGCGCGAGGTTTTTGAGACCGATTGCGAAGTTTTTTTCGTCTTTAACGGCACCGCCGCGAACTCCCTAGCCCTGGCCTCCTGCTGCCAGAGTTACCACAGCATCCTCTGCCATCAAATGGCCCACGTGGAGACCGATGAATGCGGCGCTCCAGAGTATTTCTCCAACGGCACCAAGCTCCTGCTTCTGCCCGGGGAACACGGGCAAATCCGTCCAGCCGACATCGCAAACGCGGTCAAAAAGCGCAACGACATCCACTACCCCAAGCCCAGGGCGGTGAGCGTTACCCAGGCCACGGAGGTGGGCACGGTTTACTCAGTCGATCAGCTCCGGGCGATCGGCGCACAGGCCAAGGCATGGGATCTTAAATTCCATATGGACGGCGCCCGCTTCGCCAACGCGATCGAGTCGCTGGGGGTAAAGCCGAAGGAAATCACGTGGCAATGCGGATTGGACGTCCTGTGTTTTGGCGGCACGAAAAACGGGATGCCCGTGGGGGAAGCCGTGGTGTTTTTCAACCGGGAAATGGCCCGGGAATTTGAGTTTCGCTGCAAACAATCCGGCCAACTCGCCTCCAAAATGCGTTTTCTGAGCGCGCCTTGGGTGGGCATGCTCCAAGACGGAGCTTGGCTTCGGCACGCCCGACACGCCAACACCATGGCGGCCCTCTTGGAAACCGAGCTGCGCGCCATACCCGGGGTGAACCTGCTCTTTTCGCGACAAGCCAACGGTGTTTTTGCCGAACTGCCCCTCCCCACAATCGAAGCTCTTCACGCTAAAGGCTGGCTTTTCTACACGTTTATCGGCGAGGGCGGATGCCGGTTCATGTGCGGCTGGGACACCGAGCCTGAAGACATCGCCTGTTTGGTCTCAGATCTGCGCGGT
Source organism: Verrucomicrobiia bacterium (assembly GCA_040374425.1). GTDB lineage: Bacteria > Verrucomicrobiota > Verrucomicrobiia > Chthoniobacterales > Chthoniobacteraceae > CAIURC01. The sequence continues at coordinate 11,077 of JBEIUI010000093.1, read as the reverse complement.
CTGCTCTAGAGGGAAAGCTTCTCGATTTTGGGGCATGCGGCTCAGTGCGCCCTCTCAAACCACTTCCACCCGAAAGATCATCGTCACGCGGAGGCGAAGAGAACGCGGAGGGCTTTTTTGAAGTCAACTCAACGCCAGGGCCTTTTACTTCCGGCCTCTCAAACCACGCCCCCACCCAGCGAAGTGCTCTCCATTCAAGCCTGCCGGCGTCGGCGATGGCCTCAGTGAAGAGGGCCCCTTTGCGTTCCTAAGGCGCCTCTGCCCACGACCGCCCCACCTTCGGAACCACCAGCCGCGCCCGCGCATCGCTGAGAAAAAAAACCGCAAAAGGCGGGCACCCCACTCAACCCACTTTCCCACCTCCCAATGCACCCCCGCCTTTTGCGGCCTGGGCTTTCAACAGCCCAGATTTTCCCCTGCAGACGTCGCTTTCAGCGCGGCTTCTTAGCCACCATTCCCGTCGGCTGACCCCAGCCTGGAAACGGCACCCACACGCTGCGCACACCGCTGCTTGCGCTCAAAAACAACCAACCTTTTACAAGCTATCCAAAATGCGCCCTCTCCGCACCCGCACACGAGCCTAAGGCCCGGGAAACTCTTCCCAAGCCCCGGAAACAGCTCTTGAAACAGAAGATTCTCGCTCATTCCCCCATCCATCGCCGCTTCCCTGCAGCCTGCGCGCTGAGGTGTCCTCCCCATTGCCCGACGCGCTTCAGCCTCCCATTTTTTCAGCATGCGGGACCTCGGGGCACGGTACGAAATCTGGCGAGGACAAGATGGACAACGCCCGTCGGATCACACCTGTGAGGCGGCCCTCTTTGAAATCCCCCGACACTGGAGCGAGCACCAGCTCCAGGCGCATTGGTTTGCAGGCCATTTCGGCCGGGACTTTCTCACAGTCCAAGGGCAGCCGGTGCGGATCGTTCAATTCGGAACGTGGAACCACCAAGCCGGGCCGGACTTCGCACAGGCTGCGGTCTCGTTCGAGAACCGCCCACCGATCCAAGGCTGCATCGAGCTGGACACCGAGGACAGGGATTGGGAGCGCCACGGGCACGCCACCAACCCCGCCTACGAGACGGTGGTGCTGCACCTGTTTCTTCGCCGGGGCAGCCAGGAGTTTTTCACCCGGACGCAACTACACAGAGCGGTGCCCCAGGTGCACCTCAGCCTGCAGCAACTCCCGCAGACTCCTGCCAACCCGCTCCCGGAAGCCAAACCCGGCCGCTGCCTAGGCGTCTTGAAGCAACTGCCCGAAGCCCGGATACGCGACATCCTGTTGCAAGCGGCCTCCTACCGGCTGCGAAGAAAAGCGGCCGCTCTGGCAACTTGGAGTGAAGTGCACGGCCCGGACGAAGCGCTCTACGGGGCACTGGCAGCCACGCTCGGCTACAGGAACAACCAACTCCCGTTCACCCTGCTCGCCCAGCGCCTGCCCATCCGGCAACTCCTCCAGGAGCGAGCCGACGCCGAGGCCCTTCTCTTTGGCTTGGGCGGATTCCTCCAAGCTTCCGACCTGAGCGGATTCGACGCACCCACCCGCCTCTATCTCCGCACCCTCTGGGCGCGCTGGTGGCCCCGGCGCGCCGAGCTCGAACGGCTCCAGCTGCCATCAGACCTCTGGAATCACGCCGGCCAGCGCCCGGCCAATCATCCCCAGCGACGCCTGGCCGCCCTCAGCCAGATGGCCCGGCACTGGGGCAAAATCCGCGCCCTGCGGGGAGACTGCGATCTAAAGGCCATCCGCGCCGTATTCCGCGGTCTGCACTCCCGGTATTGGCAGCACCATTTCACGCTGGCTTCGAGGGCCGCCCCTCGTCCCCTCGCGTTGATCGGGTCGGACCGGGTGGCGGACATGACCGTCAACGTGTTTTTGCCTTTCGCCCTTTCAACCACGCCCGAACTCTGGCCCAAGCTGCTGGAGATGACCTGCCAGGCTCCCAGTCGCCGCGCGCAGATTACGGCGCTCCGTCTTTTCGGCAAGACGCCTCCCAACTGGCTGCGCGGGCTGGGTTATCAGCAGGGGCTTTTGCAAATCTCCGAGGATTTTTGCATGCAGGACGCCTCAGACTGTCTGCGGTGCCGGTTCCCCGAACAAGTCTCACGTTGGTAACGGCAGCAGCCCACAAGGCCCGTCGCAACGGATGCGCAGAAGGCGGGTGCGGGGAGATCGAGGATTGGGCTTCCGCCTCCGGGACGAGGATATTAAACCGTAGGGTGCCATGAGTCCCGACTGTTCCTCCGCCCTCACCGCATTGGTTTCCGAGGTGGTAAACCACACCCCTGTCTACGACATTCACACCCACCTCTATGACCCCGCTTTCGGCGAGCTGTTGTTGTGGGGAATCGATGATTTGCTCACCTATCATTACCTCGTCGCGGAAGGGTTCCGCTCGTTTGAAATGCCGTATGAGAAGTTCTGGGCGCTCTCCAAAACCCAGCAGGCCGACGCGATCTGGAACGCTCTTTTCATCGAAAACTCTCCGGTATCCGAAGCCTGCCGTGGCGTTCTCACCACGCTGCATCGGCTGGGCATGGACGTGAAAAAACGCGATCTGCCCGCGCTCCGCCAACATTACGCGAGCTGGAAACCGGAAGCCTTCATCACCCAAGCCCTGGACGTGGCACGGGTGCGGAAAATCTGCATGACCAACTCCCCGTTTGACGATCTCGAACGGCCCGTCTGGGAACGCGGTTTTTCAAGGGATCCCCGGTTCTGCGCCGCACTGCGGATTGATCCCCTGCTGTTGGACTGGGAAAACACCGCGCCCAAACTGCGCGCCTGGGGCTACGAGGTGGAAGCCGATCTTTCCGGAAAAACCTTCGCCGAAGTGCGCCGGTTCCTCGCCGAGTGGACCCGCAAGATCGACTCCCACTACTGCATGGTGTCGCTTACCCCGGAGTTCCAATTCCCGGAAAAATCCGTCACCGCACAGCTCATCGAACACGCGATCATGCCGCACGGCCGGGAGTGGAACCAAGCGTTCGCCCTGATGATCGGCGTGCGCCGCAACGCCAACCCGCTCCTGCGCATGGCCGGTGACAGCCTGGGCACCGCCGATGTGAGCGCCGTGGAACGCCTCTGCGCCGCGTTCCCGGAAAACAAATTCCTCTGCACGGTTCTGGCCCGGGAAAACCAGCACGCCCTCTGCGTGGCGGCCCGCAAATTCCGCAACCTGCATATCTTCGGCTGCTGGTGGTTCATGAACAACCCCTCGCTCATCGAGGAGATCACCCGGATGCGCCTGGAAATGGTGGGCCTGAGTATGACTCCCCAACACAGCGACTGCCGGGTGCTCGACCAGCTCATCTACAAGTGGGATCATTCCCGGCCGATCCTCGCCAAGGTGCTGGCAGAGAAATACGAGAACCTCGCGAGCACGGGCTGGGAACCCACCCGGGCCGAGATCGCCCGCGATGTGCATGGATTGTTGGGCGGTGCGCTGGAGGATTTCCTCACCCGTTAAGCGCCCGCATCGTCCTCCGCAACCAAAGCTCTTTTCACCAAGCGCTCGGCCTCCCGCCTTCGCGGCAGCTCGGCCCGCGTTGATGCCCCATGTTTGCCTCGGCTCTCACCACCGTCTTTTTTTCTTTCTCGGTCATCCTCGCTGCGCGCTCCTCAAGACTGCTCGGCTCCGGCTCGGCCAATCTCATCCGGATCACAATCGCCACGGTGCTCCTGGGGATCTGGAGCCACGGATTTGGGGCGGGCATCCAGGGCCCAGGATTTCCCTGGTTTTTCTTGAGCGGCGTCATCGGCTTCGGCCTGGGCGACATGGCGCTTTTTGGAGCGCTCCCGAGGATCGGCCCCCGCCTGGCGATTCTTCTCACCCAATGCCTTGCGGCGCCGATTGCGGCATTGGTGGAATGGTGCTGGCTGGGAACGGAACTGCACCCCCAGGAGCTGGGCTGCGCTGCCGTGATCCTCGCCGGGGTGGCCATCGCCCTGTCACCCGATCGCGGACTCCATGTGCCCCGCCGGACCTTCTGGATCGGGGCCCTGTTCGGTCTGGGATCGGCCATGGGCCAGGCCCTGGGGGCCGTGCTCAGCAGGAAAGCCAACGCTGTGGCAGCGGGTTTCCCGATCGACGGCGGCAGCGCCGCCTACCAGCGGATCCTGGGAGGGATCCTCATGACGGCCGTTGCGTTTGCGCTGTTGCCCGCGTTGCGGGCCGGACCCGAGATGCCAGTTCCCGACCGATGGCGGCGGGGTCTGCCGATCGCCCTGGCCAACGCGTTTGCGGGCCCGGTGCTGGGCGTGGCCTGTTATCAATGGGCGCTAAGAACCACGCCCAGCGGCATGGTGCTGCCGATTGTCGCCACCTCACCCCTGGTCACCCTGATGTTCGCTTGGCTCATCGACGGGCAACGGCCCACCGTACGCGCCCTGACGGGCGGGTTGGTGGCGGTGGCGGGCGCGGTGAAACTCGCGCAACTTGCTTAGATCAGGGGTGAGCCCCGAGGGGGCGAAATAAGAAAGCCCGGCGTTGCCGGGGCTAGCCTAACTCACCCCTCACCCCTCACCCCTGCAGCGTTGATAAACACGTCCATCTGCTGCCCGACGTAAACCGGCAGCGCGCTGTGCTCGAAACGGAAGATGATTTGCAAAACCCGTGTGTCCACCCGTTCACTGCTTTCTCCCGTCAACGAACGCTTGGGCACGACGTAAGGCTCGATCCGCACAAACTCCAGCGGGATGGGTTTCTCCCGGATACCCTTGATGAAAGCCACCCCCGAGCACCCCGCCCGCACTTTGGAGGCGTTGTCCTCATCAACATCCGCGCGCAATTGGAACCGGTCCACCTGCCCGAGCAGAATCAACGGTTCCTGAGTGTTGGGAGCCGCGTATTCACCGGCCCGCACGTTGACCTGCAAAACCGTGCCCTCGCGCGGCGCAAGAACCGTGAGCAATTCCAAGGCAACTTTGAGCCGGGCGAGTTGCGCCTCCGCCGCGTGCAACTCTGCACGCGCGCTTTCCAGCTGCGCACTGGCGGACTGGGCCGCGAAAAAAGCGCGCTGTTTTTCGTCTACGCTCGAAACCCGGCTCTCGGCGAGTTTCTCCGCGCGGACCCACTGTTCCTTGCGATCCGCCTCGCGCACCTCGGCCTCGCGGATCAGCGCACGCAACCGCAGAAGCTGGGCCTCTTGGGCCGCCACCAACGCTGCAGCATCGCGCCGGTCCTGTTCGATCAAAGGCTGGCCGGGTTGCACCCGGTCGCCCACCTTGACCAGCACCTTTTCCACCAGCCCCGCCACGGCAGGCGCCACCCGCACGTTTTCATCCACGCTCTCCACAATGCCCCGGGCGCCAATGGACTCCGCAAAAGGCGCACTGGGCGGCTCAACCAGGGGCGGTGGCCCCTCGGGCACCTTTTGGAGCCGGATCACCAACAAAACGGCGGCCACGACCCCGGCGATGGACAGATAGAGGGAAGGACGTTTCAACATAATTCCAGGTGCATGGGCAGAGAGGACGGCTTCGATCTCGGCGCGCCGCCGGGACCGCTTGGACGGGAACCGGTGGGTTTAAACATATTGAGCGTGGTATTCCCCGCGGCCATGGACTTTTCGCACCAGGCCGTCCTCCATCTCAGCGATGCGGTCGGCAAACTCGAAAATGCGGCTGTCGTGAGTGACCACAATCACACAGCGTTCCCGGTCACATGCCACCGAACGCAACAACTCGAGCACCTTGCGCCCGGTGACGGCGTCCAGGGCAGCCGTGGGTTCATCGCAAATGATGAGCCGGGGTTGATGGACCAGGGCCCGGGCAATCGCCACCCGCTGTTGTTGGCCGCCGGAGAGCTCTCTCGGGCTGGATTTGAGACGTTTGCCCAAGCCCACCTCCTCCAAAATCGCCGCAGCCGCGGCTTCCGCCCTGGATCGTTTGACCCCGGACAGGAGCAGGGGTACCGACACGTTTTCCAGCACGTCCCAGTGCGGGACGAGGTTGAACTGCTGGAAGATGAATCCGACGTTCTGGCCTCGAAACCGGGTGACCTCGGCGGTGCTCATTTTCCGCAGGTCGCTTCCGAAGACCTCGATCCGCCCGGACTCAAACCCGAGGGTGCCGCAGATCACGCTCAGGAACGTGGTTTTCCCGCAGCCCGACGGCCCGACAATCATGAGCAACTCCCCGCAGCGCGCGTCAATGGATGCGCCTTTGAGCGCCTGTACCTGGGCGTCGCCCCGGCCGAAAGTCTTCACCACACCCTCGGCGCGCACCGCCCAGGAAGAGGAGGTGCCAAGATCAGGGTTTTCCCCTGAGGCCGCTGGAAAATCGGAGCCGGGATTCATACGAAAACAAGAGTCGCCGACGGGCTCATTTGAAGACCATGGCGGGTTCGGCACGGAGGATCTTGAGCATGCCGATGGCGGCGGAGAAACAGCAGATGAACAGGATGATCCCACCGCTAAAAGCCAGCACCTGCCAGGGCAGATAAAAGGGCGGCTCGCCGCCCTTGAGCACGGCGTTGCCGAACCACGCGGCCAATCCCACACCCAGCCCGTATCCGATGAAGCCCACAGTGAGCGCTTGGAGCAGGACCATCCCCGCCAGGGTCGAGGTGCGCGCGCCCATGGCTTTAAGGGCGGCCATGAACCGGAGGTTTTCGTGCACAAAGAGATAGAAAGTCTGTCCCGCCACAGCCACCCCCACCACCACCCCCAGGAGTACCACCGTGCCGAAGGAGATGGGGATCCCCGTGTTTTTCACATACCACCAGAGCGTTTGGTCAAAGAACTCCGCGGCGGTGAACGCCCGCAACCCTCTGAGCTCGCTGATGCGGGCGGCAACCTCCGAGGGAGGATGCCCGGGGGCGGGCTGCACGAGCACGAAGCTGAGTTGTTTGCGCTGCGGCGGGGCGAACTCCAGAGCCCGGTTGTAGGTGGTATAAACGTAGGGTTGCCCGAGAAAACTGCGGTCCGCCTCGCAGATCCCTACCACCCGCGCCTCGTGGTCATTAATCTCAAAAGTGCTACCCACACGCAGTTGAATGCCTTTTTTGAGAAACTTGGCGATCGCCACCTGATCGACAATCACCGCGCCGGGCAGCCGAAGGTCTTCCACGCGGCCCACCCGCATTTTGCCGGGACGCCCCACCAGGGACGCCCCGTCGAGCCCGGTCAACTGGACAGGCTGAAACGATCCGTCGGGCAAGCGCGCCTGAAGGATGCTCCAGTAGAGAGGCACCGCCCATTGCACCCCGGGCACACTTCTCACGCGCTGGACCTCCACATCGCGCATCGGCACCACCTCGTTGACCTGCTCCACTTTCGCGTCGGCCACCCAGACGGGGACCTGGACGTTTCGCAAAGTGGCGGTCGTCCAAAGCATCAACCCGCAAAACACCGAGGCCTGCTGTGTCATCAACAGGGAGCAGAAACTCAACCCGCAGATGAGCATGAGATATTTGGCCCGGTCGCCGTAGAGCATTTTGAGTGCGAGCCTAAACATCAGCTCGCAGTGGAAGCGCGGGCCTGCCGCTTGCCAAACAAAAAAAATTCAGCCGTCCCGCAGCGAACCGCGGGACGGCTGACACTCACACCGGGATCTTCAGAGAACCTGCCGTGCTTACTGCAAGACGTAGGGGGACCAGAACTCCGCCGGGGCCACGTCGCCCAAGGCTGTCGACGTGCCTACCGGCGTGCTGATGGCACCGTCCACGGTGAACGTTAGAGTCGAATACGCGCCGCCAATGACTGAGGTGCCCGTTTGATACAAAGGCGTGCCGGTCTTCAGGTAGAGTTTGACTTGGTTCCAAGTCACCGCCGTTGCCGGACTCAGGTTGGATTCTACAGCGTATTGGTCCACGGCAGCATCAATGAGCCGCAGATCCTCGAGGATCCGGGTCGCCTGGGCACGCTTGCGCGACCGGAGAAAGTTCGGAACGGCGATCGATGCCAGCAGGGCAATGATGGCCACAACAATCATGATTTCAACCAGGGTGAAACCGCCGCGATTTCTATTCAGTTTTCTTAACATATGGATGATTTCTATTGGATAGGGAACACCCCGAATGAATTCCGGGGCAGAGTTCAATGGAGCATCCCGAGTGCCATGCCACGGCTTCCGTGGCTCGACTCCTGCACTCCAAATCTTCATTTTCATGCCCAGCGCTCACTCCTCCAAGTTCCAGATCCTGGCATGGACTCCCCTGCTCATCCTGCTCGGGTTCTGCGTCCAACTCGGCGTGCTCATCCGTTTCTCGCAGTCGCCCGATTTCCTTCCGCAACACGATGACATGGCGTTTTACAGCGACTGGGGCCTGCGCATCGCCAAGGGGCAATGGAGCGATGGCAAGGCGTTCTACGGCCTCCCAGGATACGCCTACGTGCTCGGCGCGTTCTACGCGGTGCTCGGGTTTGACCCCTTCTCCGTCGGCCTCCTCCAATGCGTCTGGTTCGGTGCCGTCGCCGGGGTGATTTATCAGCTGAGCCTCCGGAGTTTTCCCACGCACCCCCGGACCACCACGCAGGCGATCGGGATCCTGGCCGCGCTGGGTTGGATTTTCTGCGTTCCCGCGCAGACGTTCTCGGTGGTTCTCATGCCCACGGTCTGGGCGGTCCTCGCCTACTGGGCCTGTATCACTTGGGTCGTGACCCGGCCCGCGCAAACCCCGCTCGTTGGCTGGGCCGTGCTGGGCGCGGCCATGGGCCTTGTGTCGTTAATGGTCGCCACGAGCCTGATGCTCATCCCTTTGGTCGTCGCCGCCATCCTCCTCAAAACCACCCCTTCACAGCCCAACCGCCTCCTCCGCTGCCTCGCCGCCCTGGCCCTTTTCGGAGCCGGGCTCGGACTTGGAGTCGCTCCCGCCGTTTTCCACAACCGGATCGTGGCCGGGGAACCGGTGATGCTCTCCGCCCACGGCGGCATCAACTTTTGGATCGGCAACAACCCGGCGGCCACCGGTTACCCGAAGATACCAGAGGGCATGCGCGCCTCCCAGAGCGGTCTGCTCAAGGACTCGATCCGCATGGCGGAGGCCGAGGCTGGGCGGACGCTGACCCGCACGGAAGTCTCCGCTTTCTGGACCGCCAAAGCGCACGCGTATATCCGGTCCCATTTTGGCGACTGGCTCAGGCTTATGAGCCGGAAGTTTCATCATTTCTGGAACGCTTATTCCTACGACGACATCGCCACTCTCAAACTGCTCAGATCCCTCGGGGTCACCTGGCCGGGGCTGGGTTTTGGGATGATCGCCGCGCTGGGATTGGCGGGAATAGTCGGGTGTTGCTGGACGGAGACGGCCCCGCGCTGGATTGCCGCGGGCGTGGGACTGCATCTGGGCGCGCTGATGCCGGTGTTCATCACCGAACGTTACCGGCTCGCCGCGGTACCGGGCCTTCTGATCTTTGCTGCCTGGCTCCTTGTCAAACTCTGGCAAGACCTTTCCCGGGCTCAATACGCCCGGGCCGCCCTGCTCGGAGGGACAGCCCTGGCAAGTGCCGCGTGGGTCTCCTCGCCGCCCTCCGATTTCAGCCTCTGGGCCTTGGACCATTACAAGGCCGGCCTCTCCGCGACCAAATCCGGCGACCTGGCCCGTGCGCGACAACAGCTCCAAACCGCCATGCAGTATTCCCCGCAGAACGCGGACGTGCACTTCGCCATGGGCAATGTCTCGCTCAAGGCCGGGGATCGAACCGGGGCCAAGTCCCACTACCGGCACGCCTTGGAGCTCAACCCCCGGCACGCCGGATTGCTCAACAACCTGGCCGTGCTCGCCCTGGAAGAAAAACGCTGGGAACTCGCCGAGAAATTCCTCGGGTCGGCGATTGCCGCGGAAACCGAGGACCCAAAACTCTACTACCTGCTTGCGCAGGCCCGGAAAGAGCAGGGAAACGGGGACGGCGCGCGGGAGGCCGTGGAACAGGCCATTCAAAGGCGGCCGGACCAGCCCGAATTCCTCGAACTGCGGAGGCAACTCCACGCGCCCTAGCCCGCAGACGGGGCTCCGGCCTCCGGGCACGCAACCCACGAGATCGTTCAAATGAGGTCTTTCAGTAGTGATACCGAAGCTGAACGATGAGGCGGGTGCCCTCCACGGCTTTGCAGACAATCCGATGCTCTGAATCGATGCGGCGCGACCACCGGCACGCAGACTTTTCTCTCAAATGACAATGCATACCTATCCGTTGCGATTGCAGGGTGGCCATCTCTTTGTGACGGTGGATGGGCAGGACTGGCTGTTGGATACCGGGGCGCCCTCGAGCTTCGGGGCGGTGCCATCGCTGACGCTGGCGGAGCAGACCTTTACCCTCGACTCGGACTACCTCGGCCTGTCCGCGAGTACGTTGACCGACTACGTCGGCGTGCCGTGTGCCGGGCTGTTGGGGGCCGATGTGCTGGGGCCGTTCGATCATCGACTCGACCTGCAGGCGGGGACGCATACCCTGTCGGCGGCCGAGTTAACGGTGGCCGGGGAATCGGTGGTGCTGGCATCGTTCATGGGGATTCCCATTGTCTCGCTGCGCTGTGGGGAGGCGACGGTCCGGATGTTCTTTGATACGGGCGCGCAGATCTCCTACTTCCAGGAAGAGGTGCGTATCACGTATCCGGCGGCGGGGGCGCTGCAGGATTTCTATCCCGGCGTGGGGCAGTTCGAGACCACCACGCATTGGGTGCCCATGCAATTGGGGTCGCTGACCTTCACCTTGCGCTGCGGGGCGTTGCCGGGGCTGCTGGGGATGACGCTGCTGCTGGCCGGGACGCAGGGCATTGTAGGGAATGAGATCCTGCGCGATCGCGTGGTGGGCTATTTCCCGCGCCGCGGGCTGCTGGTGCTGTGAGGACACGGGATCATCACCAGACGGTCGCCTGCGGCAGTTCCCGAGAGCCGCTGGGGACAGACAAACTGTAGATAAGCTCTGGATATGGCAAACACCCGGCGTTGCGGTGATTCTTCAATAGAAGCTCTGTCCCGAATGGCACTGAGTTCAGCCCGAAAGCCGAAGTTCCAACCTGCGTGTTTGGGTTCTTTGAGATCTTTGAGGTTGTTCCCGGTGCCGGGTTGGGAGGGGGGAAGGAAAACCGCAGAGGAATTCTGAGGTGAAATCTTCTCTGCGATCTTTGAGATCT
>JBEIUI010000097.1:0-13834 GCA_040374425.1 Verrucomicrobiia bacterium | reverse complement strand
GTTCTTTCAGCTAAAAGATCCACGCGGTGTGCAAGGACCTCCCCTCACCCGCGCCGCCGTCTCCACCTGTTCCTTCCACCTGTTCCTTCCACCTGTTCCCTCCACCTGCTCCTTCCACCTGTTCCTTCCTCTGCTGACACCGTGTGGGTTGCACTCGGCGAGCGGGAGCTTCAACGCCGCCATTCAACACGCAACGCATCCCCTTCCACCATTGGGCGAACACCGTAAGGACGAAGTCCCGAGCGCCCCCTCCACCGCACCTGTTAAAGAGATCTATTGCAGTCCCGCCGCGGCCGCCTCTTCCAAGGAGGGTCCCGCATCGGCGCAGCGGGCGTAGAGCGTATCGGTGGAACGGCACATGTCCCGGAGCCCGAAACGATCGCCCACCCGTTTGCGGCCCGCGTCCCCCATGCGCTGCCGCATCAGCGGATCGAGAAGCCGCTCAAAGGCGGCACACAACTCCCCCGACTGCCCGGGCCCGATCAGAACGCCCGTCTCTCCGTCTTGAACCACCTCCGGAATGGCTCCGACGCGGGTGCCCACCACGGGCACGCCGGCTGCCATCGCCTCCAGAAGAACCAGCCCGAATCCCTCATAGTGGGAGGTTAACGCAAAGACATCCAACGCGGACATCACATCTTCAATATCCTCCCTGAACCCCGCCCAAACCACCGCATCGCCCACCCCGAGTTGACGGGAAAGACTGTTCAGTGAGTCCTCCAAAGGCCCTTTTCCGACAATAACCAAACGCGCATGCTCATGCCGCGCATGAAACTGCGCAAACCCCTCCAGCAGAGTGCCAATGTCTTTCTGAGGAACGAGCCTGCCTACGAAGCCAATCAGAAATCCATTCTCCGGGACGTTCCATGCCGAACGGATCTGTGACACCGCCTCACTCCGCGTGTTCCGGGCGTTCGCCCAATCCAGGCCGTAATAAATCCGCGCCAACTTCTGCTCAGGAATACCGGCTTTGGGCCCCGCCATGTAGCGGCCTACTGCATCCGAGATGACAATCACCCCAGCGGCCCTTTTTGCCACCCACCGGGCGAGCCATTTCTGACCCGGCCCCTGATAAAAAGGCTCCTCATTGTGTTTGCTAATGAGCAACGGCGGCCCCTTTTTCCATCGGAACAAAAGGGCGAGGCGCGTGTAGAGTTCCGCGGGCGGCAGATGCGCGTGGATGACGTCGAAGTCGCCCTCCTGAATCAGCCTCCGGAGTTTGAGCATCGGCCGGGGATCCCCGTAAATCCCCAGCCCGAGTCCATAAACCTGGGCTCCCGCTGCGATGAGTTTTTCTTCCCAGTAACCGCTCGTTTTCAAGTAAGCCAGAGACACGCGGCAACCCTCGTTGAGCTGGTGATGGATCAGATCCACCAAATGATTCTCGGCACCGCCCCTGTTGATGGCGGTGATGGTGTGAAGAATGTGTCTCTTTGCTTTCATATGTTGCCGCGGAAAACTCGCCCCTCGTGAATTCCGTGATCACACCCGCAGTCGCGGGTTCGCTGTGACTTCCCGGAGCCCGACCGCCAGTCCCGCGCAAATCCACAGAAGCCGCGCCTGGAAAGAGCCGGGCAGGATCCAGCAGGCGGTCAGATTGCCGACGACTTCTCCGACCAACCACAGACTGGCGCCGAGGAAGAAGCCGCGCATCAACGGGTCCTCCGAGAGTTGAGCCGCCCCCCAGAGGCCCTTGAGACTGGCCCATACCAGCGCCAGAAAGGCCAGCGCGGCGAGCACACCTCCGTCGGTGAGCACCTGCAGGATCTGGCTATTGGCGTTGGCGGTTGCCCCGTCGGGATGGTCAAGGTTGAACGCGAACGCACCCCCGTATCGGGCAAGCGCGGATTCATACCCCTGAAAGCCCACCCCCAGGATCGGATTATCCTCAATGATCGCCAGTGCGAGCCCTGCTGACCGCATCCGCTGCGATGCGCTCTGCTGGTAATCCCCGCTTGAGAGCCGCTTTGAGAGCGTGTCCATCGCGCCACCCGAGCCCAGCAGCAGGAGTCCGCCCCCGATACACGCCATACCACCAAACGCCGCGAACACCCTCAGCCGCTGCGGCGACCTGAGAATCGGCAGCCCGCATCCAGCCGCATAGATCGCGGAAATGACGCCCAGCGCAATCAGGGACCCAATCCCCCCCGTAAGCGCAATGGCACCCGCAAACACGAGGATTCCCAAAATGCTCCCGGAACAAAGCCCGACGGCGTAGCCCAGCAAGAGCACAAACCCGATGGAATCGCCCACCGGGCCGAAATATCGGTGTTGCCCGCGCTCTCCCCCTTGGACCTCGCCGATCGTCCACCCGAAAATCCCCAGCGCATTCCAAAACTGAATGAGCACGAGAAAGACCAGGGTCACCGCGAGAATCTGAACACACCGCCGGATCTGAAAAAGGGATCCCGCGGCAGTCGCCATGACGGGCACCAGCAACATATCCTGAACCACCCGCGCCTCCGCAGTCAGGCCTCGGATGAGTTGGCTATCGCCGAACTTGAGCCATCCAAAAAGCGTGGCAAGCAGGCTCACCGCCACATAACCCGCCATGGCAAGATACAGCCCGCGATCCCACGCCACGCGGCGGGTTCTCAGCGCATGCACGGTGATCCGGATCAGAATCAGCCCGAACACCAAATCCACCGGCATTACGTCCACCGGGCCGACCTCGAAAATCGAGGGGTTTTTGGGTGCCACAATCGCCTGGATTACCCACAACGCCGGCAGCGCGCTCACCAGAGAGGCGAGCGGCGAGAGCAGGCCCGCGACAAGGATCAGAATCAGAAAGATCAGCATGGTCAGGAGATCGGTTGGGAGGGCAAAAGCCACGCGATACGGAGGCGTTGAAGAGGCATCAGCCGATGCGCCATCCGGAGGAGATCCGGGTCCCTCAGCACACAGGTGCGGAACCCGGCAAAGAAACAGATGGCATACAACAGGAACTCCACAGCGAGTCCCAGGGGCTCCGGCATCGGCAGAAGCGTCCGGCCCCAAATTGCGATTCCCGCCGAAACCGCTGCCACACAGAAGCTAGAGAACGCGGTTTGGAACGAGCCGGGCGCGACGATGCGCCGCATCACCCAGAGATTGAGGGAGGAAACCATCGCACGCGAACATCCCACCGCAACAATCACCCCTTTCATATCCCACTTCCATGACAGCGCCAGCGCGGCGACAGTCACCGAGGCCTGAAGAACGTTCACACTCACGAGCCCCCTGTAGGCCCCGTTTCGCAGGAGCGCCGGTGAACAACTCCCGCGCACCCAGTTCTCAAACGCGATCGGGCCAAAAAGCAGGAGCGCCAAAGCCGATGCCTGGGCATAACGGGTGCCGTAGACCCACACCAGCGTCTCAGGGAGGAGCAGCAAAGCCGCTCCGCTGCAAAAGCTATAGAGCAGGCTTGTGACTTTGAGCACCCTTCCCGTGGCATGCGCTTGGAGTTGTGGATCATCCGGGGTGACGCTCAGGTAGGGTGCCACGAGGTTGCCCATGGGGAGCACGATGAGGGCGTTGATTTTCCCCACCACATCCACGGCCAACGCCAGCACGGCCAGAGCGGCTGCGGACTGTCTGGGGGCCAGCACGAGCACCAGCATCGTCCCGCCTCCGAGCATCGCGCAGGCTTTGTCGAGAATCGTCAACAACCCGAAGCGCTGTGCCCGTCCAACGAACCCGCTCGGCAACGCCCCGTTTTCGTTTCCGATGTGTCGGCGCAACTGGCGGTCGACCATCGCCTCCTCAAGCAAAGTCGACGCGAGGATCACCCACAGGAGAACGGGCAAGCCGGCGCCCATGATACCGGCGACGGCCAACAGCGCCGCGCGCAGCACCAAAAACCCCTGCTGAATGAGCAGGGCGGGTTTGGTCTCAAACAACCCAAGCAAACCGTAGTGGGCCAGGAGCCGCATCAAATTGGCGGAAACGATTCCAGCCACCAAAACAAAGAGCCAGGGCTGCGCCCTCAACCCGTGCAATTGGGTGCCGCTGACATACCACGGCCCCAGCAAGGAGAGCGTCACAAGGCAAAGCCCTGCCGACCACCACCGGCGCCGCCTCATCGCGAGATAAAACGTCGCCCGGGCTTCCAACCCGCCCGCGTCGTGAAGATACCGCGTAAAACCACTGTTCGCCCCGGCCTCAAACGTCAGGGTCATCAAACTCACCAGCGCCCCGACAGCGGCATACTCGGCGTAGAGATCCGAGGGCAAGCTCCGGAGCAGGACCACCCCGCAGCCAAATGAGATCGCCAACCCGGAGAGGCTGATCCACCAATTAGCCCGGAGCGCACTGAGTAGTTTGCGATGGTGAGACATCCTTCTATCGCCGTGCAGAAGCAACCGTCCGCAGCTCATCAATCACACGCGAAGCGAGCCTGGGCAGGGAATGCAGTTCCTGCACCCGGCCCCGGAGATACTCCCCAATACCGGCTCGCTCCCCGGAGGACATCTCCAAAAGCGCCCGGAGTTTGGCGGCGAGATCCTCCGGATCTTGCACCTTGAAAAGGAGCTCCCCGGAATACCGGCCCAGCGTTTCCTTGAAATCGGTGTTCGCGACCAAACACGGGCGCCCACATGCCATGGCTTCCCACGCCACCTTGTCCCCAAACCCCGCCGGCGTGAGGTTCACGTGTACCGCGCACCGCTGAAAATGCCGGGGCAACTCGTCCGGAGGCACGGGCTGACCGAGAATCACCCGCTCCGACACCCCGAGTTGTTGCGCCTGCCGCGAAATTTCTTCCCGATAAATCTCGTCCTCACGGCTCGTGGTCGCCCCCAAGATTCGGAGCCGCACGTTGCCGGGGACGAGATTCAGCGCACGGATCAAGGTGAGGTGATCCTTCACCGGGGAGATGCGCCCCACGCAGAGCACCAAATTATCATCCGGAACGACCTCCGGGTCGGGGGCAAAAGCCCGGGTATCGATTCCCTGGCCAATGACGCTGAGTTTATCAGCCCGGTAGGGATACGCCCGGGGCAGGCTGGTCACCATGCGGTCCGAGCAAAAATGGGCCCATTTTAACGTCGGCGTGAGGCTCGGGTGCGCATACCAGGTCACCAGAGGAATGCCCTTCATCTTGAGCATCGGGGCGGCCATCACGGAAAAGATGGTGATCATGTGGGAAAAACAGCCGTCCACCGGCCCCTGGGAGAGCAGCCGGCTCAAGAGCTTGTAAAACTCCACCGCACGCCGCGCCTTGGAAAAGCCACGCTCTTTGCCCACCGAATAAACCCGCACGTTTTTGGGGAGCTCAATTTTCCCGGCCTGCATGGTCAACACGTCGATCTGCCCCACCTGCTCGGCCAAGGCCCGGATCCAGTAGGAGGTAAACCCCAGCACGGGATGGTCGAGATCCGTGGCGAGGTTAAACACAAGGATCCGCCCCGGGGGCTGCAAAGCGTTTTTCATAAAGGACCTTCGTTGCCGGCTGGGACCGGGGAGTCCGGTTGTTCGTTGGGTGAGGAAGCCCCGCTGACCAAACGCCAGATCCGTAGTTGCCGAACCGCATTCTCGCCGGGGTCCAACTCCCGGCGCACCTTGGCCCGGGCCGCCCGGCCCATGCGCAGACGCGCCGCCTGATCGACGACAAGCCTTTCCAACGCATCTGTGAACGCTTCCGTTGCTCCCACCGGAACCACCCATCCCGTCTCCCCAGTTGCCACGGCGTCCTCCGCCCCGCTGACGGCGGTCGTGACGGTCGGCAGCGCGGCCGCGGCCGCTTCCATCAACACCCGTGCAAAGCCCTCGTAACTCGAGGTGAGAACAAATACGTCGGCTTCCGCAAAAATCGCCGGTACACGGTCCCTGGATTGGGTTCCCATCCAACGCACCCATCCCTCCAGGGAGGCCCCCTCAACGAGGGATCGCATCCGGGCACGCTCCGGACCATCGCCCACGAGCACCAACTCAAAGCGCTCCCCCAACCGCTGGCGCAATTGGCAAATGACCTCCAAGAGCATCGGGAGATTTTTCTGCCGCACGAAGCGCCCCACAAAAAGCAGGCGCACGCGCCCGGACCGGGGTCTCTCCTCGGGGCTGGCAAAAAAGGCGTCCAGGTTGGCCGGCACCACGGGCTTGCGATGGATTCGATCCGCGGGAAAACCCGCCTCCACCAGCCGCCTCCGGGTCAACTCGCCGTCGACTTGGATGCCTTGAATCCGCGCCAATACAAAGCGTCCCACCCGCCCCAAAACCGCATGACTCCAGTGGCTTCCCACCCAGTAGGGGTCGTAGGGGTTCGGCCCGTAAATACACACATTCACGGGGCGCCTAAAGCACCTGCCGAGAATCCACGCCGCCAGACCACAATAAAACGGGTCCTGCGCCTGGATTACATCCACGGTGCGCCGTCTGAGGACCCTGAACCCCAAAGTTACCATCCGAACGAGGCCGTCGAGCGGGTAAAACGCGTTGGTGGGAATCAGCTTCACCTTGGAGTTGAGTTTCCGCGGGCCCAAACCGTGGCACCGGTAGGAGGAGGAGATGATGGCGTAAGCCTCAAGGCCCTCCGCATACGCCATGAGCCGCTGGAAATCGTCGGATGCAGGCCCCTCCCACAGGCCGCGCGTCGATCCGATGGAGAGAATCGAGAGACTTTTCATGGCTCCGTTTCGAAGATGCCTGTCACCGGCGCCCGTTTGGGTTTCTCCAGCACCCCTCTAAGCGCACGTTCCGTCTGGTCCAGCATCTGCCTGGCCGCGAAATTTTCTGCAACCCGCTGCGACGCACCCGCCACAAGGCGCTCCACCAGACCAGGGTCCCTCCAAAGACTCTCGATTGCCGCTTTCAGCATTTCGGGGCGCCCCACCGGAATCAGCAGCCCGGTGACGCCGTGCTCCACCAGCTCCCCGGTGCCCCCGGCGTCCGTGGCGATCACGGGCACTCCGGCTTCCATCGCCTCCAGCACCACGTGGGGAAGCCCCTCATAACTGGAGTTCAGGACAAACGCATCGGCCCGACTCATGCAGGATGCCACGCATTCGCCGGGAACATCGCCGAGAAAGAGCACCCGCTCGGCAACCCCCAACCTGCGAGCCTGCTCCGTGAGAGCCGCTCGCATTCCCCCGTCTCCCGCAATCACCAAACGGGTTGTCGGCAGAGTTCCCAGCACCTCGATGAGCCCCGAGACGCCTTTCCAAGGAACCAGCCGGCACACCGTGATCAACGTGCGGCCCGTCCATTCCGGCCACGGATCGGCGATGCTCGGTTTTCCGCGTCCATTCGAAGCGGCATTATAAATCACTTCGATCCGGCTCTCCGGAATGCCCCAGCTTGCCACTAGGCGGGCAAGGTAGCGGCTGGGCACAATCAACCGCGCCGCCCTGGACAGGGGCCAGGTCCGGATCAGGTTGATCCAACGGAACCGACCGGTCCGGCACTGCGACTGGTAATCCTCAATGGTCCCCTGAAACCAGCCCCGCCCCACGGCGCGTTCCCAGGCGTAATCCCCCACCACCTTATAAACCGCAGGGCGCCCCGCAAAAGCGGCAGCCAAAGCCGACTCAGCGCCCAGACCGCTCACATAGATCAGATCCGAGCGGCGCGCGCGTTGGAATAGGGCGGCCAATGTCAGCAAAACCCGCCAGGGCCAGAACGTCTGACGCGGGATCCGGTGAACGGGAAACGGGTAAGCCGAGTCGTCATGCGGCCCCGGATCGCTCAAACACACCACCTCCACCTGCATGCCGCGCGCGACCAGCTCGGTGGCCACTCGCGGAACATAACTAGCCGGGCCACCCCGGTCTGGAGGGAAAATCCCCGAAACCAACAACAACCTCATTCCCATAAACCTCATTTCGTCGCAAACACCAGATGCCGCGTAGTCGAACGTCCCGCCGTGGGCTGATCGACACGATCCACAATCCATCGCACCGGCTTGAATCCCAGGAGCATGCCCAGTCCCAGCAGCCAAAGCCGGGATTCCACGGGACCATCCAGAGCCTTCACCTCCAACCGCCGGAAATCCCCGAACATCCGCTCCAACCCTTGGTGCGTGAAACGCCAGTAGTCCGGGTATTCGTCATGAATCTGCGATCCCCCGCCTTCTTTTCCATGGAACCCGTAGAGAAAGGGCGTGGTGAGAAGCAGGACTCCGTTGGGCTTGAGGACGCGTCTAACTTCTGCCACGGCGCGCACCGGGTTTTTTACATGCTCAAGCACCTCAAGACAGATCACGGCGTCAAACGTCTCAGCCCCGAAATCCATGGCTTCAATGTCTTGGTGGCAATCACAGTTAAACGCGCCATAGCGCATCATCGGCCTGTAACCAGCGGCCATATATTTTTTCCCCTCAAAAAGACCCTGATATGCCCTCAATTCCTTGGCGAAACGCTGAGATGTCCCGATATCCAAGATCGTCTCCGAGCCCTGAACTAAATGTTGTAAATAACCGGCGAACATCTGTTCCGGCCGTCCCCCTTTTAGCATCGTCTCACCCCTCCCATGACAGGCCCGGAACGAGCGGATTGGCGCCCGGGATGGATGGTTTTACTTGATCGCCGCTCTGGTCTTCTTCGGATCCGTTTCATCTCAGACCTCATCGCCCTTTGTTTGCACCCGTCAAAAACTCCCGCGCCGCACGCACCCCTTCAAGGTAGGGTGTCGCCCCGGCATCGGTTGGGAAAAGCCGCGGCACCCGCTCCGAATAAAGCCATACATATTGGCTGCTGGCTTCAATGGCGTGGCGCAACGCGGTGGATACACCGCTTGCGACGTTCCCGGTCCCCGCGCCGCGGCTGATTCCCCCCCATCCGCGCCGAACCACCGCCGCGTCCCAACGCACACTGGTGCCGACCTCGAAGAAACGCGCATACAATTCCGGTTCCTTCGTGAGCTTTAACCCGTTCTGCCGGTTTTTTCGAAGCCCGGCGTTCCATTGCTCGGCTCGGGTAAATCCATGGCCAGTCTCGTAGAGATCGACAAAATGCGCGTTCTCACCGGCCCCGCGAACCAGCCCGTCGAGAAAGGCTGGGAGCAAAGCATAACGCGCCTCCGGGAGGGGCTTCCCGGCCTGGCCGTTTTCGTCTGCGAGCGCGTATCCGTAGGTGAAAGCGATGGTCATATTCGGAAACGCAGTCCGAATCGCCTCACCCCAACTCCTGCCCCGCCGGTTCGCCTGAGCTGCATAATTCCCAAAGTCCCTCGCGCTTCGCTGCTCGCGATGCTGACGATAGCTGAACAACTCGCACTCATAGTCATAGTGCTCGGGATCCACGATGATTCCACGGCAGCCCCCGTTCCGCGCCAATGCCACCAAGTCCTCCCAGTTCCGCTCAATCTCGCTCCAACGCCCGTCATCAAACCAATTCAACCCCAGATCCTGATCCCTCGTGGCGATGGCTACCGGCAGAAAGAGTTCCCTGAAGCGGCCCCACTGGGGTTCGCGCAACTCCTTCGAACGCTGGTTCAACCGCTCCGGGTGCCTGAGGCGTTTGCCGAAAACCTGCCAGCCCAGGAGGTTGCCTGTGCACCCATTCCCCCGCACCGGTTTTTCCGGATCTAAAGCCACCTGCACGCCCAGCCCGTCAAAAGGCATTTGCTCGAGGTCCCTCCAATGCCGGGCCACATAAGAGGTGTCCGGCGAGTCCCATCCATAATAGATGATTTTCTTGGCGGAACGTTCTCCCTCCGAACCCAGTCCTGACTCCGAGCCGCCCAAAAACAGTCCGGCGACACACAGCGTCCAGAGGAGCAGGAGGGCTCGTTTAAAGGCTGGGCTGGCCGCTGGCACCATAGATCTCCTCTCTTTGGTAAGCCGCCGCGTTGTGGCGCGAATAATATCCGTCGCTGGTTGCCCGGACGCCATTGAGGACAAACCCCGCGAGTCGCGCCCCGGCCTCACGAAGTTGGCGCTGGGCGCTGATGACAGCCGTTGCCGGGGTCTTCCCCGCGCGCACGACCAGGCACACGGCCTCGACCTGCGATGCAAAAAGCAGCGATTCGCTCGCGGCATGGATCGGAGCGGTGTCGATCACCACCCGGTCGAAATCCCCGAGGAGAGCGCCCACGAGACTCGCGACCCCCGGCGCATCCAGGGGATCGTTCGGATTCCGCGCCTGCGTGCCGGAGGCCAGAATCGAGAGGTTCAAAACATCCGAAGGATGCACCGTATCCTTGACGGGGCAGGTCCCGCGCATGACGTCGATAAACCCTGGCAACTCCTGACCCTCGAAATAGATCCGGCCAAGACTCGGCATTCGGAGATCCGCGTCCACGAGAACCGTGCGCAGCCCCTGCTGCGCGAGCGCCACAGCATAGTTAACCGCGCAAAAACTTTTCCCCTCACCGGGAACCGCACTCGTGAACACCAAACTCCGCGGAGCGCCTTCCCCGCCCAAAGCCATCGCCGTGCGGAGCGCACGGAAACTCTCCGCGGAAGCCGATCGCGGCTGATCCCGCATCAGGTTCCGCGCTGTATCCAAGGGCAACCGGGAGCGGAGAGGAATCACACCGAGCGAACGGATGCCCAGCATTCTTTCCGCCTGATCCACCGATTGCAGAGACCCGTCAAAGAGGTGGGCAACCACGAGGAAAACCACGCAAAGAAAGCCCCCGCAAAAAACGCTGACCAGCATCACCGCCCGGCGGTTCGGCGTGGCCGGACGATCCGGCAGCAGCGCGGGAGCGACTACGTGGACCAGGTGCCGAGCGCCCCCCTGAAGGGCGTCGGTTTCCTTGAGCCGCGCCAGGAAGGCTTCATAAAGAGCGCGATCCGCCGCGACCTCACGCGCCAACTCCCCGTAAGGGATCGCCGTTTCGCTCAGTTTGAGTGCGATCTCCTCCTGTTCACCGAGGGCGTGCTCGAGATTCCGCTCGGTGGTCCGCAGCGCTTCCAGTGCGGACGCCACGCCTTCCCCGCCCTTAACCAGCGCTTTTTCCAGAGCGTCCCGCAACTCGTCCCGCTCGCGCTGCGCCTCGAGATACCGGGGGTGCTGCTCCCGGTAACGGCTTTTGAGCCCCGCGAGCTCCGTTTCTTTCTCGCCGAGTTTAGTCCTTAATGCGGACACCTCCGGGAGGCTGGTGATACTCGCCACCGACAACAACCGGCCGGGGCCCGCGCCGTCTTGCTGCCGCACCTGGACGTGTTCACTTTCGAGTTTGAGCCGGGCCGTTTTCGCCGTGGTGACACTCGCGTTGAGTTCCTGAAGCCGCGCCACAACGATGTTCTGCCGCTCCTCAAGCGACACCGCCTGATGCTGCTGTTTGTAATCCTGCAGCGCCCGCTCTGAGCGGCTTAATTCCGCCTTCAGACGATCCGCCTCGCTCTTAAGAAACTCGTGCGCCTCCCGCGACAATCTTCCCCGTGTTTCCTGATAATCCCGCATGAATTCCTGCACGAGGGTCGTGGCGAGTTTCTGCGCGATCAGGGGATCGGTGTCCTCCGCGGTGACATCGATCAAAGCCGTGCCCGGCCGACTCCGAATGTTGAGTTTCCCTGAGAGTTTCTCGCGGAGACGGGAGTCGGAGCCGGGTCGGGTGACATCCGGGAGAAATGCCGGGTCCTGAGCGAGGTCCTTCTCCCGGGCCACCCGCACGTAGAGGGCCGGGCTTTGAAGACTCTGCTCGAATGTCTTGAGCAGCGTCTCCATGGGCATTTCCAGCGCGCGACTCTGCTCATGAGGCACACCCACCGACCTTTGCACATCGGCCTCGACCGCCACCGTTGTGGTCGACCGGTAAACCTTGGGGGCGCGATACAGATAGGCCGCACCGGCAAGACCGCACACCAGAAGGATCATCCCCAGCCAGGGAAGTTTCTCCAGAACCAGACACCAGATCCCGCGCAGTTCCCGGGAAAGACCAAGTGAAGTGTCGTTTGAAGCCTGCGGTCCGTGGGTAGCCATAAAAGAATTAGAACAAGCGTTCCTTCACCGTGATGATGTCGCCCGGGACCACCTCAAAGAGGGCCACCTTTTCCTCACTCGCCATCTTGTTGCCATCGAGCTTGAACACGCGCTCCGTGCCTTTGAGCTGACGTTTGACGCTGATCCCTCGCAACGAAGCCAGCCGGGTGTAGCCGCCCGCAATCCCTATGGCTTGGATGAGGTTCATCGGTTGCCGCTCGGGAAACCGATACGTTCCCGGTCTCTGGACCTGGCCCAGAACCGTAAACAGTCGACGCCCAGGTTCCCTGACAAAAATCGACACGTGGGGATCCGACAAGTATCCCGCCGCCAACTTCTCCCGGATCATCCGCGTGGCTTGGAGAAGATCCCTCCCGCCCAGGTCCACCTCGCCGATGAGCGGGAGGAGTATCTTGCCGTCCACCGGGATCCGCACCACGCGGTCGAGTTCGGGTTGTTCAAACACCCGCACCTCAATGACGTCATCCACCGCGAGAATTTGCGGGAGCACTTCCCGTTGATAGCCGGGGGCACCCACCGCGGGCGTTTCCGGACGCCCACCCGGGTCTGCCGCTAAACAATGTCCTCCGAAAAACAAACCGCAAACCATGAGAAACCGCGCACATCGCATGAACATAATTTTCAATACCGTCCGTTCTATCGGCCCGCCGCCGGGGCCACAATTGGGCGGCACCCTGCTCAAAAGGTCAGCGCCCAGCGCAGCTCCAGTTGGTTGCCGGTGAACGAGGAACCTCTCAGCGTCGAATTGTTCCGGCGCCATTGATAGCTGAAGTCCACCATGCCCCATCCCCCCAAGCCGTAGAACACCCCTCCGCGCAACGCCCCGTAGAGATCCTCTCTCTGCGCGCCTCGCGCCACGGGCAGGTAGTCCGCCGAGTCCACCAAGCCGCCCAAAACCAAGCCCCAGCGCTCCGTGAGTTGATGCCTGAGGCCCAGGGAGCATCCCGACAACGTGTACGTCTCCTCCGTGTCGATCGCGGAAGTTTCCACCCGCTGATGGGCCTCGAGGCGGAGCGCCGTTTTGGGGTTCCACTGGTAATCGAGAAACATTTGCAGGATCGCGTTGGTTTGATCCCTGCAGCATCCGTCCGCGCTCCGCATTTCCACGCCCCCGACCAGTTCCACCTGGGTCTTCTCGCTCCACTGGTAGCGCAGCCTCAGCACGTTTCTCAGATACCTCTGGTCCAGGCCCTCGCTCAAATCCACGCGTCCCAGCACGATCCCGGGCGCGACGCTGGTAAGCGGGGAATACGCCCAGGTGAAGTACGCGCTCACAGCGCTTTCGCGCGACCCAACAAAATCTCCCCGGTCCTGGAGGGAGGAGAACACACCCAGATCCAAGCTGCTTTTCTCCGTCAATCCATAGCGGGCGTTCACTCCGGCGGTGAACCCCTTCCGTCTCAGCCGCGCGCCAATGTCGGCGTTCGTCTCGTTCTTGGATTCCGCGCGCACCTCCGCGCCGAGTGTCAACCGCGCCAAACTCCAGCGCGCCGCCGTCCGGAAATCCTGGTCGACGCCGTCCTGGTCGGGGTGGTCCGGGAAAAAGAGGAAGCCGGTCGTGTAATCCGCAAGCCAAGCGCTCCCCACGCCCAGAGCCAGAAACGGCCCCGTGAACGAATCATACGCCCGGCGCTGCCCCCACTCCGCGCAATCCCCGTATCCCACGGCAAGCCCCGGGGAGAGTCGGAGGATGACATCCCTCTCCGGATCCTGTTCCGCGATGAAAATGTTGTCGTCGTAGAGAGCGCTGGTGTCCCAATGCGGAACGATACGCCAGGAGCGTGCGGGGGCCGGCCCACCCAAAGCACTGGCCGCCACGATCCCGAACCCGCCTTCGCCCAGTTCCTCGGACGCGGTCAAAGGAAAACTCTGAGCGGCATCGCGCACGGCCGAGAAATCGGGTTCCGCGATGAAAACCGAGCCGTCATCGAATCGGGCGTCCAGGTCCTGGGCAGTTGCGCCACCGGCAG
>JBEIUI010000142.1:0-7006 GCA_040374425.1 Verrucomicrobiia bacterium | reverse complement strand
TGATCATCACCGATCACCGATCGCAACAGTTTGCCTGTCCCTAGCGATCACCCACAACCCGCACCGACGCCATAGCTCCATCGGGGGCGTCTCCCCAGTTGCTTTCGAGACCCTCAACAACTAAAGCAAAAACACCCCGCCCTCTCTGTCCAAAAAAGCGGAGCAAGCCCACTTCGCCCCACCCCTGCGCCCCACCATTTCCCGATGAAAACCCGCATTCTCTCCTTCCACCGCCTTTTCCTGCTGATTCTCCCCGCACTCGGCCTCTCCCTCTTGCCCGGCTGCGAAGAGAACGCGTCCTCGACAGAGCACTCCGAAAAAAAGACCACAAAAGCCGGGGATTCAGGCCTGAGTCTTTTCTCCAGCGCAAGCACGACCATCACGGTCAATGGCAAGACCGTCCACAGTTCGGGCGGCAGCATCCAGCTCCAAGGAAACACGGTCACCCTGAACGGGAAACCGCTTTCGAGCGGTGTCGTCCAGGGATCCGGCGCCTCGAAAACCGAGGATCGGGAGCTTGCGGCGTTCAAAGCCGTTCAACTTCAGGCCACCGCACACCTGACCATCAAGACGGGCGACAAACCCCGCTGCATCATCACAGCCGAGGACAATCTGCTCCCCCTTATCCTCACCGAGACCGATGGCAACACCCTCAGGATTTCCTCCGGTGGGAGTTACTCGAGCTCCCTTCCCATCACCATTTCCATTGAAACTCCGGCCATCGAAAAAGTGGACCTCGTCGGAAGCGGCACCATCACCCTTCCGGAGGTCTCCGGTGAAACCCTGGACCTCCACCTCTCCGGGTCCGGCAACATCCACGCAAACGGAAAGTCCAAGGACCTCCGCGCAACCGTGACCGGGTCCGGCAGCATTCGCGCCTTCGATCTTCGAGCCGAGAACACCGTGGTCCGCATTCTGGGCTCCGGAAATGCCGAGGTCTGCGCGGAAAACCAACTCGACGCCAAAATCAGCGGCTCAGGCAACATCTCCTACACCGGGGCCGCGGCTGCCCTGAAAACAGAGGTCCTTGGCTCCGGCGCCATCTCCAGAAGGTAGCCCTCTTGATTCCCTGCCTCGTGGAGCCAATAGAGCCAAACGGAGCCAAACGGGGACAGAGCTTCTATTGGCTCGCCCGCGGTGCCGGATCGCAGGTAGATCACAGCCTCTCCGTCCCCTGCGTATGGCCCGGCGTCTCGCAGGGCGCTTCAACTCTCATGAAATCGACTGCTTCACCCGAACAGATTTCCCAGATTATTCGCTATGCGTGGGAGGATCGCACCACGTTTGAGCAGATAGAGGAGCGCACTGGATTCACTGAAAAACAGGTCATCGACTTGATGGCGCGGGAGCTGAAGCCCTCCAGCTTTCGACTTTGGCGCAAGCGCGTGGGCGGCAGGATCACGAAACACCGCAAACTGCTCGAAAGGCATTTAAAAGGTCCAGTCGACGAGGAGTAACGCGGAGATTTCTTTGTCCGCAGTGAATGTCTCCTCTGGCCGAGCCGAGAATGAGCTCGTGATCGGCAAGGCCAAAGGGAGCGCCAACAGGGACAGCGCTTCTATTGGCAAATCCGCGGTGCGGGATCGCAGTTTTCTGTCCCCAACGTGCCCCCGCCCAACGTCCCACCCTAGAAGGGAGTCAACAGGGACAGGGCTTCTGTTGGCTAACCCGCGGTGCCGGATCGCAGTGAGATCACAGTTTGTCTGTCCCCGGCGTCTCGCGCGGATGCCGAGTCCGCGAAACTGGAGCAGGGCATCAAATCAGACCTGAGGGGCCTGGGTTGTGAGCGCCCATAGTGCGCCAATAGGGGCGGAGCATCCGTTGAAAAACCCGCAATGTCGGATCACAGTTTGTCTGTCCCCAGCGCGAGCAGCGCCTCGCGGCGCTGGGCCGACACGCGTTCCCGGCGGGCCCCCTCGCAGGCCGGGCGATTTTCCTCCGCATTGGTAAACGTCATAGCCCCAAAGGCTCCGACCTCTACGCACCTCGTGTATAGAGGCGCTTGGCGGGACGCTTACCATCATCCCGCCCCCGGGCAACGCCCCGCTCTCCTCTCCCGGACTCACTGCTTCCAAAAGGAGCTGCTGCCGGCTTCGCTCAGGTCGCTGCCATTCGCATCCACGGGTAGCAAGCCGAACACTCCGGCCTGTCCCGCCCGGTAGATGATGCCACCAACGAAGTTCTGCTTCTGCAGCACCACGCCCCTGATGGTCAGTGGTGTCTGGCCACTGCCTTTTGCAGGCGTGTAGCGGCCGGTCACCCAGGGGCTGTCAGCACGGACTCTCAACGTCGCCATGCCCCCGGACACAGGCAACTTGGCCATTGCGTTACCCGCGCCCAATGTCCAGCGCTGTTCCTCATCCAGCACTTTCCGGAACACGAGGTTCACATTGGATTCGATGGATTGCACATCTAACACCGTGGAACGCTTAACAAAGGCGCATCCCTCCAGTTCCATGCCCACGCTGGTGACGCCCGGTGAATTCCAGCGGAACTGGCCCGTACAGTCCGTAGTGGGTTGTTCCGAGAAGGAAACAACGCCACTCAAGGATCCTTTGTTTCCATAACTCGGCGCGTAAATGGCCAGGGCCGCATCGCCCCTCAAAAATGCACTCGCGGAGATCGTCCGGCCGTCGGACAAGGTTGCGATGAAAGTCGCGGCCCCGCTTGGTTTAAGGGTCAGGATACCGGAGCCGGACTGGCCTAAATTTCTGGCGGAAGCAGCATCATCACGCCCGGAAAGCAGGAATGAATACGTCC
The DNA here is from genome assembly GCA_040374425.1 of Verrucomicrobiia bacterium. Lineage (GTDB taxonomy): Bacteria > Verrucomicrobiota > Verrucomicrobiia > Chthoniobacterales > Chthoniobacteraceae > CAIURC01. The sequence goes on along the minus strand of JBEIUI010000142.1, from coordinate 4,246 downwards.
CGCCCGCCCTTAAGGATGATGCGTCCGTAACTACCTTGGCCCACAACGTCCCAGTGGCGTTGAAGCCGCCGCCATCAATGGCCTGGACCGTGATATGAGGTTTGAGATGGCCTTCGCTCCGTTGCAGATCCATCTCAATGGATGAGGCCCCTTTGCGCCGGAGCGAAACCGTGGCATGGCCAGAGGAATCAAAAGCCCCAGCAAAACGATAGGTTTTGCCACCGGTCCGCAGGGTGCCCGTGAACCTGCCAGAGGACAGGCACTTGATGCTGATACCACCGGTTAAAGACTTGTCGTCCCCATCCTGGAGCAGACCCGCGTAGAGGCCGTCCCGGAGCGAGGTGAATGAAGAAGTGCTGCGCACGCTAACCCGGACGCTTCTCTCTGCACCAATGTCCGGCACCAATGTCAATGCCGCAGAACGAAGGCCGGGCAACCGGTTGCGCAAGAGCAAGGAGGAGGCGCTGATCGTCAACGCACGCTGCTCCATGGGCTGGAGCTCGGTCGGCTGCAACCTGGTTACGGAGAAGATCTGGTCTGCATTCCCCTGCCAAAGCATGCTGCCCACCGTTACAGGACGCGTGAGGAGATTGCTCACAACCAACTGAATCTGCGGCGAATCATACGTGTTCGTGGTCGGAAGGATCAATTCTTCGGCACTCAGCGAGATTGAAGCATTTTCCAGTAGGTGAACCGTCACCGGGATCTCCAGCGATGCCGGCAATGCACTGCTGCTTTGCATCGTTAGTTTGGCGCTGTAGTCCCCGGCGACCTTTCCCGCAACCGAAGCGCCCTTTAAGCGGACAGTGAGCGCCACGGTCTGGCCCGCGGGAACCGAGAGGGAGCTTCCGCCCACGATCTCAAACAATGAGGCGTCGTCGCCAGACAACCCGATCGGGTCAATGAGCACGGCATCGCCTCCCGGGTTGCTTACCTGGATGACGGCCTCATGATCAACGGCGTCCGCTGTCGTGGCAGTGAAGACCACTGATGTGCGGCCCACTTCATACTGGCTCGGATTTACCCGTTCAAACTCGCCTTCAAACACAACCCGGGCCCGGGCTGATCCATTCAATCCAGGAAGTTTCTCAAACCATCCCGTGGTATTGGCAAAATGCGCGGCAACCGGCGTAAGCGCGACCAGGGTGGCATCCAACTGTCGCCCGATTTCCACTTCATCCCGTTCTCCAACCGGGACGGGGAAATCCTTGGTCAGTTCATAACGGAAGCGCCGGTTGGTGTAAGTGAAAGCCCCCCCGGGGAGAACCGCCTCGACCTGGGCCTCCAATGCCTCATCGGAGGTGCCCGGCAGACTAGAGGCCCCGTAGTCGGTCGGGATTTGCTCGGCAAAAACACGCTCCCCGGGCGCCGTCTTGATGGCCTCAACATAAGCGCTGTATTCACTCTGCAGGGCTGCATCGTTTCTCCAGCCCTGAGTCAGGATATCAAAGCCCGTGACGTCGTTCTGGTAGAGAGCTTGGAAGTAGGTGGCCAGCAATTCGGGATGGTTTTCCCGCAGGAACTGGAAGAACACGCCCGCGTTGGGATAAAAGCCGAAACCAGAACTGTAGCTGATCCCGATGAGATCAGAGATGGCCAGCCGGTTTGCCGGCGGATACATGGTGTCCAACATGAGCTTGCGCATCGGGATGCCACGCGTGCGGCGGCTCCCGGTAACGTATTCGGCGAGCCCCTCGGAGTGCCAGGTCAGCCGGTTATTGGAATACAATGGCGTCCCGCCAAACTGGGGAATCAGCAAGTAATAACCGTCCAGATAATGGGCGTACTCGTGCCGGGTTAGTTCCTCCAGCGTGTAAATGCTATCCTGGGACGTGCGGTCATAGGTGTAAAAGGTCGCGGCAGACTCAATATAGATCCCGCCATTGTCTGTACTCAGCCCATAGAGAAACCGGTGGTACATCTGGTAGTCGGCCTTGCTCCCATAGATGCGCAGCGTCAACGCCGAGTTCGGGTCGGTGTCCGCAGGCCGCACCGCCTGTGTGAGCCGGAAAAACTGCGCGCGGCACTCCAGCAACGCATCGTGCAGCTTGCTCACCTTGTCCACTGGCAGGGGTGTGCGAAAAGTCATTTCCCCTCCGTCATAGGTATAGGTGTTTGGGAAAAGCCGGTTAGCCAGTTCCGTACGATATCCGGCGATATTCACGGCGCTGCCGTCCAAAAGCCGGCTGTTGTATGGAGCCAATTCCAGGTTGATCAGGCATTCCAGATACGGTGCACTGTCTGCGGCCCGCGTTTGGTAAGCACTGGTGATAATCGCATGCCCCCGGCCTTGATATTGTGCCTCGGGCTCCGACGAACGCAGATGTCCACAGGTGTAGATGGCGTTGAGCACCAAAAACCCTGTGTCCGTGTTGTAAGGCAGCCTCACCGCATAATCCTCCAAGGCGTCCATCATTTGCGCTGTGTATTGCCCGGCCCAACCCGGCAACAGCCAGGAGTTCCGGTAGATCGCCAAGAACACAAAGTAAACGGTGTTTGTCTCCGTGCGATTCACCCGGGAGACGTTTTGCAGCGACGGCGTGTCGTAGTAGCGTCTAAGCAACTGGGTCAGTGCCGGGACAAAATAGAAGGGCATGTCCCAGTTTGAGATTTCGACAGCCCACTCCATCCGGACTTCGGCAAATCCCTCGGCAAGGAAGGCCGTGCTGCTGGAAATCTCGGTCAGCAAGGTGCGAATGTTCGCCTTCAACTCGCCAGAAAAGTTTACCGCATCGGAATAGAAATCCACGTAGGAGGCAGCACGCAGGTAATAAAGCCCATTGTGAATGGCCACTGCGTTGCCGAGCGCGTCCGCGGATACCAAGACGATGAGCTTATCGACAACCGCCTGCACGCGCGATTCGGAGACGGCCGCGATCGTGGCCGGCGCAGAGACCGAGAAGAATGAACGATCAATCCTGTCGGGGCCGACGATGGCCTGGCTGAATTCCAGGTCCGGCAACCCATCAACGTCGGCCGTGGAAATCGCGGCCATCGGACCCTGCACCGATACCGATGCCATTGCCGTAACCCCCTCTGCCCGCGTTAACCCTTTGCTCCCAGCCGACAAGCTTTTGGCTCCGGGCGGCGGAACGCTGCCAGCGGGCAGCGGCTCGTGGACGTCTATGTCCGTCCCTCCAAAGCGACCGTAGGCAGATTCCATCTGCTGCCAATGTCGGGCAGAGCAGATCTTGTCGGCGCCTTCACCAGAGCTCGCCGAAAAGGCACCCGCCGGTGCCGCCAGCACAAACTTGCCAAACGCGTCCCTGGGCCAGCCTTTCTTTTGCCCGCTCACCGGTAGCCCGGCAACTTGTGCCGATGAAACACCCGCTGCTGCTGGTGCCCCTGCAAGCGCAGGGACACGCGGAGCGCTGGATGAAGCCGCTGGCGCAGGCAAAACGCCACCAGAATGCGAAGCAGCCGGAAATGACATCCCTGGTTGCCAGACCGCTGCACGATCCGGGGATACCCTCCCTCCATGCGCGCTTTCCCTCCCGGCCACTGTCCCCGCCGCCCCCCTAAAAACCGTTTGTTCGATGCCAAGATATCCCTGCCGCCACGGGCAACAAATTGCCGCCACCAAACCGGCTGCCACCAGAACACAAAACAAGAGATGATTACGCGCTTTCAAAAGGGAGAACCGGTTTTTGGTTCAAATTTTGGAATGATTTCCCAGCACCAGAGCTTTAACAAGCTGAATGATCGCCCGAAATGGTCACCAATATGGCGGCCCAAATCGCGCCCGGCTCCAGAGCAGAGTCAACGGTGTCAAAAAACGTCCGTTACTCAGTGTCTACGCGTAAGAACAAAGGCGTTTTCGCAACAGACGTGAGGCGCAGGGGACAGGCAAAATCTCCGGCCAACGGTGTCAAAAAGCGACTGTCTCAGAGTTTCTGGGGCAGAGCTTCTATTGGAAAATTGCGGCAAACGGGGAGGGGACCCGCTGCACCGTTTGTGTGCGACCAGCTCCGCCATCCCTAGACACCCCCGTTCATTTCCCCGTGAGTTCAGGGAGTGCCCGTTGGGAAAAGGTCCGGGTCCGCGAGCAAATCTGGCAGCGAAACGACTTGGACGGTTTCCGTCAGGGGATACCGCCTGCTTTCAGGTGTCACCACATACAAACGCGCCAGGTTCAAATCGGCGCAGGCGGACGCCATCGAGCGAGTCATCCGGGGCGCGTCGGCGACCTTGAATTCAAAGCCCCAACGTTTCCCGCCCAGATCCAGAAACAAATCCAACTCGGCTC
>JBEIUI010000086.1:0-15207 GCA_040374425.1 Verrucomicrobiia bacterium | reverse complement strand
GGTGCGTGTGGTCGTGGTCTTTGATGGGCAGGGCGGAAAGGTTTCCGAGGAAAGTGTCGACGGAGGAATCCAAGTTTTCTACTCCGCGAGCGGTCAAAGCGCGGATCAGGTCATCGAGAGGCTGGCAGCCCTCTACGCAAAGGAACACGACCTCACGGTAGCCACTTCGGATTTGCTCGAGCAACAAACCGTCGCCAGTTTCGGCGCCTACACCACCTGCACTGAAGGGCTTCGGCAGCTCTTAGACGGGGCCAAAACCGAGTTGGACCGCCAGATTAAAAGCCGGAAAAAAACCAGGTAAAAATCAAAACGCACCCGCACCACCGCCCAGCCCCTCTCTATCTTTCGCTCGGCGGACGTAGAAATGTGATCGATGCGCCCGGCTCTTTACTGAGGTACACTGATTTCTCTACCGGAACTTCAAAAACGCGGTCCTCTTTAGAGACCCTCACCTTGAGCACGTATTCCCCCTCAATTTCTTTGGTCTTGAGCCCTTTGCGCCCCACACTGATTTGTTCTTCAGGGGCGGGAGTAAAAACCTTTTCTAGCACCGTTCCCGTCGCGGTCCTGGAGCGCGCCTGAACTGATTCCGCGTTGAGCCGGAGGATGCCGTAGCATAGAAGCCCAATTGCAAGGAATCCGGCGGCACCGGCCAGCAGAGCGTCCCGGAGCGTGCGATTGGGCACCACCACGCGCGGCGGGGAAGAAGAGGCTGGTCGCCCGTTCATAACTCACGGTCAGAAGAGGAATGCTGGGCCTGCTGGACCGAGAAACTTTCCTCCGTAGCCAGCCGCGGATCCGCTCCATTGAGGAAGCGCCGTTCCCAGATGTAACGTTTAAGGAGCACCTTGATGGTTGCCGTCATGGGCACGGCGAGAATGGCGCCCAAAAGCCCCCCCATGAGCAAGCTCCATACAAACACCGAAGCGATGACCGTCATAGGGTGCAACCCGACGGATTCTCCCACGATTTTGGGCGTCAAAAAAATGCCATCGACCTGCTGAACCGCCACAAAAATCCCGGTCACAATGAGAGGAAAAGCCCACCACGGTGCCCCGTGCAAAAACCAGGGGTCTCCGTGAAGTGCAGCAATCAGAACCGCAGGAATCCAGCACAGCAGAATGCCCAAGTAGGGGATCAAGCCCAGTATACAGAGGAGCAGTCCCAGGAGGAGCCCGAAATCCAAACCGACAATGACCAACCCCATTCCCGTGGCCGCCCCGTTGATCAGGCTCACAATCAACTGGCCCCGGAAAAATGCGATCAAGTAGCCGTTGATCTCCTCAAGGGTAGCCACCACCTCATCTTTGAAATGTGAGGCTCGCAATGGGACGTAGTCGCCCCAGGACTCCGAGATGTTCCGACTCTCGACCAGAAGATAATAGAGGTAGATCGGAACAATCACCATGCTCAGGAGGAAACCGAAAACGCCGAGAAAGCCGCCGACGCTTGAACGCACAAAATTCCACGTCTTCTGAATGACCGTGGGGAGCGCTTTTCGCAAAGAGTCTCCGGAGAGAAATTGTTGGATTGAAACCGACGGATCTGCGTCAGCAGCCTCGGCAGCGGGGACCTGTGCCGCCCCACCTTTGAGTGCCGCATCCGCCGCCTTGGCAGCGTCGAGAGAGGGCTCGGTTCGGGCGGCCTGCCCCGGTGCGGGAGCAGTCACCTCTGGCAAATGGGGCGAGTCGCCGGAACCCGCATCGCCCCCCTCATGCCCTGGGAACTTTGGGATGAGGGCGGGATACCGTTGTTGGACATCGCGCGCCAGCCTCTCAATAAGCTGACGCGCATCCTCAGTGAGTTTGGGGGTCTTGCGGGCTAACTGCACACTCTGCTGGGAGACCGCCGGCACCAACCAGAGGAGAATCCCGGCCAGCCCAATCGACACCACGGCGAACACGTAGAGGACCGCACGCTTGCGGGATGCACCCCACGCCACCAGCCTGCTCACCACCGGATCAAGGAGGTAGGCCATTACGCCCGCTACCGCAAATGGGATCAGAATAGGTTGGAGAAACCCAAGCACCCGTGAAGTCAGCCAAATCAGCCCCACAGCGATGGAGCCAATCACGACCACGGCTAGGGCAGATAGGGCCGCCCACAACGTCTTCTTCTGCCAGGGCGTGGGATAATTCTCCATAAAATGACTCTCTTGAGCGACAAAACCGGGTGGTTCAACTGCGAAACCGCATCAAACACACCGCAGGACCACCCGGCCTCACGCCCATCCGTGAGTAAAACCTACATGTGGCTGATGATGTTGTCGCCGAATTCTGAGCACTTGATCTCCGTGGCGCCCTCCATCTGCCGTGCAAAGTCATAGGTCACCCGTTTGCTCCCGATCGCTCCGTTGAGCCCTTTGATGATGAGATCTGCCGCCTCGTTCCAGCCCATATACCGGAACATCATTTCACCGCTGAGCACCACCGAACCGGGATTGACGACGTCTTTGTCCGCGTATTTCGGCGCGGTGCCGTGGGTCGCCTCGAAAATCGCGTGCCCGGAGACGTAGTTGATGTTGCCGCCCGGCGCGATACCAATCCCACCCACCTGCGCGGCCAGCGCGTCAGAGAGATAATCACCGTTGAGGTTCAGCGTCGCAATCACTTCGAAGTCGGTGGGACGGGTGAGCACCTGCTGCAAGGTGATATCGGCAATCGAATCCTTGATGAGGACCCGGCCCGCGGCCAAGGCTGCCTTCTGTTCCTCGTTCGCATCCGCTTCGCCTTTTTCCTTCTTGGTGCGCTCCCATTGCGCCCAAGTGTAGACCTTGTCGCCAAAAATCCGCTCCGAAGCCGAGTAGGCCCAGTCGCGGAATGCGCCTTCGGTGAACTTCATGATGTTGCCCTTGTGCACGATGGTCACAGACTTGCGCTTCTGAGCAATGGCGTATTCGATCGCCGCCTTAATCAACCGGATCGTGCCCACTTGCGACACGGGCTTGATCCCCACGCCCACGCATACCGGAATCCCCCCCCCGGAATTATGTTCCGGAGACGCCAGCTTCATGTAATCGGCAATCGCCTCCGACGTACCAAACCGGATCTTTGCGAAATCTTTCGGAAACTGCTGGGCCAAAAACTCGAGCACCTTGGCCGACTCGGGCGTGCCTCCTGCAAACTCGATGCCGGCGTAAATGTCTTCGGTGTTTTCTCGGAAAATCACCATGTCCACCAACTCGGGACGTTTGACCGGGGAAGGAACCCCCGTGAAGTACTGGACCGGCCGGAGACAGACGTAGAGGTCGAGCAACTGCCGCAGCGCCACATTCAGGGAACGAATCCCGCCACCCACCGGAGTTGTCAGCGGCCCTTTGATGCCGACTAGGTATTCCCTGAAAGCGTCCACCGTGTCATCCGGCAGCCAGTTATCGAACTTGTTCTTGGCTGTTTCCCCGGCGAAAACCTCAAACCAGGAAATCTTGCGCGCCCCGCCGTACGCCTTCTCAACTGCCGCATCAAGCACCCGCACGCTGGATGCCCAGATGTCCGGCCCCGTTCCGTCGCCCCGGATAAACGGGATAACCGGGTTTGCAGGGACTTGGAGTTTCCCTTTGGAAATGGAGATTTTTTCGCCGTTGGGTGGAGTGCAGGTTGTGTAGGCCATGGGTTACTGTGAAAAGAGCCCGAATTAAAACAAAGCCATGCGCATTGGTCGAGAGGCTGATTACATATTATCACTCTCGCTTATGCATACCGGGTTGCGGGCCCCCTTTGCGCCCTTCCCCGCCGGCTCATGAAATACTTAAGCCCCCTCAACCAGACCGATGTCCTGCTCAATGGCATCGAAAAAGGAGGGAAACTGCGGCTCCCACCCCAGCCCACGGAGCTTGGCGTTGCTCACCCGCTTATTGGTCCAACCGCGCTTTCGATCGTAATCAATTGGACCCACGGGCGGCAGCGCCTTCCGGAATCGGGTGCCCAGCCACGCGTAGATTTCGCGTTGTGGCAAAGGCTCATCATCGTTGACGTTGAAAACTCCCTGAGCCCCCTGCGCGACGAGACAATACAACGCCGAAGCGATGTCGTCCCGATGCACCTGGTTGATCCAGCGCAACCCGTCGCCTTCGATCCGCGCATCACCGCTGAAGAACTTCCGCAGTAAAACGGACCGTCCCGGGCCGTAAATTCCAGCCAAGCGAGCGGCAACCCCGCCCAAGGCGCACACAAATCGTTCCGTCTCAAGGAGCACCTGCCCCGTCTCCCGAGGCGGTGCGGCGGCGCTTTCCTCGTCAACCCACTCGCCGCCCACCTGCGCGTAAACAGAGGTGCTGCTGGTGAAAACGAGCTTTTTGGGAGCCAACACCTCCGCCAGATTGCGGGCGCCCTCCAGATAGACAGCGCGATACTGATCCACCCCGCCGCGGCCGCTGCTCGCACAGTGGATGACGACATCCATGCCTTGGAGTTCGGCCGCCGAACCCAGAAGTGCGCGATCGCAGATATCCACCGAAAGCACTCGGAAAGGCTCTCCTTGAAGGCTCGAAGCGGATTCCCGGGAGTGCGTGCCGCCGATCACTGCCCAACCGGATCGATGAAACAAACGCGCAACTGCCAAGCCGCTAAAGCCGCACCCAGCCACAAAAACGCGACTCATGGGGTGAGAGCCAAAAGGTGCCCCACAGGGAGGACGCAGTTGAAGAAACACAGGGAGCGCGCTTGCATGAGAGACGAAACTATCGCCCGCCACTGGATGCGGGCAAGCGGTGTTTGCGGTTCCCGCGCCCAGTGGGGAGCATGATGAGCACCCCGCCGACGCCCCCCTTCGCGATTTGGGAAAAAACCCACTCAAAATCTTCTTGGCCGTGCGCATTGACGCGAGGAGCCTCCACCCCCATATTCCCCGCCCTTTGCACTCGGACAAACATCCCGAAACAGACACTGCCATGGAACATATCCGCAACATCGCCATCATCGCGCACGTCGATCACGGCAAGACCACCCTCGTTGACCAGCTCCTCAAGCAGTCCGGCACGTTCCGTGCAAACGAAGCTAAAGCCACCGAGATCCGAATCATGGACTCCATGGATCTCGAGCGAGAAAAAGGCATCACCATCAAGGCCAAGAACGCGGCCTTCCGCTGGAAGGACTACCACGTCAACATCGTCGACACCCCGGGCCACGCCGACTTCGGCGGCGAAGTGGAGCGGATCATGAAGATGGTAGACGGGGTGCTCCTAGTCGTGGACGCCTACGACGGCCCCCAGGCCCAGACCAAGTTTGTTCTCAAGAAAGCGCTTGAGAACGGCGCGAAACCCATCGTCGTCATCAACAAAATTGACCGGGAAAACGCCCGGCCACACAAGGTTCTGGACATGGTTTTCGAGCTCTTCCTGGAGCTCAATGCCAACGATCAGCAGCTGGATTTCCCGGTAGTCTACGCCAGCGCCCGCGACGGCTACGCGATGCGCGAGATCCACGACAAAAGCGAGACCATGGAGCCCCTTTTTGAGGCGATCATGCAATATATCCCGGCACCGGCCAAATCCGATGCCACGTATTTCCAAATGCTGATCTCCAACTTGGATTACTCGGATTACCTCGGTCGTATTGCCTATGGTCGAATCATCAGCGGCCGCGTCCGTGTCGGTGACAGCGTGGTGCACATCACAAAAGAAGGGCGCCGGGAACGCGCCAACGTGACCGCCCTGTTCGGGCATCAAGGCCTGCAGAAAATCGAGCTCAAGAACGCTAGCGAGGGCGACATCGTCGGGCTCTGCGGATTTGAAGAAGCTTTCATCGGTGAGACGATTACCGACACCGAGGAACGCCTCCCGCTGCCTTTCGTGGACATTGATCCGCCGACGATCACCATGAAGATTTGCATCAACGACGGGCCTCTGGCGGGACGCGAGGGCAAACTGCTCACCGCACGCCAAGTCCGCGAGCGGCTCGTGCGCGAAACTCGCACCAACGTGTCCATTTTGATGCGGGACACCGAGATCGCCGGGCACTTCGAGATCCAAGCCCGGGGCGAAATGCAGATCGCCATCATCGTCGAGCAGATGCGTCGGGAAGGCTTCGAGCTTCTGGTTTCACGGCCTGAAGTAATCTACCAGCGGTCCGAAGACGGTACCCTTCTCGAACCCATGGAGAGTCTTTATGTGGATGTTCCCCAAGACAGCTTGGGCGACATTCTGCAATCGTTGGCAGGCCGTAAAGCCGACATCATCAGCATGGAGCACCAACCCCACAGCGTCACGGTGGAGGCAGTGCTTCCCACTCGGGGGCTGATCGGTCTTGAAACGGACTTGGTAAACGCCACCAAAGGCCATGGCATCATGTCCCATATCTTCAAGGAATACGGCCCGCACAAGGGCGAGATTCCGACCCGAAACAACGGCGTATTGGTTGCCATGGAGCAGGGCATCAGCACCAGTTACTCCCTTGAAACCATCCAGGAACGCGGTCGCCTCTTCATTGGGCCACAGACTGACATCTACGAGGGGATGATCATTGGCGAAAACGCCCGGCCGGATGACATGCCCGTCAACCCCTGCCGCGCCAAGAAACTCAGCAACATGCGCTCAACCGGCGACGGCAAAGGCATCTCCTTGGCCCCTCCCTTGGTGATGACCTTGGAACGCTCGCTCGAGTACATTGCCCCGGATGAGTATGTGGAAGTGACCCCCAAGTCGCTCCGGCTTCGTAAAAAGATCCTGGATGCCAGCATGCGCAAACGCGCATCTACGAAAATCGGGTAAGCGTCGCCTGACATCTTACAAAAGGCGGACCCTATCCGGGTCCGCCTTTTTCGTTTTCACAGTCGAACCGAGAAAGGCTTCCGATCCCGGTCTACCCGACACTAAACGCAATGACGCGCCACTCTGGAGCCGATCCCGGTAAAAATCTCCCAAGCGATGCTGCCGGACTTTGCGGCGAGTTCAGCGGCAGTGATTTCTTCACGCCCCTGGCATCCCATCAAAACAACCTCCTCTCCCTCTTGCACTCGGGGCAGCCCGCTCACATCCACCATGACTTGATCCATGGTGACCCTTCCAAGGACCGGACAACGTTGGCCCCGCAAGAGCACCTCCGCTCCGCGCCCGGAAAGATGGCGCTGGTAACCGTCAGCATATCCAACGGCCAGTGTGGCGACTCGCATCCGCATCGGGGTAATGTAGGTGCGCCCGTAACTCACCCCGCGTCCCGGCCCCAGCTCTCGAACCAGTGTGACCCTTGTCTTCCAGGTCAAAACCGCGCGCACTCGATCTTGAAACTCGTGCCTCGGTGAACTCCCGTAGAGCACCAAGCCGACGCGAACCATGTTTCCCGCCTGTTGAGGGAAGCCGATCAAGCCGGCGCTGTTTTCAGAGTGGATCCACCGGGGGCGCACCCCTCGCGCCGCCAACTCCTTGACCAAAGCGCCAAAACGCTCCAGCTCCGCCCGGGTAAACGCATCATCCTCATCGGCAACGGGCAAATGCGTGGCAACTCCCTCAAGACTCACCCCCGGCAAACCCGAAATGGCCTGCGCAACCTCAAACGCTTCGTCCTCCCAAGTGCCGATGCGGCCCATGCCGGTGTCGATCGCTAAATGCAGAGCCATCCGACCTCCGGGGCCCGCAAACAAGGAATAGGCAGCGGCCTCCTCGTAACTAGACACTGCCGGGACAAACCCCGATTCTGCGATCTCACGCCGTTCCTCGGGCAGTGCTGGGCCCAAGATAAAAATTCGCCGGGGCGAAACTTGAGCTTTGAGCTCCCGCGCCTCGGCAACGTTCGCTACTCCGAACATCTCCACCCCTTCAAGCAGCGTCTCCACCACCGGCCGAACGCCATGCCCATAGGCGTTCGCCTTCACCACAGCCATCAGCGCCACACCGGGAGCGGACTGCTGACGAATCGCGGCAAGATTGCCCCGCAACGCGCCCAGATCCACCTCCGCCCAGCACCGGGAGAGCGCCTCAGCGGCCGAAAACGAGGGTTTTTCAACGGGAAACATAAAGAGATAAAATCAAGGCCAGTCGGGCAGGAGCGGTTACTGGGAGAGCTTTCATCCCATGGATCCGGGCACCCTTCAATCCCTTAGCCACGCCGGCTCGTCTGATTACTTGCACTTGCTGCCCGGGCTCCTACAAACAGAAGGCCCCAGCCTGAACCTTCCCTTTTCCTATGCCAAAAGCTTTCACGTTGCTCCTCGTAGCCATCGCACTGACCGCCCCTACCCTTCGCGCTCAGCAGGCTGAGGTGACCGAAAAAACCAAGAACCCGCAAAAAGCAGCCGCGCCGGGAACGCCTGGGCAAAAAAAAGAGGTTCAAGCGTCCAAGCCCGAAAACAGCCGTCCCGCTGAAACCAGCGCCGAAGCGTCCAAAAAACCGGGATTCATCAGCCGAATTTTCGGCAAAAGAAAAAAAGGCGAGCCACAGGACCCCTCGTCCGGGCCAAAACCCAGTCCCAAACCGACAGACAAATTGGCCACATCCGCCTCTTCGCAAACCCCGGGCGCAGCGGCCACAGATTCGGGGAAAAAAGCGGAGGAAAGCGTGGTTGGCGCGGAAAGCAGCACAACAGGCGCCGAGAAGCCCACAGGCGAGGCGCTTCAAAAAGGGAAAAGAGGGACGAAAAACGGGGCCGCTTCCATTCAGAACAACTCGGACACCGAAGGGGGAGACCCCGAAGAACTCGAAAAGAAGCGCTACGATCAAGCCAAGGCCACGGCGATGGAAATGCCTGAGATTCTTGCGCTCAAAGAGAAGGCTGACAACGCGTCCACAGACGAGGAAAGCCGCCGGGCTCTGCGCAGCTTCAACAAGGCGCTCTTCAACAAAATGAGGCAACTCGACCCGACCATCAAGGACCGCGCGGACCGAGTGGAAGCAGCGCTCATGAAGCGTTTACTCGACGCCGAGTAGGCCCACCCCGCTGGGGGCCGGCAAACGCAAGCCTCTCCGGCGCAACAGTCGCCTCAAGCCCCCCTTTTCAGCCTAGTCACGCCGCTCCGAAAGAACGCCTTCGAACGGCAACGGGCCGCCCCGATGCTCGATGATGCCATCCGCGATTGCGGCGGCCAACTTCTCCTGAACCATCGGCGAGAAACAGCGGGCAGCCTCGGCCGAGTTGCTCAGAAAACCGCACTCCAAAAGGACAGCCGGATACTGGTTGAAGCGAAGCACGCGAAAATTGGCGGTTTGAACCCCGCGCGAGCTGAAGCCCGGCACCGCCGCGACCTTTTTCAGGATCGCCCGTGCCAACTCGCGAGAAACCGCGGACTTAAAATGAACTTCAGAACCATGCACCGCGCGGCGGCGTGCTGAATTGAAATGCACGCTCACAAAGATCGCGTTGGTCTGCTGATTTGAAATCGCGACCCGACGGTCGAGAGGGATGAACTGATCATTCCGCCGCGTCATGACCGTGTGGAATCCGGCCGCTGCGAGCTTGGGTTCGAGGCTTTTGGCGACGGCAAGTGTGGCGGACTTTTCCATCCCGCCCCTGCGCGATTGAGCGCCGCTATCCTTGCCACCGTGTCCGGCATCAATGACCACCGTCCGGAAAGTGCGGCTGGTGTCTTTGACGCGCGGGCCCGCGCATCCGGTGAGAAGCGCGAGGAGTAATCCGGCCACAGCCTGCGAGCCACACCACGGCTTGCGTTTCAATGGAACAGTGCTGATTGTTGAGAGTGTGTTGCTCCGTTTCATGGTCTGAGCTCAAAAACTTGCGGCTTTAGTCATCGCAGCGACGGCACCTTGTCAAGCGACCGAACCGGCCCTCCCGATGAGTTCCGCCCCTGCGCATCCCTTCACCAACCGGCTGGCCCGGGAGAAATCCCCCTACCTGCTGCAACACCAGCACAACCCCGTGGACTGGTACCCGTGGGGAGAGGAAGCCTTTGAACGAGCTAGGAGAGAACACAAACCCATCTTTCTATCGATAGGTTATTCGACCTGCCACTGGTGCCATGTCATGGCGCACGAGTGTTTCGAAAACCTCGCGATCGCAGAGCAGATGAACGCGAGTTTCATCAACATCAAGGTCGACCGAGAGGAGCGCCCGGATGTGGATCGCGTCTACATGACCTACGTGCAGGCCGCCACCGGCGGGGGTGGTTGGCCGATGAGCGTCTTTTTAACTCCAGACCTCAAACCATTCATGGGCGGGACCTATTTTTCCCCCTCAGACAAGCAAGGGCGCCCCGGATTTCCCAACCTACTTCAACGCCTTGCCGATGTTTGGAAAAAAGACCGCAACAACATCCTCGCCCACAGCCAAGCAGTCACCGACCAACTCCGGCGATTCACGGAAGCCAAAGCCCCTCAGGAAAGACTCGTCACCGACGAGGCCATCACCCATTGCTTCAACGACCTCGCCCAAGACTTTGACGCCGACCTCGGGGGCTTCGGTAACGCCCCGAAATTCCCGCGCCCGGCGGCCTTGAATTTCCTGCTCCGCATCGCCGCTCGACCGGAAGCCGCGCAACCGGCCATCGGTGACCGCAAAGCGGCAAAGGAAATGGCGCTCTGGACGCTTCAGAAAATGGCGATGGGAGGCATGCACGACCACCTGGGGGGAGGCTTTCACCGTTACTCCGTGGATAAGCCTTGGCACGTCCCGCATTTTGAGAAAATGCTCTACGACCAGGCCCAACTCGCCTGTTCTTATTTGGACGCTTATCAGACCAGCCACGCTCCCGCGTTTGCTCAAACAGCCCAAGCCATTCTTGATTACGTCCGCCGTGATCTGACGGATCCGGAGGGTGGTTTTTATTCCGCCGAAGACGCGGACAGCCTTCTAACCCACGGGAAACCCGAACACGCGGAAGGCGCGTTCTACGTTTGGACAGCAGCCCAAATCGATGCGGTCTTGGGCGGCGACTCTGACCAAAACGCACTCTTCAAACGCTATTACGGGGTTGAATCCGGAGGCAACGCTCCGCAGGGAAGTGACCCCCAAGGCGAACTCGCAGGGAAAAATGTCCTTATTCAGCGCCTGAGCATCAAGGAAGCCGCCCAAATCTACGGCAAAACTCCCGAGCAAATAGAGCAGAGCCTGGCCGAGAGTCGCCGCGCGCTCATGGCAGCCCGGAATCTCCGACCCAAACCCCACCGCGACGACAAAATCATCACGGCTTGGAACGGACTGATGATCTCGGCGTTTGCGAGGGCTTCCCAGGTGTTGGGGATAAGCGCCTACCGCGGTTGCGCCCAGCGCGCGGCGCAATTCATCCACAGAAACCTTTGGAAAAACGGCGTTCTGCTTCGCAGTCACCGCCAGGGCCCAAGCGACATTGCGGGATTCCCAGATGACTACGCATCTTTGATTCAAGGCCTTCTGGACCTCTACGAAGCCGACTTTGATGTGGTCTGGCTGCAGTGGGCCTTGGAATTGCAAGAGAAGCAGGACTCGCTCTTTGCCGATGGCGCGCACGGCGGGTATTTCAGCACGGCACAGGGCGCCCCTGGCATTCTCCTCAGAATCAAGGAGGATCATGACGGGGCAGAACCTTCCTCAAACTCTCTGAGCGCCCAGAATCTCCTGCGTCTCTCTCAGATCACCGGGAACGACGCAATCCGTGAAAAGGCGCTGCGAACAGTCCACGCTTTCGGGAATCAAATGGCCCAGATCCCGGCAGCCCTCCCGCAAATGCTCTGCGCGGCCGAAGCACTCCATGCCAAAACTCTTCAGATCGTGATTGCCGGCGATCGCGACGCAGCGCAGACCCGCGAGTTATTGGAGGAAGTGCACACCCATTTTCTGCCGAACAAACTGATCCTGCTCGCCGATGGCGGAGTCGGCCAGACATGGCTGGGCAAAAACCTCGATTTTCTAAGCTCTGCCCGGCCACAGGAAGGCAAGTCCACGGCATTCGTGTGCGAGAACTTTGTCTGCCGATTGCCCGTCACCGAGCGCAGCGAATTGCGCCCCCTGCTTTCGCGTTGAGCCCCGGGGAAACCGAAGTTCGGGCCCTATCTGTCCTTGCTCCCCTGCATCGCGCTTTCCACCAGAAGCGTCGCCAAACGCTGGGTGGCTTCATCCAAGGCGCGATTGGCCCGCTGGAGGGCTTGCGATGCACCGTCGCGAACCGCCTGTTCCACCTCGTTGACCCGCTGGGAAATCAGCGTTTTTTCCGCTTCGTCCAAAGCGTTTCCCACGAGCGCCAATGCATGCCGGACGGCAGGCAACAGTTCTTCAGCCTTCAATTTGGCTTCGGTAAACACCCGCGCATTGACGTCCTCAAAGGCGTGTTCGAGGGAATCCTCGAGCATTTTTTCCACGGCCTCGTCGCTCACATCCACGGCACTGGCCATTTCCACCACCTTCTGAGAGCCGGTCAGCGTGTCCCTCGCGAGCACTTGGAGAATCCCGTTGGCATCAATCTCAAACTGCACACCCACCCGAGCCTTGCCCTTCGGCGCCGGCTCAAACTCCAAGTCAAACTCACCCAGCTTCCAGTTGTCCCGCGCCATTTCGCGTTCCCCTTGCAACACGCTCATACGCATGACGCGCTGACCAGCCACGGCGTTGGTGAACATCTCCCCCGCCTTGATCGGAATCGTGGAGTTGCGCGGGATAATCACGTTCATCAAACCTCCAAAAGTTTCAATTCCCAGCGAGAGCGGGGTGACATCGAGTAGAACCACATTCTGCACGGCCCCGGAAAGAATCCCCGCTTGGAGAGTCGCCCCCAAAGCCACTGCCTCATCTGGATTTTGGCTGGTATTCGGGGCACGCCCAAAAATCTCCTCCACCATCGCCCGAACCAGCGGCATCCGGGTCGCGCCCCCGACTAAGATCACCTCATCGAGGTCCGCCGCACTCAGACGGGCATCCCCCAGCACCCGGATGCAGTGGGCGCGGGTCCGCTCCAGAGTAGGCCTTGCCAACCCCTCCAACTCGGCGCGTTCTAGGCGGTAAACCAAGCCCTCGTTTCCTAGGAGAAAAGGCAATTCCACGGAGCAAACCCTTTCCGACGAGAGTCGGTGTTTGACGTCGACAGCCGCCTCACGAAGACGAGCGCGGATGGCCGGCTGACTCGACTGCCCCGGTTCATGGCCGTGAGCTTGCGCAAGGGCCTCGAGTTTTTCGCTGAGCAACCCGACCAGCGCCTCGTCAATATCGTCTCCGCCCAAACGGGTGTTTCCGTGGGTCGCCAGCACCTGAAAAACGCCCCCGTGGAGTTCCAGTATGGAGATATCGAAAGTTCCACCGCCCAAATCGAAAACTGCCACCCGCGCATGGTCCCGCAATTGATTGAGACCGTAGGCGAGTGCCGCGGCCGTAGGCTCGTTCACGATCCGCTCGACGGTGAACCCAGCCAGCTCGCCCGCAGCTTTCGTGGCGTTGCGCTGGGCATCGTTAAAATAAGCAGGCACCGTAATAACGGCACGGGTGACCTCGCACTGCAGGACCCGTTCGGCATCCGCCCGCAACTTTGCGAGCACCTCGGCGGAAATCGCTTCAGGCGGATACTGCTTGCCCCGAACATCAAATCGAACCGGTGTTCCCTCGGCGCCAGTTAAGGCAAATCCGGTCGGCGCGGTTTCCTCGCCCACGCGGCGGCCGATAAAACGTTTGGCTGAATAGACAGTTGCTGCCGGATCTAAAACCCGCATTCGGAGAGCCGCGCGCCCAACGACCGGTTCACCGTGGGCCGGAAAATGCACCACGGACGGTGTGAGCCTCTCTCCGTCGGAGCCGGCGAGGAGTATTGGAAAACCTGCCTCCATCACACCGATGAGCGAGTTTGTGGTGCCAAGATCAATACCGACGATGGGTGACATAGGGGAAAGAGAAGCCGCTGCGGCTGTGCCTGGGAAGGCCAGAGTCGAGCCGGCGGCGCAAGGAAGAAGCGCCTTCAAACCGTTAAAAGCACGAGCGCCGCGCGAAGCTGCTCCCGCCAGCGGGCTAGATAATTGAACTCCTTTTGCAAAATCTCCAGCCCCTCCTCAGCTTCGACTCCCGGCCAGGCGCGATCCCATTCCTGCAAACGCTCCAAACAATCTGCCCACATTGCATCCAGACGCGCAGCCGAAGCGCCGCAGGCACGGCGAATCTCGGAAGCCTCCCCGCTTAAAAGCGCCACAGCCAGAGCGGAGCGCACGAGTTCTTTCTTTTTCAAAAAGGAAGCCACCTGCTGTTGCTGAGCTGCCATATCCATGAAGAGATCGCCCCATCGAGCCGGAATTTTTTCCGGAGAGGCTGCCGCGGGATCGCCTTCGTCCGGCTCGGCAAGAGCCAGCAGATAGCGCAAACGGGCTGCCGGCTCTCGCAAAGTTGTGTAGGCCGCATTGATCCGAGCAAATTGCCCGCTCTCCCCGTTTCCGGTCGCATCGGGATGACAGAGCACCGCGGCCCGAAGAAAGGCTTTTTTGAGCTCCTCAGGCTCCAGCCAGGGCCGGGCGGCCAGTCCGAGCATCTCAAAGTAATTCTGCATGCCAGACGCTTCGCTTGGGAACGCCTACGGCTCAAGCCCTCAAATGAGCGGGCTGAGATTACTCGTCTTTGTAACGAGCCCATGAAAAACCTTTTTCGAGAGGGGCTCTCAGAAAACCCAATTGCGGATAAAACAATCCTAGGCTAACGGGTATACCAGCTTATGGGTCTTCTGCGTTCGCTTTTCTGGCTGCTTGTTTTCCTCGGGGCCACCTTCGCCTTTACGGTACTCTTTGAGCATGGCCCCTCTCATTTTGCTGAAAACGCGCAGCGCGAATGGCAGGACCTGCAAAAGCTTTACAATGCCCGGATCGACGGGAGACAAAATCCAAGCAAAAAAATCGCGGATTAGAGGAAAAAGATCCCATTCCGGTGAACTCCGACCGCGGTGTGAACGTATTCCGCAGGTTTTCCGTCGCGTGGCATTGTCAAAGCTTGGAGAGTAATGTTACACCTCGCTAGATTGGCTTTCCTTTCGCATCCCCTATGGCTCTTCAGACTGAAAAGGACCTCACCGAAACAACACGCGCGCTCTGGTTGAAATCCCTCGCTGCCTACGAGGTTCGGAATTTCGGTTACACCATTTCACTCATCCAGTCGGTGCTCAAGGAAGCGCCGGCTTTTCTGGATGCTCGCAAGATCTTGCGGCGCGCAGAGGTGGCGGTCAACAAGGGCAAAAAAACCTTCCTTTCGGGCCTTTCCTCGGCATCGATCAAAGGCTCGGCCATGGTCAAACGCGACCCTCTGATGGCGATGGATCTCGCGGAAAAAAACCTCGAGGTCGATCCTTACAACATCCAAGCCAACCACCTCCTGCGAGATGCTGCGATG